>JANMHH010000407.1:0-7008 GCA_031375065.1 Rubrivivax sp. | reverse complement strand
GCCGGGCTTGCCGTGAAACCGTCAGCGGGGGAATCGCCATGATCATGCCGCGCGGTGCCAACCAGCTGCTGCTGCCGGCCAACCCGTTTTTCATCGGCTTGACTCTGCTGGCGGCCTTTGCGCTGAACCTGTTGCCGCTGGGGCGGCAACCGGCCATGCCAGACTTTCTGGCCCTGGTGCTGGTGTTCTGGAACGTGCACCAGCCGCGTCGTGTGGGCGTGGGGGTGGCCTTTGTGTTTGGCTTGCTGATGGACGTGCATGCCGGCGCGCTGCTGGGCCAACATGCCCTGGCCTACACGCTGCTGAGTTTTGTGGCGATCTCGATTCACCGCCGTTTGTTGTGGTTTGGCGTGGTTGAACAGGCCTTGCAGATCGTGCCGGTGTTCTACGCCGCGCAAATCCTGTCCCTGGTGGTGCGCCTGTTGGCTGGCGACATGTTCCCGGGTTGGTGGTACTTTCTGGCCCCGGCCCTCGAGGCCTTGCTGTGGCCGGTGGTCACGCTGATGCTGCTGGCGCCGCAGCGCCGAGCCCCCGACCCCGATCAGAACCGCCCCCTATGAGCCTGAGTGTTCTGCGCGACGTTGAGCAGGAAGTGGACCGCTTTCGCGGCCGGGTGCTGGCCGCAGGCGTGTTCGTGCTGTTGGCGTTTTTGCTGCTGGCCACCCGCCTGATCTACCTGCAGGTCTTTCGCCACGAAGAGCTGGCCACCCAGGCCGAGGCCAACCGCATCGCGGTGGTGCCGATCGTGCCCAACCGCGGCATCATCGTCGACCGCAACGGCGTCGTGTTGGCCACCAACTACTCGGCCTACACGCTGGAGATTTCGCCCCGTCGTGGCCGCTTCGGTGGCAAGGACGGTGCCGGCGAACTCGACGCCTTGGTGGACCAGCTCTCAGCCGTCGTCGACATCTCGGCGCGCGACCGCCGCCGCTTCAAGCGGCTGACCGACGAGATGAAGGGCGCCGAGTCGCTGCCCATCCGGACCAAGCTCAGCGACGAAGAAGTGGCCCGCTTCACGGCGCAGCGTTTTCGGTTTCCCGGTGTCGAAGTCAAAGCCCGTCTGTTTCGCAGTTATCCACTGGGCGAAACCGGCAGCCACCTGCTGGGCTACATCGGCCGCATCAACCCGGCTGAGAAGAAGGCCATGGAGGACTGGGAAGAAGCCGACCAGGGCAACTACAAGGGCACCGAATACATCGGCAAGCTGGGTCTGGAACAAAGCTACGAACGCCAGCTGCACGGAACCGCTGGTTTCGAGGAAGTGGAAACCAGCGCCGGCGGCCGGGCCGTGCGCCGGCTGCGCAGCCATGCCCCCACGCCCGGCGACAAGCTGGTGTTGTCGATCGACATCCGGCTGCAGGCGCTGGTGGAGGACATGTTTGGCGACCGCCGTGGCGCACTGGTGGCCTTGGACCCCCGCACTGGCGAGGTGCTGGCCTTCGTCAGCAAACCGAGCTTTGACCCTAACCTGTTTGTTGATGGCATCGACGTCGAAAGCTGGAGAGATCTCAACGAAAGCATCGACAAGCCCTTACTCAACCGCGCCCTGCGCGGCACCTACCCACCGGGCTCGACCTTCAAGCCCTTCATGGCCATGGCTGCGCTCAACACCGGCAAGCGCAGCGCCAGCACCGTGATTCACGACGGCGGCACCTTCCAGTTTGGCAACCACACCTTCCGCAGCCATGGCGACAAAGGGCTGGGCGCGGTGGACATGACGCGCTCGATCGTCGCCAGCAGCAACGTCTACTACTACTCGCTGGCCAACGAGATGGGCGTCGATCTGATGCATGAGCAGCTCACGCCCTTCAGTTTTGGCGTCAAGACCGGCATCGACGTGGAAGGCGAAGTGACCGGCGTGCTGCCGTCCACCGCATGGAAGAAGAAGTACTACAAGAAGCCCGAGCAGCAGCGTTGGTACGCCGGGGAAACCATTTCCCTGGGCATCGGGCAGGGCTACAACAACTTCACGATGCTGCAGCTGGCCAGCGCCACCGCCACGCTGGTCTCGGGCGGGCAGCGTTTCAAACCGCGCCTGGTTCGTGAGATTGAAGACGCCATCACCGCGCAGCGCAAGCGCGTGGCCAGTGACGCCTTGGAGCCTTTGCCGATCAAGCCCGAGCATGCCGAGCTCATCCGCAAGGCGCTCTATGGCGTCACCCAGCAGGGCACCTCGACCCGCGTGTTCGTGGGTGCGCCCTACGCCAGCGGCGGCAAAACCGGCACGGCGCAGGCGGTGGGCGTGAAGCAGAACGAAAAGTACAACGCCGCCAAACTGGAAGAACACAAGCGCGATCACTCACTGTACATCGCCGCGGCGCCCATCGATGCGCCAACGGTGGTGTTGGCGGTGGTGGTCGAAAACGCGGGTTTTGGCTCCGAGGCGGCGGCGCCCATGGCACGTCGCGTTTTCGACTTTTTGCTGCAAGGCCAGTACCCCAGCGAAGAGGATCTGGTGCTGACCCGCCAGGGCAAGTCCAGCGTGCCCGTGGGCACGCCGCGTCGCGCGGCAGACATGCCTTTGCCGGGCCAATCGGCGGTGGTCGCGCCTGCCGCGGCGGCATCGGCACCGCTGAACCTGCCAGCGCGTGCAGCGGCGGCAGCGACCCGGGCCGCGCGTCCACCTGCATCGCAACTCCTTGCTGCAGCGGGGTCCAGCCCTTGAATGCGGTTTTTGAGCGCCCCTCGTTCTGGCTGCGGGCGCGCCAAATCTTTGCCGGTTTTGACGGCCCTTTGCTGGTCGCGATTCTGATGCTGGCCGGCATCGGGCTGGTCACCATGTATTCGGCCGGTCACGACCACGGAACCCGCTTTGTCGACCATGGCCGCAACATGATCATTGCCGTGCTGGTGATGTTTTTTGTGGCCCAGATACCGCCGCAGAAGCTGCTGCAGTTGGCCGTGCCGCTGTACGTGGCCGGTGTGGCCTTGCTGCTGGCCACCGCGCTCTTTGGCATCACACGCAAGGGTGCGACGCGCTGGCTGGACGTGGGGCCGATGGTGATCCAGCCCAGCGAAATTCTGAAGATCGCCATGCCCCTGATGCTGGCCTGGTGGTTCCAGAAGCGCGAGGGTCAACTGCGGCTGATGGACTTCTTTGTCGCCGGCACGCTGCTCTTGATTCCCGTGGCGCTGGTCATCAAGCAGCCCGATCTGGGCACCGCCTTGCTGATCCTGGCCAGCGGCCTTTACGTGATGTTCTTTGCCGGTTTGTCTTGGCGGCTGGTCATTCCGGTGCTGGTGCTGGGGGCCATCGGTGCGGTCACGCTGGTCGTCACGGCCGACGCCATTTGTGAGCCCGGGGTGAAGTGGCCGTTTTTACGTGACTATCAGCAGACCCGCGTTTGCACGCTGCTCGACCCCACCAAGGACCCCTTGGGCAAGGGCTTCCACATCCTGCAAGGCATGATCGCCATCGGCTCGGGCGGGCTCAGCGGCAGGGGCTTCATGCAGGGCACCCAAACCCACCTGGAGTTCATTCCCGAACGCACCACCGACTTCATTTTTGCGGCCTTCTCTGAAGAGTTCGGTCTGGCTGGCGTGTTGCTGCTGCTGGGCAGTTTCACCTTCCTGATTTTTCGCGGCCTGGTGATTGCCGCCGAAGCACCCACCGTCTTCACGCGCTTGTTGGCGGGGGCCGTGACGCTGGGGTTTTTCACCTACGCCTTTGTCAACATGGGCATGGTCAGTGGCATCTTGCCCGTGGTGGGCGTGCCGTTGCCCTTCATCAGCTACGGTGGCACCGCCATGGTCACGCTCGGCTTGGGCTTGGGCATCTTGATGTCGGTGGCGCGCAGCCGACGGCTGATGCAGAGCTAGTTCTGACCGCCGGACGGGTCGGCCTGCGCTGCAGGGCCCGCCCCGGCCCTGGTGCCCGCGCCCGAACGCAACCTGACCGTGAACAACGCGCCTGATGAGCTGCCAGGCCCTGGGGCCCGCGCCCGCGCGTCCGCCACGGTGACTTCGCCATCGTGGCGCTGGGCAATCTCGCGCACGATTGCCAGGCCCAGCCCACTGCCATCCACCAACGTGTCCAGCGAACGGTAAAACGGCCGGAAGATGGCTTCGCGCTCCGCGACCGCCACCCCTGGCCCCGTGTCTTCCACCTGCACCACGGCCACCTGACCAAAAGGGTCGGGCACCACGCGGGCCGTCACCGACCCGCCGCTGGGTGTGTACTGCAAGGCGTTGTCGACCAGGTTGCGCACCATTTCACCCAGCAGCACCGGCTCGCCTTGCATATAAACCGGCTCGTCCGAAGCGGGACCTTCGTAGCCCAGGTCGATGCGCCGGTCCATCGCCTTGGGCACAAAGTCGCGCACAACACCCCGGGTCACCTCGGCCAAATCGACCTGCACCCGGCGCATCACCTGTCCGGTGTCCTCGGCCCGCGCCATGGCCAGCAGTTGATTGACCATGTTGGCCGCCCGCTGACTGGACAGCGCAATCTGCGTCAGGCTGTGTTTCATCGACTCGGGGTCACCACGGCCACTGTCGATTTCCCGTGTGGCCAACTCGGCCTGCATGCGCAGGCCGGCGAGCGGGGTTTTGAGTTGGTGCGCCGCGTCGGCCAGAAAGTGGCGCTGCGTGGCGATGGTCTGGTCGAGCCGTTTGAGCAGGTCGTTGATGGCCCCCACCAAGGGCGCCACTTCGTCGGGCACGCCCGCCACCGGTATGGGGCTCAGATCCGTGCTGGTGCGGCGCCGAATGCGCTGCTGCAGTTCAGCCAAGGGCCTGACTCCGCGGGCCAAGGCAAACCAGACCAGCAACACGGCCAGGGGCAGGATCACAAACTGCGGCAACAGCACGCCCTTGATGATCTCGGTGGCCAGCCGCGACCGCCGGTCCAGCGTTTCAGCCACCTGCACCAGCGCCTCGCCCTGGCCGTCCGCACCGGGCAGCAGCAGGAAGGCCACGCGGACTGGGTCGTCGAGCATCACGTCGTCGCGAAACTGCACGCCTCCCCGACCCAGCGGCTCATGCTCGGGAACGGTGAGGCGCGGGTCGCCGGCGATCAACTCACCTCGGGAGCCCAAGACCTGGAAGTAAATGCGGTCATCGTCGCCATCGTCGCTGCGGATGAAGGCGGCTGCGGCGCGTTCGAGCTCACGCCGCCGCACCACCGCCGGGTGCGCGCCCTCCGACAACTGCGCCGTTGACTGGCGCGCGAGGGCCAGCACCACTTCAGCCAAGGCCCGGTCGTAGGGATGGTTGGCGATGGCTTGCGCCACCACCCAGGTCAGGCCCAGGCTCATGGGCCACAGCAGCAGCAGTGGCGCGAGCATCCAGTCCAGGATCTCGCCAAACAGCGATCGCTGCTCGTTTTGCTGGCGGCGAAACATCAGGTGGGGTTCATGCCGGAACTGATGCCCAGCCGCAGGTGGCAGCGGTTGCCAGGCCCGCCTTCAGCGCCAGAGCGGCCAGCGCGGCCAGCGGCCAACCAACACGTCGGCGTTCAGGCGGCAATTTTTTCCAGGCAGTAGCCCAGGCCTCGCACCGTGGCAATGCGCACGGGGCCTTGCTCGATCTTCTTGCGCAGCCGGTGGATGTAAACCTCGATGGCGTTGTTGCTGACCTCTTCGCCCCATTCACAAAGCCGTTCAACCAGCTGGTCCTTGCTGACCAAACGCCCGGCTCGCTGCAGCAGCACTTCCAGCAAGCTGAGCTCGCGTGCCGACAACTCCACCATCTGGTCGTTGAGATAGGCCACACGGCCAGTCGCGTCGAACGTCAGCGGGCCGTGCTTGAGCAGGTTGGACGCGGTGCCCAGGCCACGCCGCGTCAGCGCGCGCACGCGCGCTTCCAGTTCCTGCAGCGAAAAAGGCTTGGCCATGTAGTCGTCGGCGCCCAGGTCCAGGCCCTTGACCCGCTGCTCCACGCTGTCACCCGCGGTCAAGATCAGCACCGGCACCGCGTTGCCGCGCGCGCGCAGCTTGCGCAAGACTTCAAAGCCATGCATGCGCGGCAAACCCAGGTCGAGGATGACCATGTCAAATTCGTGGGCCGCCAAAGCCGCGTCGGCTTCGCTGCCGCTGGCTACGTGGTCCACCGCATAGCCCGCCGAGCGCAGCGATCGCAAGAGGCCGTCGGCAATGACCTGGTCGTCTTCGGCGATGAGTACGCGCATGATCTTGTCTCCTGTCGGTTTGGACCGCCCAGACCGCCTCATGTTGGACGGTCGTCTACTTGTTGCGGTTCATTCTAGGCAGCACCCTGACACCAGCCTTGATTTCTCGCAAAAGCTCCCCCGATGGGGTGCAGACCACAGGGTTACCCCAAAAGGACTGTACGAATATCCAGCTTGTGGTTCATAATCACCACCACAGATCCACCCAGGAGCCACCCCATGGACGCACCCGTCAAAGCACTGAACACCGAAAAAGCCAAGGCCCTGCAGGCCGCTCTGCAGCAAATCGAGAAGCAGTTCGGCAAGGGCTCGATCATGCGCTTGGGCGAGGGCGAAGTCATCGAGGACATCCAGGTCGTGTCCACCGGCTCGCTGGGCCTGGACATCGCGCTGGGCGTGGGCGGTCTGCCGCGCGGGCGGGTGGTCGAGATCTACGGCCCGGAGTCTTCGGGCAAAACCACACTGACCCTGCAGGTCATCGCCGAGATGCAAAAAGTCGGCGGCACGGCGGCTTTCATCGACGCCGAACACGCGCTCGACATCCAATACGCGCAAAAGCTGGGCGTCAATCTGCAAGAGCTGCTGATCAGCCAGCCCGACACCGGCGAGCAGGCCCTTGAAATTGTCGATGCGCTGGTGCGGTCGGGTTCGATCGACCTGATCGTCATCGACTCCGTGGCGGCGCTGACACCCAAGGCCGAGCTCGAAGGCGAAATGGGCGACAGCCTGCCCGGCCTGCAGGCCCGCCTGATGAGCCAGGCGCTGCGCAAGCTCACCGGCACCATCAAGAAGACCAACACCATGGTCATCTTCATCAACCAGATCCGCATGAAGATCGGCGTGATGTTCGGCAACCCCGAAACCACCACCGGCGGCAATGC
>JANMHH010000368.1:0-2761 GCA_031375065.1 Rubrivivax sp. | reverse complement strand
GTCCACCAAAGGTGCCATGTTGGCGCTGGTGGTGGAACTGCTGGTCACCGCCGTCATCGGGGCGAACTACGGGTTTGAAGCCTCCAGCTTCTTTGTCGACGAAGGCAACCGGCCCGGCATCGGGCAGGCTTTCATCGTGATCGACCCGGGCGCGCTGGCCGGCCGCGAGGCCTTTTTCGACCGCATCGAAGTGCTGGTGCAGGAAATGCTGTCGGACGACGGTGTGCGTTTGCCAGGCGCGCGCCGCGAGGCCCTGCTGCAAAAAGCGCTGGGCGATGGGCTGGACGTGCCAGACGCCTTGCTGGCCGCCTGGCGTGCCAGCTGAGCCCGCGGGCGTCTGAGCCAACCGAACCTGCCGAGCCCCTGCCCTGGCGCGATTGCAGTCCAAGCGGGCTCGGCCAGCACCGGGTAAGCACGCTGATGGTTGATCGCCAAGGCTGGCCATACTGCCCGCCGCGGCGTTCGATGCACCCAACCCTGGGCTGATGCGCCGCATCAACGCACCTTCCCAAGGAGTGGCCCATGTTCAACATCATCTTGCTGGTCGCCCTGCTGATCGTGGCGGTGCTGGCCTTCGCCGCCACACGGCCCAACAGCTTTTCAGTTCAGCGGTCGACCCGCATCAACGCCGCGGCTCAAACGGTGTGGCCTTTGCTGACCGACTTTCACCGCTGGCCCGAATGGTCGCCCTGGGAAAAGCTGGACCCGGGCATGCAGCGCATGCACAGCGGTGCGGGCCAGGGCGTGGGCGCCATCTACGAATGGAATGGCAACAAGAAGGTTGGCGCGGGGCGCATGGAAATCACCGAAGCGCAGGCCCATTCGCAGGTCAAGATGAAGTTGGATTTTCTGCGCCCGTTCAAAAGCTCGAACGTCGCGCAATACACCCTGGTCGGCCAGGGTGGCGCCACCGATGTCATCTGGACCATGTCAGGCCCGGCCACGTTCATCACCAAGCTGATGGGCATCTTCGTCAGCATGGACAAGATGATCGGCAAGGACTTCGAAGAAGGTCTGGCCAAGATGAAAACGGTGGCTGAAAGGGGCTGAGGGGCTGAGGACTGGATAGGCACCGATCGCCCTGAACATCAGCTGGCCCGGCGCCGGCCGCCCACTCAACCGCGTCTGCCGTCTCAGCGCGTCGCGTCGTTGGCAGCGGCGCCGCCCATGCGGTGAACGCTGGCGCTGGCCAGGCCAGCGCCCACGGTCGCGACCGAACCCGCCTGCGCACTGGCGCGTTGCAGCAAGGTCTGCGCGTCCTTGCCGTGCTCGGGGTACTGCGCCAGGCCCACCGCTGCGGCCACGCTGAAAGGCTGGCCCGACACCAAAATGGGCTGCTGCAGCGACTTGACCAGTTTGGCCGCCACCCGTTCACCGTCGGTCTTGGCCTCCAGGCGGCCCAGCAGCACGCCGTAAGCGTCAGGCCCGATGGCGGCCACCACGTCGCTGGCGCGCAAGCCGGCACGCAGGCGCACCGCCACCTTGCGCCGCAAGATGTTGCCCGACTCTTCACCCAGCTTGGCCGCAGCCAGCGCAAAACCTTCGACCCGCAGCACCAGCAACACCATCGGCGCGGGTTCGCGTTCACGCAGGGCCAGCAGCTGCGCCATGTGCTCCAGCAGCTGCGCTTGGTGGGGCAGGCCGGTGGCCAGGTCGGTGGCATAGGCGGTGCGGGCGGCGCGTTCCAGCCGCTTGCGCGCCACCGCGTGCTGGATGGCACGCACCACCTGTTCGGCGGGGCTGTCGGCGATGATGGCTTCGACGCCCTGGTTCAGCAGCGCGGCTTCAGCAGCAGGATCGACCAGCGGCGACAGGACCACCACGGCACACTCAAAAGCGGCCAGGGTGAGCCCCGGGCGATGGGCGACATCGGCGAGCGCTGTTGCCGTGGCGGCGTGGAGCAGCAGCGCATCAAAGTCCTTGGCGTCGCGCAGGTCCTGGGCCGCGACACATTCCAGGCCCAGCGCACCAAGGCTGGCGAACAGGCCATCGGGCAGAGGGTCCAGACACAGCACCGACAACGGCTTCACGGAGACTTCACCCATCCTGCTGCAAGCGGCCCGCCGCTGAAACAACAACTTCGGCCTTCGACCCGGTGCCCCAGGGCCTTGGAGAGCCCTGTAAGCCTGTGTGCTGGAGCGGGTGAGGGGAATCGAACCCCTGTATGAAGCTTGGGAAGCTGCCGTTCTACCATTGAACTACACCCGCAGTGCGATTGATTCTATCGCCGCTGAAGGCGCCACAGCCCGGCGGCAAAGGCCCCGCCTCCAGCATCACCACGGGCCACCCTGGGGCCAGCGCAATCGAATGCAAAATCCCACCCAGTCGCCAGGCTGCAACGCCCTTGGGCACCCCGCAGCCCTGCAGCCTCTGAACGCTGCCAGCCACAGATTTCGATTTTTTGACCTTTGGAGTTGACCATGAGCAAAGCACTGGCGGGTTACCGCATTCTGGATTTCACCCACGTTCAGTCGGGCCCCACCTGCACGCAACTGCTGGCCTGGTTTGGCGCCGACGTGATCAAGGTCGAACGCGCCGGCGAAGGTGACGCCACGCGCGGCCAGCTGCGCGACATACCCGGTGCAGACAGCCTGTACTTCACCATGCTCAACCACAACAAGCGCTCGATCACCATCGACACCAAGAAGCCCAAGGGCAAAGAGGTGCTCGAGACCCTGATCAAGACCTGCGACGTGCTGGTGGAGAACTTTGCGCCCGGCGCGCTGGACCGCATGGGCTTCACCTGGGAACGCATCCACGA
>JANMHH010000348.1:0-9875 GCA_031375065.1 Rubrivivax sp. | reverse complement strand
TGAAAACCGACTGCCCGCGCATCAGCGTGCACCTGAAGGCCGACTTCCGCGCCGGGCACAGCGGGCGATTGACGGCCAAGGTGCAAAAGGTGGAGCAGCACTTGGGGCGCAAGCTGAGCACCTGAACTCGCGCCCGCGGGGTGTGGCGCACACCAGCCGTCACCCCAGTCCGATATCGACAGCGAAGCCGTCCCAGGCCCGTTGAGCGAAAGTTGGTGCATCCCGCACGAGCTTCCCCCCCTCAGTCTGGGGGTTTGCTGGTGTTTTCCCGATGTTCGTGCCCGTCTCTTCGACGAAACTACTTGTAACCAATGCGGGACATCCGTGTGCCCCGCATTCAACCGAGGGAGTTCAAGTCATGGCCATGTCGTTTCGCAGAATCAAAGGTGGTGTTTGTGGTGCAGCCTTGCTGGCAACCATGGGCGCGCAAGCCGCTGTCAGTGGCGCCATCTTCACCACCTTGGCGGACGGTTCGGCCGTCAATGCCAACATCTTCAGTGCCAAGTGCGACGGCCTGGGTGTCTACCTCGACGGTGGGCCAGGCCCGAATGCACCGCAGGGGGCCGCTGGGCTGCCCGATGGCGATTACTACTACCAGGTTACCGACCCCAGCGGCAAGACGCTGCTCAGCACCGATGCCCAGAAGTTCCGGCGCTTCACCGTCACGGCCGGCATCATCAGCTCGCGTGTGACACCGGCCGCAGCAGGCGACCATCAAACGGGAGTCGACGTCGATCATGGCGCAGTGACCATCGAACTCTGCCCGTTTCTGGACACCCCCAACAATGGCGGCGAGTACAAGGTTTGGGTGACGCCCGTGGCCAACTTTTCGGGCAACCCCGACCTGGTGGACAACGGCTACAACCCGGGCTTCTTCCATGGCTTTTTGCCCGCAGCGTCCAAGACCGACAACTTCAAGGTCAAGGCCAGGAAGTCGGTTTGCCTGACGATCATCAAGTTCGCCGACAACGGCGATGAGCGCTACACCTACGGTGAACCGCTGCTGAATTGGCCGGTCCACATCTACGACGCCCAGGGCATCGAGGTGAGGGGCACGTTGTGGACGGGCGCCCCAGGCACGCTCTTCCCCACGCTGCGGGTTTGCGCGCTGCCACCCGGCGACTACACGGTGTCGGAAGAGCCCTACAACCTCTTGATCTATGGCTCGTGGCAGGTCAACACCAATCTGTTGGATAAGACCTACCTGACCCCGGCCAAACACTCGGTGGTGGTCAGGATGGGCACGGTTGACCGCACGCTTTACTTCGGCAATCTGGGCAAGTGATCAAAGCCCGCGACGGACGCTGAGCCCACCGCGCCGTCGCCGGCGGCGGCTGGGCGGGCTCATACCCCCATTCCAACGCGCTAAAGCTCAGCGCGGCGCGGCGCACCAAGTTCAAGCTGTCCATGGCGGTCAACCGCTATCGACAACTTAGGATGTGGGCGCGATGCTTGACCCCGAACCCGCACCCCCGCAGCCACCCAGCGCCGCGCCGGCGCCGCCCGACTGGGCCGCCGTGCGCGCCTTGTTTGACCGTGTGCAACTGCTGCCACCAGCTCAGCGCACTGCGGCACTGGCCGATCCCGACATCGATGCATCGCTAAGCGCCGAAGTGGCCTCACTGCTGGCCTTCGAGGACAAAGCCGCGACCGGATTCCTGCACGTCGCCACGCCCGCCGCCGTTGAACCCACGCCCAACCGGATCGGCCAGAAGCTGGGTGCCTGGCGGCTGGAGCGGCTGCTGGGCACCGGTGGCATGGGCGATGTCTTCGAGGCCCGACGCGACGACGGGCGCTTTCAGGGTGTGGCCGCGGTCAAGCTGCTCAAGCGCGGCATGGACTCGCAGGCGGTGCTGGCGCGCTTTGCGCAGGAGCAGCAGGCGCTGGCCCGTCTGTCGCACCCGCACATCGCGCGGCTGCTGGACGCTGGCATCACCGAGGACGGCTTGCCCTATTTCGTGATGGAGCGGGTGCTGGGCCGGCCGATCGACCTGGCCTGTGCTGAGCTGTCGCTGGAACAGTGCCTGGTGTTGTTCCTGCAGTTGGCCGACGCGGTGGCGCACGCCCACCGCAACCTGCTGGTGCACCGCGACCTCAAACCCAGCAACGTGCTGGTGGACGACGATGGGCGCGTGCGCCTGCTGGACTTTGGCATCGCCAAGGCACTGGACCCGGCTGGCGGCGGGGTCGACGCCGGTGCCACCCTGCTGGGCGAGCGGCCGTTCACGCCGCACTACGCCAGCCCGGAGCAGGTGCGCGGTGACCCGGTCGGCACAGCCACCGACGTCTACAGCCTGGGCGTGCTGCTCTACCTGCTGCTGACGGGCCAGCGCCCTTATGGCCGCACCGCCAGCACGGTGGCCGACGCCGCGCGTGCGGTGCTGGAGGAGCAGCCCACCCGACCCAGTCAACTGCTGCTGCCCGATCCGGGCTGGCTGCGCAAACGCCGGCAGCTGCACGGTGACCTGGACAACATCGTGCTGAAGGCCTTGGCCAAGCTGCCGGCCGAACGTTATGCCAGCGTGGACGCGCTGGCGGCCGACATCACCGCCTACCGCGAGGGGCGGCCGGTGGCCGCGCGCGCCGCCAGCCCCGGCTATGTCATGGGCAAGTGGTTGCAGCGGCACCGGGCCGCCGCAAGTGCAGCGGCGCTGGGCGGTCTGGGCCTGATCAGCGGGCTGGCCGCCACGGTGCTGCAGGGCCGCACCGCACTGGCGCTGGGCGCGGTGGGCATGGGCGGGGGCTTGGTGATGGCCCTGCTGCAGGCCCGGCGAGCGCAGCTGGCCCTGGATCAAGCGGCCCGCGCCCGCGACGAAGCCACGCGCCACTTGAGCGAGCTGCGCCGGCTGGCCAACCGCATGGTGTTCGACGTCAACGACGCGCTGGAGCGCGGCGTCACCGAAGGCCGGCGGCAGCTGGTGCAGACGGCGGCGCAGTCACTGCAGCAGCAGGCCGACATGCATGCCTTGACCGACGCCGAGCGTCTGGACCTGGGCCAGGCGTTGGCGCGCCTGGCCAAGCTGGAAGGCCAGGACAACACCCACAACCTGGGCAACCCCCCAGGCGCGCTGGCCCATTACGAGCGGGCTGTTCTGGTGCTGCAGCCGCTGGCCCCCAGCCACCGTGAGGATGTGCAGTGGCATGCCGCGATGATGGCCGTGCACGACGGCATGGCCGAGGTGCTGCGTTCGCTGCGCCGACCGGTGCAGGCGGCAGCCAGCATCCGGCGTGCGGCCGAACATGCCGAGCGTGCCGCCGCGCTGCAGCCCGACGAGCTGCGCTGGCGCGTGGCCGCCTGCTCGATGCGGGCCCAGGTGTCCGACTACCGCTATGGCCCGGTGCGCATCCACGCGTTGAACGAGCTGGACGGTGCGGCGCAGGACGCGCAGGCCGCCTTTGACGCCGGCCTGAAGCTGGTGGCCGACTTTCCCACCGAGCACCGCGCCTGGCGCACACGGGCCTATGTGCAGCGCATGCACGCCGGCATGCTGGCCATCCAGGGCCGCTTTGCCGAATCGGTGAGCGCGGATCAAGAAGCTTGGGGCGCGACGCAACATGCGCTGTCGCTGCCGGGCGGCGAAGCCACCCGCAGCACCGACATCATCGGCAGCCGGGTGCGCCTGGCGATCACGTTGCGCACCGACGGCCGCCATGAAGATGCGCAGGCGGTGCTGGAGCCTGCGCTGGTGCTGGGTGAACGGGGCTTGCGCGACGACAGCAGCAGCTTCCACACCCGCATGATGTACATCGCGCCAGCGCAGACGCTGCTGGACCTGCACCTGCACCAGGGCCACGCCCGGGCCGGTGTGGCACTGCACGAGCAAGCCTGGCGCTTGCTGGCGCCGATGCTCAGCGAGGACCCGTTGTCGAAGTGGCACTGGCAGTTTGGCTGGCTGGACAGCCTGGCTGCGGTGGCGCTGGTGGCCTGCGGCCGCACCGAAGAGGCCCGTGCCATCGTGACCCGGCTGCGCGGCTGGCTCCAGTCAGGCCGCCTGCGCCTGCGCGACAACCCGCGCACGCTGGACCTGGAGCTGGAGGCCAACATCGAGATCGCGGCCGCCCATGTGGCCGCCGCGCTGGCCGACCCGGCCACCGCCGAACACGCGGCCGACGCAGCGCGCGAACGCCTGGTGGCGATGGCCGCGCTGCGCGACCCGCGCGACGCGGTGGAGCTGAACCGCCGTTGGCAGCTGACCGTGCGCCTGGCCGCCGGGCCTTGGCAGCTCAGTGGCGCGGCGGGCCTGGCAACACAGCGCCGGCTGGTGACCGAGGCCCGGCAGATGCAGGACGCACTGGCCGCACGCGGCATCGGCAGTGTGCGAAGCAGCCGCGAAGCGCAGAGGCTGGCGGCGCAGCCGGGCTGATCCGCCGCGCACATCGGCCGGGGCTTGGGCTCGCGGCCGCTGCCCTCAGTTGGCCGACCCCAGCCAGGTGGCCAACTTCGGAAACAGCAGCACCAGGCCCACGCCCACCAACTGCAACACCATGAACTGCACCATGCCGGCGTAGATGTCCTTCAGTTGCCACTGCGGGACCACGCCTTTCAGGAAGTAGGCCGACAAAGCCACCGGCGGCGACAGCCAGGCGGTTTGCAGCGTCATGGCCACCAGGGTGCAGAACCAGATCATGTCGATGCCGGCGGCTTTCACCAGGGGCAGCACGATGGGCAGCACGATCAGCACGATGGGCACCCACTCCAGCGGCCAGCCCAGCACGAAGATCACCGCCAGGATGACGATCAGCATGGCCATCGGCGGCAGGTTCATGCCGGTCAGCAAGCCGGCCAGGAAGTCGGCGCTGCCCAGGCGCGAAAAGACCGAACCAAAGAGGTTGGAGGCCACCACCAGCATCAGGATCATGCTGGACACCTCCAGCGTTTGAAACGCGGCGCGGCGCACCTTGGCCAGCGTCATGCGCCCCGACCCCAGCGTCAGCACGAACACCGCCGCACAGCCCACCGCGCCGGCGTCGGTGGGCGTGGCAATGCCGGCCAGGATCACACCCAGCGTGGACAGGATGACCACGATGACCGGCAGCACGCCAATGGCCAGGTCCTTGAGCACCGCCGTCATCGACGTGGCGCGCAATTCGGGCGGCAGCACCGGGCCCAGGGCCGGGTTGATCCAGCAGCGCACCAGGCACCAGACGGTGAAGATGGTGGCCAGCAGCAGGCCCGGGATGATGGCCGCGGTGAACAGCTCGGTGGCGGGAACGCCGACCACCGGCCCCATCACGATCAACATCACCGAAGGCGGGATCAGGATGCCCAGCGTGCCGCCAGCGGCAATGGCGCCGGCGCTCATCTTGGTGTCGTAGCCACTCTTGATCATGGCCGGCCCGGCCATCACCCCCAGCAGCGTGACGGCGGAACCGACGATGCCGGTGGCCGCGGCAAAGATGGTGGCGGTGATCAGCACCGCCAGGTAGAGCGAACCGCGCACACCCGACAGCAGCTGCTGGATGCCGGTGAACATGCGCTCCATCAGGCCCGACTGCTCGAGCAGGAAGCCCATGAACAGAAAAAACGGGATCGACGCCAGCACGGTGTCTTTCATCACCGAAAAGGTCTGCAGCACCGCCAGGTCAAAGACCACGCTGCCCAACGCGATGTAGCCGGTGCCCAAGGACACGGCGCCCAGCGTGAAGGCAATCGGAAAGCCCGCGAAGATGATCAAGAAGAGAAAAGCCAGGGCCACCAGGCCCAGAATTTCTTGGCTCATGCGGTGGCCTGCTCTTGCAACGGTTTGGGCGCGTCAGGCCACTGGCCGGTGCGTGCGGCGTGGATGCTCTTGAGCAGCTCTGAAATGCCCTGGATGGCCAAGAGCAGCCCGGTCAGGGGCATCACCAGCTTGAAGGGCCAGGCAATCGGCTGCCAAGGGCTGCTGACAAAGGTTTCGTTGGTGGTGAAGGACTTCCAGAAGTAGCCCGAGCCGGTCCACAGGAACACCGCCACAAAAGGCATGAACATCAACAGGTAGCCCGCGATGTCGATCCAGGCCTGGGTTCTGACTGACCAGCCGCCGTACCAGGAGTCGGTACGGATGTGACCCTTTCTTTGCAGGGTGTAGGCCGCGCCCAGCATGAAAAAACTGCCGTACAACATGAAGGTCATGTCGTAAGCCCACAGGGTGGGTGAATTGAAGCCGTAGCGGGCCACCACCTCGTAGCTCAAGCCCAGCACCATGGGCACGATGAGCCAGGCCACCAACTGGCCCGACGCGATGGCCACCCGGTCCAGCCGGCGCGCCAGGCGCAGCAGGGTGGATTCATCCAAAGAGGCGTTGTCGGCCATGCAAGTCTTTCAGAAGGGTTGGCCCAAGTGGCCCCGAGGCAGCCGCCGTGCAGGCAGCGGCCCCGGAGTTGGTGCGGTGCAGGCTGTGGTCTGCCGCGGTTTCGGCCGCAGCGTGTGCCCGTTACTTGGCGTTGCCCGAGTCGACCGCCATGTTGTAGTAAAGGCCGTTGATGCGCGTCCAGTACGGCACCACGGCGCGGGCAAAGGCGCGCTGCGAATCCAGCACTTCCTTGAACAGCGGGTTGACCGTCGACTCCTTGTCGTAGACCACGTTGGTGGCCCGCACGAATTCCTTGAAGAACTCCTTGGGCGTGTCGTGGATGGTCACGCCGTGGTCCTTTTGCAGCTTGTTCATGGCCACTGCGTTGCGGTGCACGTTGAAGGTGTAGGTCTCGGCGATGGTGGCCAGCACGGCGCCTTCCACCACCGCCTTCAGGTCGGCCGGCAACTTGTTCCAGGCGGTCTTGTTGATCAGGAATTCGCCCACGTCGGTGGACTGGTGCATGCCCTGCAGGTAGTAGTGCTTGAAGACGTTGTGAAAGCCCAGGATCATGTCGTCGGCCGGGCCGATCCACTCGGCCGCGTCGATCACACCACGCTGGGCGGCCGGCACGATTTCGCCGCCGGGCATGGCCACCGCGTTGATGCCCATCTCCTTGAAGATGGCGCCGGTCAGCCCGGGCGGGGAGCGGTACTTCAGCTTCTTCATGTCGGCGATCGAGTTGATCGGCGACTTGAACCAGCCAAACGGGTCCGGCCCCATCGGTTGCATCATGAACGGCTTGACATTGACCTTCAGGGCGTCGTTGAAGAGCTTTTCATACAGCGCGTTGCCGCCGCCCTGCATCAGCCAGGCCATGTGCGACATCTGGTCCATGCCGGTGCCGGCGCCCGCTGCGGGGTTGGAAAAGAGCGCCGCTGCGGTGTTCTTGCCTGACCAGTAGTGCGTCCACGCAAAGCCGCCGTCGACCACGCCCTTGTCCACCGCGTCCAGGATTTCAAACGCGTTGACCACAGCGCCGTCGGGCAGGATTTCCAGCTTCAGCCGCCCGTTGGACATCTTGTCCACGCGGTCGGCAAAGTGCTTCATCAGCTCAAAGTAGATGCTGGCCGTGGGCACCGCGGTTTGAATCTTCAGGCGGGTGGTGGCCTGCGCTTGTGCGCTGGTGGATACCGTGGCGGCCAACGCTGCTGCGCCCGTGCCCAGCATGGTTCTTCTCTTCAGGTTCGTCATCATGTCTCCTTCGTGTCAAGTGAACATTGGGCGCCTGTGAGCCACCCGCCTCATGCCCAGCGCTGAGTCTTCAGCGTCGTTGCACATCCTGTTTGATCATGTCGGCGGCCTTCTCGGCCATCATCACCACCGGCGCATTGGTGTTGCCTGAAACCAAGGTCGGCATCACCGAGCCGTCGACCACGCGCAACCCCGCTACGCCGTGCACACGCAGCCGCGCGTCCACCACCGCGCCGGCCAACGGGTCGGGCCCCATCGCGCAGGTGCCGCTGGGGTGGAAAATGGTGGCCCCAGAGTTGCGGCAGAACTCCAGCAAGGCTTCGTCGTTCGCGGCATCGGGCCCGGGTTTGACTTCGCGGCGGATGAAGGGCCGCATGGGCGGGCTGGCGGCGATGGCGCGTGCGGCCTTGATGGCCGCCACGGCGGTGCGCCGGTCCAGGTCGGTCGACAGGTAGTGGGGCTGCATCTCGGGCGGCTGCAAGGCGTCGGTGGACTTGATGCGCACGTGGCCGCGCGACTCGGGCCGCAGCTGGCACACCGACAGCGTCATGCCCGAAAACGGGTGTACCGCGCCACCGGCCATGTCGGCCGAGAGCGTGGCCACATGAAACTGGATGTCCGGTGTGCCGTCATCACCTTTGCGGGCTTCACCCGTTGGGGAATCACTCGTGGAGGCATCACCCGGCAGTACGCGCATGAAACAGCCACCTTGGTTGATGCCCACCGCCAGCGGGCCGCTGCGGTAGAGCAGCCATTGCAGCCCCAGCCGGGCCTGGCCCCACCACGAGCGCAGGGCGTCGTTGGTGGTGGCTTGGGTGCATTCGAACGTCAAGCGAACCTGCAGGTGGTCTTGCAGGTTCTCGCCAACACCGGCCAGCTCACGCTGGATGGGTATGCCGTGTTGTTGCAGCAGTGCAGCGGGGCCGATGCCCGACAGTTGCAGCAGCTGCGGCGACTGGATGGCGCCGGCACAGAGCAGGACTTCGGCGTTGCAGCGCGCTTCTTTCAGCACACCGCCTTGCTGGTAGCGCACACCGACGGCGCGGCCGTTTTCGATGACCAGGCCGGTGGCCTGCGCTTCGGTCTGCACTTCCAGGTTGGGGCGGTTGCGGGCGGGCTTCAGGTAACCCTTGGCAGTGCTCCAGCGCCAGCCTTTCCAGGTGGTGAGCTGGTAGTAGCCAGCGCCCTCTTGCTGCAGGCCGTTGAAGTCTTCGGTGCGCGGCACGCCCAGGTGGCCGGCGCCGCCAATGAAGGCCTCGATCAGCTCGTCCTTGGCGCCGATGTCCGACACCGACAGCGGACCCTCGCTGCCATGAAAAGCGCTGGCGCCGCGCTGGTTGCGTTCGGACTTGATGAAGTAGGGCAACACCTCGTCGTAGCTCCAGCCGGGGTTGCCCAGCGCCGCCCAATGGTCGTAGTCCTGGCGCTGGCCGCGGATGTAGATCAGCCCATTGATCGAACTGGAGCCGCCCAAGGTCTTGCCACGCGGCCAGTAGATGCGCCGGCCGTTCATGTGGGGGTCGGGGTCGGTGTGGAAGCACCAGTTGTATTTGGGGCTCCACATGGTCTTGCCGTAGCCAATCGGCAGATGAATCCAGAAGGAATCGTCGGCCGGGCCGGCCTCCAGCAACAGCACGCGTGTCGACGCGTCTTCCGACAGGCGCGCAGCCAAGACACAGCCTGCCGAACCGGCCCCGATGACGATGAAGTCGCATGGGCTTGTCATGTTGCGCGGGCGTTGCGGTAGCGTGTGATCCCTGGCCAACTGTTTGGCCTGCAGCGATCCTAGATTTGATAAATTCGGAACACAAGGTTCCGTTTCATGTGTTTTCCCTGATGAAGAACAACACCCTCAAAACCCGCAGCCCCAGCGCAGGCGACGAGACGCCACCCTCGGGTTCGGCGGCTGCACGCAGCCTGTCCGTGCTGGCGGCGCTGGCGGCCGAGGGGCGCCCGATGACGCTGGCCGACGTGGCCGCGCGCCTGGGCCTGCCTAAAGCCACCGCCCACCGGCTGTGCGCGCAGCTGCTGGAAGCCGGCTACCTGATGCGCGGCCTGGACGAGCGAGAGCTGCTGGTCGGCCCGGCCTTGCAGCGGTTGGCGCTGGACACCTTGAACCACGGCACGGTGCGGGGTTTGCGCCACCAGGTGCTGACCGATCTGGTGGCCGAGGTGGGCGAGACCTGCAACTTCACCACGCTGGACGGGGCCGCCGTGCTTTACCTGGACCGGGTCGAAGCCCCATGGCCCTGGCGCTTGACGCTGGACGTGGGCGTGCATGTGCCCTTGCACTGCACCGCCAGCGGCAAGTTGTTCCTGGCCTTGATGGCACCACGCAAGCGCCGCGCT
>JANMHH010000327.1:0-6788 GCA_031375065.1 Rubrivivax sp. | reverse complement strand
GCAGGCCACGCCGTCCATCTTGGGCATGACCAGGTCCATCAGCACCACGTCGGGCGCCAGCGCCGGGGCGCTGTGCACGGCGTCTTGGCCGTCGGCGGCGTCGCCGACCCAGGTGAAGGACGCTTCAGCCTTCAACATGGCTTGCAGGCCGTGTCGAATCATGGGGTGGTCGTCGACCACAAAGACGCGAATCGGTTCCATGGGTTTGTCAACTCCAGGTGATGTTCAAAAGCAGTTCAGTGCCCTCACCGGGGGCACTCTTGATCGACAGTTCGCCACCAGCTGCGGTGGCGCGCTGACGCATGTTGTCCAGCCCAAAATGGCCGGGGTGCTCGGCTTGCAGGTCAAAGCCCGCGCCGTCGTCGACGATGTGCAGCCGCCCATTGCCGGGCGGGCCGACCGTCCAGCCGACATGCACGTGGCTGGCGCCGCTGTGGCGGGCCACGTTGGACAGCGCCTCTTGCGCAATGCGGTAGAGCTCGATGCGTTGGGCCGAGGGCGGACCGGCTTCGGCAGAGAACTCGGTGGTGACATCGATGCCACCCCGACCCGACAGCGCTTCCACGGCGTGTTGCAGCAACTCGGGCAAGCGCACGCCTTCCAGGGCGTCGGGGCGCAACTCGAACAGCATCATGCGCATCTCGGCCAGCGCGCTGCGGTTCAGGCGTTCCAGCGTTTGCACCTGGCCCCGGGTGGCATCGTCAAGCTGGTCGGCGCGCGCCAGCGTGCCGGCCAGCAGGTTGGCCGCAAACAGGGTCTGAGACACGGCGTCGTGCAAGTCGCGGGCGATGCGGTTGCGCTCGGCGGTGACGGCGTTGTCGCGCTGCTGCGCCAGCAGGTGCGCATGACGCATGGCCAGCGCGGTTTGGCTGGCCACGGCGGTCAGCAGCCGCTCGCGCTCGGGGTCGAAGAAGTCCTGCTCGCCGTGGTCAACCCGCAGCACGCCCAGCACCCGGTCGCGCACCTTCAGGGGCACCGCCATCCAGGCCCGCGTGCTGCGGTAAAGCGCCGAGGTGCGCGAGTCGTCGGTGACCATCGCCCAGAGCCAGTTCAGCAGACTTTGCCGGGGCCGGTTTTCGACGATGGGCTGGCCGGCGGCTTCGATTTGTTCGTAGCGCTGCAGGTTGGCTCTGGACAGGCGCAGGCCGGTCAAGGCGCTCATGTCGACTCCGCTCAGTTCATTCTCCTGGCTGCGGTAACCCATCAGGACCACGGGCTGGTTGGGCTCCAGGTCGTTGCGGGCCCAGATCGATGCGCTGGAATAGGCCATGGTCTGTTCCAGCGCGCCCAGAGCCTCGCCCACCAGGCTGCCGATCTCGGTTTGGCGCGACAGCGTGATCGACAGGTCCTGCAAGGAGCTCAGCTCCAGCGTGCGCGACTGCAGCTGGGCGCCCAACACCGCGTTGCGGGCCTCGAGCGCCTGGCGCCGCAGGCGCGCGAGTTCCACCACCCGACGCAGCGCCAGTGAGCTGCGGTGCAGGTCTTCGCTGGCCGGCAGGTAGGGCAGGTTGGCGTCGTCCGCAGCACCGTCACTGGCCAGGCTGCGTGCCGACTCCGTCAGCAGGCGGTGGCCCTGGGCCACGCGCCAAGCCGGCCAGATGGCGGCTGCCGCAGCCGCAGCCGCAGCGCCCAGCAGCCAGGCCAAGGCCTGCAGCGACAACCCACCCCATAACCAGGCACCCGCCAGTGCCAGTGTCGTGGCCAGGCCCGCCAGCAGCGTGCATTGCGCGGGCAGCGTCAGCCGCTCGAAGCCCTGGCGAATGACTTGCATGCCGGCAGTCAGTCGGGCTGGGTGAGCTCTGGCGCGGCCTTGGCGGCCGGGGGCGCGGCTTCAAAGGAAGCGGCTACCTTGTCCAGCACCCGAGCGGCCACATGCCGCCCGCCCACGCCAATGGCCACTGCCAAGCCGATGGCGATGCCACCCACCACCGCGCCAAAAGCGATGGTGACAATCTCAGCCGGCAGACCGGCCTGGTGCAGCGCCAGGGCCGCGGCAAAAAACAGGATCGCGGCCCGGGCCGCCCAGCCCAGGAGCTGCGCATTGCGCGGCGCGCGCTGCGTTATGGCTTGCACCGCCATCGACGCCAGGATCAGGCCCACGATCAGGATCACCAGCGCCACGCTCAGCCGCACCAGCGCTGCGCCCAAGGCGCTGAGCATGTCCGTCAGCACCGGCAGGCCCAGAATTTCGCTGGCCTGGGTGATGGCCACCATGACCACCGCCACCATCACCGCCAGGCCACCCACCTCCGGCAGCGACCGACCCGCCAGGCGCAGTGGCGCCGCGCCCAGGCGCTGCGGCAGGCTGTCCAGGCCCACGCTGGCCAGCAGCGCGGTGATGATCGACGACAGCGCCCGCCCGATCAGTGCGGCCACGCCAACCAGGATGGCGGCCGACAACAGCTTCGGGATCAGGCTGATGACGGTCTCGAGCAAGCGCGACAGCGGCTGGGTGACGGCGTCCAACCCCAGCGGCTGCAGGGCTGCAACCAGGGTGGGCAGCAGCAGCAGGGCGTAGGCCGCGTTGCCGGCGATGCCGGCCAGCCCGTCCTTGCCCAAAGCCGTGCCCAGCCCCAGCCGGTCGGCGATCTTTTCCGAGCCCGCCGCCTGCAGCACACCGCTGAGAATCTGGCGCACGATGTTGGCGATCAACATGCCCACCGCCAACACCACCAAGGCACCAAACAGGTTGGGCACAAAGCCCATCAGCCCTGACAACATGGCATTGACGGGCGTCAGCAAGCCCTGCAGTTCCAGCGTGCCCAGCAGCGCCGGCAGCGCCAACAGCCAGACCAGGGCCGAAGCCACACCCGACAAGGTGAGCATCAGGCCCGGGCTGTGCAGGCGTTCGTCGACGCGAAACTTGGTGCCCGCCTGCAAAGCCGCTGCACGAACCACGCGGGCGGCCAGCCAGGCCACCAGCACGATGGTCAAGGCGCCCAGCACGCGGGGCACAAAAGGGCCCAGTGCGGCAGTGGTGGCGTCGAGCAGGCGGGTCAGTGTGTCCATGGCTTCAGCGGGGGATGTTAGGAGGAGGGGTGTCGCAAAGGCCTAGACCAGTGGATGGGTTCCGACAGGCTTTCTGGGGAGCGGGCTAACGCGGTCAGGCCTGGCCTTGCAGCAGCTTGTGAACCAGCTCGGTGGTGGTGGCGGCGTCGGTCTTGCGCATCAAGCGGGCCCGGTAGACGTCGACGGTGCGCGGGCTGATGCCCAGTTGCCGGCCGACCAGCTTGCTGGTCAGGCCCTGGATCAGCAGCGCGGCCACTTCGCGCTCGCGCGGTGTGAGATCCACCGATAACACGCGTTTGGACGACAGGTCCTCAAAGACCCAGATGCCCGCGGCGTGCGGCTGGGCAGGGTCGAGCGCACGCCCGCTCACGTGGCACCAGAACAGCGCGCTGCCCGGTTCGCCGTTGTGCTGGCCACTCAGGCGTTTCATCACCCGTTCGTCGGCATAGCGGCCGCTGCTGTCAAGCTGTGCGGCGATGCGCTGGCCGGTGCGTTCGAACTCATCGGCGGTGGGGTAGAGGACTTCGAAGGACTGGCCGATGATCTGCTCGCGCTGCGCGCCAAACATGGTCAGCAGTTCCTGGTTGCAGTCGATCATCTGCCTTTGGCGCGACAGCACCAGACCCACGGGGGCGAGTTCAAAGGCACTGCGGTAGTCCAGCGCCACGGCGTGCACGCTCAGACCCTTGGGCGGCTTCACGCTAGCCCTCACAGCAGCGCATAGGTGGTGGTGGCGTGCGCGGCCAGGTCGCCCTGGGCGTTGAGCACCTCCACCTCGCCAAAGACCAGGTTCTTGCCCAAGCGCAAGACCCGCGCCACCACGCGTGCGCTCCCGCTGTCGCCCGCCACCGGCCGCAGGAAGCTGGTCTGCAGTTGCACGGTGGTCATGGGTCTGAAGGCACCCAGGCGCGACATGATGGCCAGCACCATGGCGGTGTCGCAGGCCGCCATCATCGTTTGACCACACAGCACCCCGCCGCCATGCACGTGCTGGGGTGCCACCGGCAGTTCCAGCGTCACCACACCGGGTTCGGCGCTCAGGACGCGCAGACCCAGCTGCGCCAGCCAAGGTGCGAAGAGCGTGGCCAAGGCGTCGTCGAGCAGCTTGCGGTCGACCGCAGTGTCTGCGCAGACAGGGGTTGAAGGCGCGGAAGCAGGCGATGGTTTGCTCATGTGCAGGCAGCAGTGGTGACGCGTAGGCGATCTTACGTAATGTCTACGTAGTGCCTTACGTAGTACGCTGCGCAGCTGCGGCGATGCTTTGTCGCCTTTGTTCGGAATTTCGCCCGCACCGAAGGAAACCCTCAATCATGAACAAGATTTTTCCCAGTGCCGCTGCTGCGCTGGCTGGCGTGGCCCAGGACGGCCAGCTGCTGGCCGTGGGCGGCTTCGGCTTGTGCGGCATCCCCGAAGCGCTGATCGACGCGCTGCGCGACAGCGCCGTCAAGAACCTCACCGTGATCAGCAACAACGCGGGCGTGGACGGTTTTGGCCTGGGCAAGCTGCTCGAGACCCGCCAGATCAAACGCATGATCAGCAGCTACGTCGGCGAGAACAAAGAGTTCGAGCGCCAGTACCTGGCCGGCGAACTGGAACTGGAGTTCACGCCCCAGGGCACGCTGGCCGAAAAGCTGCGCGCCGGCGGTGCCGGCATTCCGGCCTTTTTCACCCGCACCGGTGTGGGCACCATCGTCGCCGAAGGCAAGGAACTGCGCGAGTTCGACGGCCAGACCTATGTGATGGAGCGGGCCCTGGTGCCCGACGTTTCCCTGGTCAAGGCCTGGAAGGCCGACACCTCGGGCAACCTGGTGTTTCGCCTGACGGCGCGCAACTTCAACCCGGCCGCGGCCATGGCCGGCAAGCTGACCATCGTTGAAGTCGAAGAAATCGTGCCGCTGGGTGCCTTGGCACCCGACGCCATTCACCTGCCCGGCATCTACATCGACCGCATCGTGCTCAATGCGACGCCCGAAAAGCGCATCGAAAAGCGCACCATCACCGAGAAAGCGGGAGTCTGACCATGGCCTGGACACACGACCAAATGGCCGCCCGCGCGGCCCAGGAACTGCACGACGGCTACTACGTCAACTTAGGGATTGGCTTGCCCACCCTGGTGGCCAACTTCGTGCGCAGCGACATCGAGGTCTGGCTGCAAAGCGAAAACGGCATGCTGGGCATCGGCGCCTTTCCTACTGAGGATGAAGTCGACGCCGACCTCATCAACGCGGGCAAGCAGACCGTCACCACCATCCCCGGCAGCAGCATCTTTGGCAGCGAACAAAGTTTTGCCATGATCCGTGGCGGCAAGATCGACCTGTCGATCCTGGGTGCCATGCAGGTCAGCGCCAAGGGCGACCTGGCCAACTGGATGATTCCGGGCAAGATGGTCAAGGGCATGGGCGGCGCGATGGACCTGGTGGCCGGCGTGGCCCGGGTGCTGGTGCTGATGGAACACGTGGCCAAGAAGAAGGACGGCACCATCGACCTGAAGATCCTGCCGGCCTGCACGCTGCCGCTGACCGGGCTGGGGGTGGTCAACCGCATCATCACCGACCTGGCGGTGTTGGACGTCACGCCACAGGGTTTGAAAGTGGTGGAAATGGCGCCGGGCGTCAGCCTGGAAGAGCTGCAGAGCAAGACCGGCGCGCCGTTGATCTGACCGCCTCTGTCGGCGCCGCCCCTGCTGGGGTCGGCTGCTCACTGGCCTAACATGGGGCCCTCAGAACTGGGGGCCCCATGATGTTTTCAGAACGCCTTTGGCCGTTGGCCCTGGCGGTGGTTTTGGGGGTTGCCTGCACGTCCCCGCCGGCGATCGTGCCCGGCGCAGCCCTGGCCCCAGGCGCAGCGGTTTCGACGCCACCTTCGGCCATGCCGGAACTGGCCTCGGGCTGGACACCCAAACCGGGCTGGTCCGCTCGCCGTTTCATGGTCGCCGCAGCCAACCCCTTGGCCAGCGACGCGGGCTACCGCATCTTGCGCGAAGGCGGCAGCGCGCTGGACGCTGCCATTGCCGTGCAGATGGTGTTGACGCTGGTCGAGCCGCAGTCCAGCGGCATTGGCGGTGGTGCGTTTTTGCTCAACTGGGATGGGCTGCAGGTCAAGGCTTGGGACGGCCGAGAAACCGCGCCGGCGGCGGCTGATGAGCGCATGTTTCTGGGTCCCGATGGCAAGCCGCTGCCCTTTTCTCAAACCGTGTCTGGCGGGCGCGCCGTGGCCACGCCGGGTGTGGTGGTGATGTTGGAAGCGGCCCACCGGGCCCACGGCAAACTGCCCTGGGCGCGCTTGTTCGAGCCGGCCATCCAACTGGCCGAAAGCGGGTTTGCCATCACGCCGCGCCTGTTCATCAACATGGCCGGCAACCCCCATTTGCTGCGTGATCCGCAGTCCCGGGCCTATTTCTTCGACGCCGAGGGCCAGCCGCTGCCGGTGGGCCATGTGCTGCGCAACCCTGCGCTGGCGGCGGTGCTGCGCGCTGTAGCCCAACACGGCAGCGCGGTGATGACCCGTGGCCCGGTGGCCAGGGACATCGTGCAGCGGGTGCGCGGCCACCCGGTGCCTGGCCGCCTGACCGAAGCCGATCTGGCGGCCTACCGCCCCAAGCTGCGTGAGTCGATCTGCACCGACTGGTTGGAACGTTGGCGCGTTTGTGGTTTTCCGCCGCCGTCGTCGGGTCATCTGGCGGTGATGCAGATCCTGGGCTTGCTGGAGCGCAGCCCCTCGGCGCCCCAGGCACTCGTCCAAGGCATCCCGAGCGCCGATTGGCTGCACAGCTACACCGA
>JANMHH010000308.1:0-1590 GCA_031375065.1 Rubrivivax sp. | reverse complement strand
GCCAGCACGCGCTGGCGGAACTCTTCCTGCACGACAGCGCGCTCGGACTTGAAGTTGGCCTCGTCGACGTTCAGGTTGGCCATGCGCTCGGCCTCGGCCCAAAGCAGCGTTTCCAGGTGGTTGGAAGGCACCACCGACAGGTAGGCGGTGACGTCGTCGCTGGTGAAGGCGTTGTTCTCGCCGCCCACGTCTTCGGTGAGGCGGTCGAACTGTTCGTTCTTCAGGTAGCGCGTGCCCTTGAACATCAGGTGCTCGAACAGGTGCGCGAAGCCCGACCGCCCGACCGGGTCGTCGCGCCCGCCGACGCGGTACCAGACCTGGATAGCCACTGTGGGGCTGGTGTCGCTGCGTGCGGCGATGACCTTCAGGCCGTTGGGCAGTGTTCGTTCGGTGAAGGCGATGGGGGCGACCTGGAGTGCGTCGGCCGGACCACCCGGTGCAGCAAAAGCCGACATCACCCCGAGGGCCAAGGCAAGTGCTGCAACGCATTTGAGAACAACAGACACCATGAAATGCACCTCTTGGGCTGCGCCGGCACAGGGCCGGCACACGTTCGGAAATTGGCCCGAATTGGGCGATGGGCTGGCCCCGAAATTGCGTACAGGTCCGGCACGCACCATGGTACCGCCACGCTTCGAGGAAACCCGATGAACGACCGTTTCGACCCCTACGATCCCGACCGCCCCCTGACGATGCGCTGCGCTTGCGGCGCCCACAGTTCGGCTGCCGAGCACGCCACGGCCGAGTTGCGCGCTCGCAGCGAGACGGCCGCGTTCGAAGCTGAAACCAGCAACTTCGTCGAAGCCGCGTTGGTGAAAGCGCTGTTCCCGCAAGACGCCTTGCGCCGCCGCTTCTTGCGTGCCGTCGGCCGCCCGGCCGCGATGGCCGCCATCGGCAGCGTGCTGCCCATCGCCAGCCTGCAGGCCATGGCGCAGGGCACGACCGGGCCGCTCGAGAAGAAGGACCTGAAGATCGGCTTCATCCCCATCACCTGCGCCACGCCGCTGATCATGGCGCACCCGCTGGGCTTCTATTCGAAGCAGGGGCTGAACGTGGAGGTGGTGAAGACGGCGGGCTGGGCGCTCATCCGCGACAAGATGATCAACAAGGAATACGACGCCACGCACTTCTTGAGCCCCATGCCGCTGGCCATCAGCCTGGGCCTGGGCAGCGTGGCCACGCCGATGAACGTGGCCACCATCCAGAACACCAACGGTCAGGCCATCACGCTGGCCACCAAGCACAAGGACAAGCGAATTTGAAGCCTTTCCAGTCGGCCGGATTGCGTTTGTCCTTGTGCTTCATGGCCAGCGTGATGGCCTGGCCGTTGGTGTTCTGGATGGTGGCCACGTTCATCGGCGTTGCCACCGAGCCCAGGCCCAGGCTGATGGCCAGCGGCATCGGGCTCAGGAAGTGCGTTGCGTCGTATTCCTTGTTGATCATCTTGTCGCGGATCAGCGCCCAGCCGGCCGTCTTGACGACCTCCACGTTCAGGCCCTGCTTGTCGTAGAAGCCGAGCGGCTTGGCCATGATCAGCGGCGTGGCGCAGGTGATGGCGATGAAGCCGACCTTCAGGTCCTTCTTCTCGAT
>JANMHH010000235.1:0-3777 GCA_031375065.1 Rubrivivax sp. | reverse complement strand
TCAAACAACAGCGCGGGCAGTTCGGCCGCGCCCACCAACAAGGGGCGTTTGGCCAGGTTGCGCACGTAGTCGTTCAGCGGCGGATGAAACTCGGCCAGCATGGCCACGGTCTGCAGCACCGCCATGCGCCGCGCTTCCCAGGGTTTGCTGCTCAACACCTTGGACAAGGCGGTGGGCTTGGCCAGGGGCGCGGCTTCTTCGGCCACCGCCAGCGACAGCGCAAAACCGGGGCTGGCCGCGTCTTCTTCCAACTGCAGCACCGGCACAAACGCCTGGTGGGCCAGGTGCAGGAGGGCCAGCCAAGCTTGGATGCTGCCGGCCACCGCACCTTCGCCAGGGCCGTCGAAGCGGGCCGTGCCGCGGCCGAAGAACAGCGTCACCACGGGGTCATCGGCCAGTTTTTCAGCACGCGCGGCGGCGCTGGCGCGCAGCAGATGGTCGAGAAGCAGCGACAGCAAGAGCTGCGCTTGGCGCTGCGCTGCAAGCGGCTGCTTTTTGCGTCCGTTCAAGCGTTGCAGCAAGTCGGGTGGCAGTGCAGTGGCCACTTGGGCCAGCAGGGTCCGCACGGGGGCGTCCAGCTCGGCCGGTGCCCAGCGCAGGCCGGTGGTTTGGGCGTCGGCGGCAAACACGTGTGGCACCACGGCACCCAGGGTCAACAGGTGCAGTGCCAAGGCGCGCAGGGCCTGCACGGCGGCCAGGTGGTCGGGCAGGTCGGCCAGGCGCGATAGGGGCACATCGGCCAGTGCTTGCAACAAGGTGTCCAGCGTGCTTAACGGCTGGCCAGCCAACGTTGCGTCGCTGATGTCCAGCTGGCCGGTGGCGTCCAGCGTCAGCTGCAGGCGGCCTTGCGGCAGGGGCAGGTGTTCATCAGCAGCAGGTGCGGGCGTTTGCGCCCATTCGTGGGCCAGGCGCGCCACACGCACCATCACGCGCTGGGCCAGTTCGCGGAAGTCGCCCCCGCGAAAGAACACCGGCTTGGCGCTGAGCACCCGCCACAGCGGTTCGCGCAGGTCGCTCAGGGTGCTGAAGTCGAGTTGCTGCAGCAAGGGCAGGTTGCCCACGTTGGATTCGTGGACGGCTGATGCGGGGGCTGGCTTGTTGGCGCGGGCACTGGCACTGCTGCCGGTTTTGAGGTTGGCCTCTTTGCCATCTGCGACGCCAAACAGCTGTTCGGCCGACGTTGGCAGCCTGGGCGTTGATGCGTTAACGATGTTGAGACCGCTCTTTTTCAGCAAGCGGGGCAGGTCCAGCCCACGCAGGCTGAAGACCAGAAAGGGGTCGCCGTCGATCTCCTGGCTCAAGAGGTAGATCACCGCCGCCAGGTGTTTGCAGGGCACCGCCCAGTCGGGGCAGGAGCAGTGCATCGAAAGGTTTTTCCAACTGGCCGGAAAGATGCTGATGTTCAGCCGCTGCGCCGTCTGCAGCACATTGGGGTCGAGCTCGCGGTTGAGCAGCCGGGCGATCAGGCCCGGGTCCTGGGTCAGTGCGTCCGTCAGGCGCTGGCCATCGGTGGGCTTGACACCCGGGACGCTGATCTCCACTTGATAGGGGTGCGGCCTGGAGCCCTGCACCTGGGCCAGGATCTGCCCGTCCTGGACCTTGAGGTTGCGCACCGCGCCCCGGTTGGCGTAGGAACGCCCGCGTGGCAGGCGGTTGTCAAAGTCAATCTGCGTCAGCGCTTGCAGCCACTGGGTGCCCCACCAGGTGCGGCCGTAGACGGGGCGGTTCAAGGCCATGTGAGCAAGGGCGCTGGCCCCATCGTGTCAAGGTTACGAAAGGGCCGTGAAGGTGGGCTTGTTCAGGCGGGTCTTGCCAAGGCCCGCTTGCGCGCTGCCAGTTGGTGCAGCAACACCGGCGTGGCCAGTGCAGCCCCCACCAGCGTGGGCACCAGCCCCGGGGCAATCATCAACAGCGCTGCGGCCAAACACAGCGCCTGCTCGCCCCGCTTCATCTCCACCAGCATGAACTTGCTCAGTGCGGCTGCCAGCAGCGTGATACCCAGCACGCAGCCCACGAACGTGACGATGAAATCGTAGCCCGTGAAGCCCTTGGCCACGATCAGCAGGCTGGGCGAAAAAACAAAGACAAAGGGCACCAGGACCTTGGCCAGCCCCAGGCGGAACGCGGTGTTGCCGGTCTTGAACGGGTCGCTGCCAGCCATGCCCGCTGCGGCATAGGCGGCCAGCGCCACCGGCGGCGTGATGTCGGCCAGCACGCCGTAATAGAAGACGAAGAAGTGCGCCACCAGCGGCTCTACACCCAGCTGCACCAGCGTGGGCGCGGCCACCGTGACCATGATGATGTAGTTGGCGGTGGTGGGTATGCCCGCGCCCAGCAGGATGCAGACCACGCCCGTCATCACCAGCGCCACCAGCAGCGTCAGCGACTTGGGGTCCATCAGGCTGGCGGGGATCAGCGTGCCCACTCCGCCGGCCACCGCCTGCGCCGCGCCGGTGATCAGGATGCTGAGCTTGAAGCCCACGCCGGTGAGGGTGACCACACCGATCACTAGGCCCACGGTGGCGGCCGCTGCGCCCACCGCCAGCGCGTACTTGGCGCCGGTGCTGAAAGCCTCGATCAAGGCCGGCGTGCCAATGCGCCCGTCGACCTTCAAGGCCTTGAGCAGGAAGGGCGTGGCCACCAACGCCACGCAGAAGATGCCGAGCTTGACGTTGCTGTTTTCAATGCCACCAAACACGACCACCAGCAACACCGCGTGCAGCGCCGCCAGCATGCCCCAATGGCGCGCGGTGTTATTGCCCACGCGGGTGCAAAGGCCGACGATGGCGCAAGACGTGATGCCGGTGAAGGCCGCCAGGTAGGGCGTGCGGCCGCTGACCAGGATGGTGACCAACAGCACCAGCGGGATCAGCGTGGGCCAGCGGTCGCGCAGGCTCTGGCGCAGCTTGGGCATTTCTGCTTCGGTCAAGCCGCGCAGGCCGTAGCGTTTGGCTTCGAAGTGCACCTGCATGAAGACGCCGAAGAAGTGCATGAAGGCGGGGATGGCCGCGGCGATGATGATGGTTTGGTAGGGCACCGACAAAAACTCGATCATCAAGAACGCCGCTGCGCCCAGCACCGGCGGGGTGATCTGCCCGCCGGTGGATGAAGCGGCCTCCACCGCGCCGGCAAACTCGCGCTTGTAGCCCACGCGGATCATGGCGGGAATGGTCAGCGAGCCCACCGTCACCGCATTGGCCACGCTGCTGCCCGACAACATGCCAAACATGGCCGAGCCCAGCACGCTGACCTTGGCCGGCCCGCCGGCGTAGCGCCCGGCCACCGTGCTGGCGATGTCCAGGAACAACTGCCCCAGGCCGATGCGCGTGGCCAGCACGCCAAAGAGCACGTAGTGAAAGACGTAGGTGGCCACCACGCCCACCGCCACGCCATAGACGCCCTGGCTGGTCAGGTACTGGTGGTTGATCAGCTGGCTCCAGCTGGCACCTGCGTGCTTGAGCAGGCCCGGAAAGATCGGCCCTGCCAGCGCATAAACCATGAAGCAGATCGCGATGATGGGCAGTGGCCAGCCCATGCTGCGGCGCGTGGCTTCCAGCAGCGCGATGATGAGGATGCTGCCCATCACCACGTCGATGGTCAGCGGGTTGCCGACACGAAAGGTCAGGTCCTCGAAGATGTACGGGATGTAGAGCACCGACGCGGCCACCGCTGCGGCCAGCAGCCAGTCGAACCAGGGCACGTTGCCTGGTGCGGTCAGGCGGTGGTGGGCCGCCTTTTCAAGCAGCGCGTGGCGGTGCGGGAAGACCAGGAAGATCA
>JANMHH010000207.1:0-5208 GCA_031375065.1 Rubrivivax sp. | reverse complement strand
GACCGGCGAAGCCGGTCCCGGGGGACATGAGCGGAGCCCGGTACCCGTTGGCCTCGTCCCGCCACAGACCTTGACGCGCATGACCGCGGCAGGTCGTATGTGTGACTTCGGCAACATGCGCTGAGCGTCAGCAATGCGCCGCAAGCTGCCTCACGTCCACCCCACTCAGGGCTCGCACACCAGGCTACCGGTCCGCCTTGGGATCGACCACTGGGCAGCCGGATCAACCGCAGAGATACATGAACCAAGGCTGATGGCCCTGAGGGGGCCCTGCTCAATCTGTTTGCTTTGTCCGCGCTGGTACAAAGCCTACAACTTGGTCATTGTGTAGGTGAATGCTGTGACCCCAAACCGAAGGCGCTGGAGTGCCCTAGAAGGCCGCCAGCACCCCGTCACTGCGCGGGTCGGCCGCGCCCAGGTACAGCCCATCGGTCTGGCGCACGATGGCGCCGGCGTGGCCCATGGTGTCGCTGTAGTCGCCCAGCATTTCCACGTCGTGGCCAGCGGCGCGCATGGCGGCCATCAGCGCGGGGTCGAAGCGGCCCTCGAACTTCAAGGTGGTGGTGTCCTGGCCCCAAGTTTTGCCGAGCAGCCAGCGCGGCGCGCTGACGGCGTCTTGCAAGGTGCGGCCATACATCGCGTAGCGGCTGAACACCGCCGACTGGCTTTGCGGTTGGCCGTCGCCGCCCATGTTGCCGTAGACCATGTGGCGGCCGTCGTCGAAGCGCGCGTGCGCGGGGTTCAGCGTGTGGAAGGGCTTGGTGTGCGGCGCCAATGCAATGTGCGAACGGGCGTCCAGCGCAAAGCTGGAGCCGCGGTTTTGCCAGCCCACACCGGTGTCGGCCAGGACCACACCCGAACCAAACTCCCAGTACACGCTTTGGATGGTGCTGACCATGCGGCCAGCGCTGTCGGCGCAGCCCATCCACACCGTGTCGCCGTGCACCGGCGGTTCGGGCCAGGGCAGGGCGCGCTGCATGTCAACGGCTTGCGCGCACTGGTCGATGAAGGTGTCGCTCAAGAAGTCTTGCGGCGCTGTGCCGCGTGCGGCCATGGTGGCGGGGTCGGACACGTGGCGGTTGCGCACCTTGAAGGCCTGCTTGGTGGCTTCGACGATGGCGTGCAGGTAGGCAAAGCTGTGTTCGTCTTCAATGCCGTGACGCAGGCGCAGCTTGTCGAAGATGGCCAGGATCATCAATGACGCCAGGCCCTGTGTGGGCGGCGTCATGTTGTAGAGCGTGGCGCCACTGACTTTGACCGACAGCGGCAGCACGGTGCTGGCGCGGTGGGCCTGCAGGTCGGCCAGGCGCAGCGGGCCGCCCAGGCGTTGGTGTTCGGCGGCCATGCTGGCGGCCAGGTCGCCACGGTAGAAATCGTCCAGGCCGCCGTCGGCCAGGGTTTGCAGGGTGCTGGCCAACGCGGGGTAGCGGCGCAGCGTGTTGACGGTGGGGACGGTGGACGCGCCGCTGCTGGCACCATGCGGCGGCTGCGCGGCAGAGCCGGGCGCATCCAGAAACTGCCCGGCAAAGCCCGGCAGGTGCCCCAATTCAGGCAGGAACTTGGTCGTGAAGTTGACCTGGCTCTGCGTCACCGGCGCACCTTCGCGGGCGTACCAGATGGCGTCTTGCAGCAGCCGTGAAACCGGCAGGCGCCCGCCCCAGGCCGCCGAATGCGTCAAGGCTTCGGCCCAGGCAGATAGGGTGCCGGCCACGGTGTTGGCCGCCAGCGGCCCGCGGCCTGGTATGGCCGACAAGCCTTGCTGGCGGTAGAAGTCGATGCTGGCCAAGCCGGCCGAACGGCCACAGCCGTCGATGGCCACCGGCTCACGGCCGGGCTCGGAAATGATCCAGAAGCCGTCGCCGCCGATCGAGTTCATGTGCGGGTAGACCACCGCGATGGTGGCCAGCGCGGCCACCGTGGCTTCGATGGCGTTGCCACCTTCGCGCAGCACGGCGCAAGCGCTGCTGGCCGCCAGGTGGTGCGGCGCGGTGACCATGCCGCGGGCGGAGGTGAGGGTTTGGCGCATGGCTTCAGGCCTTCAGGAATTGATCGGCCATGGCGCTCAGCGCCGACGTGTAGCAGCCCATCGGCACGCGCACGATGCCGGCGCCGATCTGGCCGATGCCGGCCTCTTTGTGCGCAATGCCGGTGGTGACCAGCGGCCGGATGCCGGTGTCGACCACCTTGCGCACGTCGATGCCGCAGGGCGCACCGGCAAAGTCCAGCGCCGGCAGGCTCAGGGCCGGGTTGCGGGTGACGGTGATCTCCAGCATCTCGCGGCTGTAGCGCACCGCGTCGGAGACCGTGCCGCCGGCCAGCAAGGTGAGTGCGGGCGAGGCCGCAAACGAGCAGCCGCCCAGGCCGGCGGTTTCGGTGATGGCGCTGTCGCCTATGTCGGGGCAGGCGTCGGCCTGCTTGAAGCCGGGGAAGAACAGGCCTTGCGGCAAGTCGGAAGGGGCGGTGAACCACTGCGAGCCCAGGCCGCTGACCCGCAGACCAGTTTCTGTGCCGTTGCGCGCGGTGGCGGTGACCACACTGCTGAAAGGAACGCCGTGTGCCGCGTCCATGATGGCTTTGCAGGCCACCATCGAGTAGTTCAAAAAGAACTGCGATGTGCGGGCCACGAAGTCCAGCGTCTGGTGGATGTGGTCTTGCGGCACCGCGTGGCGGCCGTCGCTCAAGCCGGCCAGCGGCACCGCCAGCGTCATGAAAAACAGCGACGTGGACGCGGCGTTGCGGCTGTGCACCTCGTCACCCATCAGCAGCGCCTGGCTTTGAATGGCCTTCAGGTCGATGCCGCCGGTGCTGTCGAAGTTGTGGCGCACCGCAGCCTTGAGCACCGGCGCCAGCACCGCTTCAAACCACTTCAACTTCTTGATCACGTCGGGCCCGTTGGCGCCAAAGCGCAGGCAGCGGCCGATGCCTTCGTTGATGTTGGTGTAAGCCAGGTTGCCATGGCTGGCTTCGCGCACCTGGATCAGCGGCATCGACGCGCTGATGATGCCGGTCATCGGGCCCACGGCCTTGAAGTCGTGGCACTGCGCAAACTCGATCTCACCGGCGGCCAGCATGCGCTGCGCCTGCTCAGGTGTCTGGGCCCAGTCTTCGTAGAGCACGGCACCGATCATCGCGCCCTGCATCGGGCCGCACATGTCGGTCCAGGCCACGGGCGGGCCGGCGTGCAGCAGCAGGCGGGTGCTCTTGAGTTCGGGCCACACGCCGTCGGCGCGCAACGCAATGTCTTCCCACATCGGGCGGGCGTTGATGATGCGCTGCGTGGCCAGCGTGTTGGCCTGGGTGATGCGCTCGTCGCCCATCAACTGGGCCAGTTGCCAGGCCCCTTGCAGGTCGGCGTTGCCCGGTGGGCGCCACTGCAGTTGGCCCAGATGGCCACCGTTGGCCGCGATGCTGGAGTTGAAGCCGTCGATGCCGATGTTCAGCACCGACGGTGTCTGGGTCAGGAGGGTGTTGTTGCTGAGGTTCATGGTCGGATGAAGGTTCTTTAAAACGTGTCTTGCCAAGTGTTCAGTGCCAACAACACGCCGCACAGCATGTCGGCACCCGAGCTGGCGCCGATGCGCAACAGCGCCGTCGTCGCCGCTTGTATGCGGGCTGGGTCTTCGGCGTGAAGCGCAGCCAACAGGTCGTGCAGCGCTTGGTGGCTGTGGCCGTCCATCAGGTCGTCCAACAGGGCCGCGCTGATGACGTTGGTGGCGCTGGCCGCAGCCGTGCGAAAACGCGCCTGTACAGCCGGCAGCGTTGCACGCCACTGTGAACGGGGTGCGTGGTGCAGCGCAAAGAAGATGCCGCCGATGAAATCGTCGCCGCTGGGCGTGAGGCCGGGGCCCAGGCCCAACACGCGCAGCGCGGCGCGCTCGAAAGCGACCGGATCGTTGACTTGCAGGGCGTGGCGCACGGCATCCAATCGGGTCGCGGCGAGCTGAAGCCACAGCGGCTGTGGTTCTGTGTGCTCGCGCCTTGCGGGCACCGACACGCTGTCGTTCTGGCTTTCAGTCAGGCCTTCGGTCCCGCCGCCGCTCGTGCCGTCGCTGATGCCAGCCGATTTCAGCCAGTCCACCAGGCCCAGGTTGGATGGCGCCCTCAGCAGCGTCAGGCACCGGGTGGCGCCACGTTGCAAACGCTGTGTGTCGCCGCAGAAAGCCATGGCTTGACGGGGCCGCCACAGGTTGCGCGGGTGGTCTGCTGCGGCCGGGTCGCCAACCCACACCACGCGGCCATCCAGCGTGGCGTAGTCGGTGGACTCGAAGCCCAAGATCCTGCGCAAATGCGGCACAGCATGCCTCTGCTGCAACTTCGCTGGACGCGACTTGGCCAATGGGGATGCGGTGGCGTTCACGCTCTGAGCGGCCGCGCCGTGATGTGCGTGCCGGCCTTGCCAATCAAGGCGTTGAAGGCCTGCTCCAGCGACGTGATGATGACCTCGCCCTCGGCGTTGGCCTCGGGGGATTCTTCCAGGTAGGTGATGGCGGCCTGGATCTTGGGCCCCATGCTGCCGGGCGGAAACTGCCCGTCGGCGCTGTGCTGGCGCGCTTCGGCCAGGGTCAGGTGGTCCAGCCAGCGTTGGCTGGGCTGGTTGAAGTCCAGCGCCACGCGCTCCACGCCAGTCAACATGACCAGCGCGTCGGCGTGCAGGTGCGCGGCCAGCATGGCGCTGGTCAGGTCCTTGTCGATCACCGCCGCCACGCCCGACCAGTGGCCGTCTTCGCCCAGCACCACCGGCACGCCGCCGCCACCGCAGGCGATGGGGATGACGCCAGCATCGAGCAGCGCGTCGATGGTCTTCAGATCGAGGATCTTGCGCGGCTTGGGGCTGGCCACCATGCGGCGCCAGCCACGGCCCGAGTCTTCGCCAAAGTTCCAGCCGGTCGCGGCGGCCATGTCTCGCGCCTGCGCCTCGCTGAAGAACCTGCCGACGGGTTTGGTGGGGTTCAAGAACGCCGGGTCCGCAGCATCGACTTCGACCTCGGTGATGACGCAGGAAACCACCACGTCCAGCCCTTTGTCGACCAGCACGTTGGCCAGGCTCTGCTGCAGCATGTAGCCCATGCCGCCTTGCGAATGCGCCACGCACACGTCCATCGGCATCGGCGGCAGCTCATCGGCGGTGCGCGCCATCCGGTACAGGATGTTGCCCACCACGGGGCCGTTGCCGTGCGTCAGCACCAGCTGCCAGCCGGCCTGGATGAT
>JANMHH010000193.1:0-24415 GCA_031375065.1 Rubrivivax sp. | reverse complement strand
TTGCTTTCGCCCAGCACCCAGCGCACGGCGTCCATGATGTTGCTCTTGCCGCAGCCGTTGGGCCCGACCACGCCCACCAGTTGGCCGGGCAGCGCAAAGGTGGTGGGTTCGGCAAAGGACTTGAAGCCCGAAAGCTTGATCTGGGTGAGGCGCATCGGGTTTGGAGCTGCCTTGGCGGTCTGGATGGCGCTTGCGGTGGTGAACGCAAGTGCTTGATTTAAATGGAAAATTGCGCTCCGAGTGGGGGCGCAATAAGGGTCGGATGATAGCATCGCGCTCCGTGCTGCCTCCCCTGCGGCGCCCCGTGCGGCCCCCCGTGCTGGAGGCGGCTTCTCACGCTGCCTGGCCAGCCACTCCCGACTCTTTTTTTGCATCACGCGCACCATGGCCAACAAAGCCCCGAAGTCGACCCCGACCCTGAAGCAACGCCAAGCCGCGACTGCGTCGCGCGAGCGTCAGCCACCCGCCACGCCGCCCAGCGCACCCAGCCGCGAATTGCAGGTCTTCCCCAACCCCGCCGCCGAGCGCGACTACGTGATTCGCTTCGACGTGCCCGAGTTCACCTGCCTGTGCCCGCTGACCGGCCAGCCCGACTTTGCCCACTTCAACATCGAGATCGTGGCCGACCGGTTGTGCGTGGAAACCAAGAGCCTGAAGCAGTACTTCTGGAGTTACCGCAACGAAGGCGCGTTTCACGAAAAGGTCACCAACCGCATCGTCAGCGACATCGTGGCCGCCATCCAACCGCGTTTTGTTCGGGTGCATGCCGACTGGTTTGTGCGCGGTGGCATCCGCACCTTTGTCACCGTGGAACAGGTCAAGAAGGGCTGGAAGCCAGCGCCCAAGGTGGAACTGCCGGGCTCGCTGGCCTGATGGTGTCGATCGGCCTGATGCCCAAAGCCCCTTTGCCCAGAGCCCCGTTGCCTGCAGCCTCGCTGCCAACAGCCTCGTTGCCAGCCAGGCCCGCCTACCAAAAATTCGACGTGCTGGTGCAGCCCAGCGCCATCGACGGGCAGGGCGCGTTTGCGGCCGAAACCATTCCAGCTCGCCTGAAGATTGGCGAGATCCGCGGCGAAAGCATCAGCGTGGCCGATGCGCGCATTCGGGCCACCCGCAGCGAACGCATCATGATCGTCGAGCTGTCCGACAAGAAGGCCATCGACTTCAGCCAGAGTGCCGATCCGATGCGCTACACCAACCACAGCTGCAAACCCAATGCGCGGCTGGTGATTCGCAATGGGCGGGTCGAGTTTTATGCCAACCGCGCCATCACGCTGGGCGAAGAGATCACGGTGGACTATGGCGAAACCCACCACGAAGGCCGCTTGCGTTGCCAATGCGGCGCACCGGGTTGCCGCGGGGCCTTGTAGCTGCATGCCTTGACGGGCCTGACCGGGTTGTGCCAACCTCGCGACCGGCGCTGACAGGGCGCCACCGGATCCGCGGAAAGGGTTGAACCCACCTGAACCTTCAGCTTGTGGCCATGGCTTGATGCCGAGGCTTCAAGCCTGAGCTTGAGCCCACCCCCTGTGCAGCCTGAATGGCGCGGATCACCAGGCCAACATGCATGGAGGATTCATGAGTTCAACGCTCCCGCCCCGACCCCACGCCGACCACCTGCGCCGCCAGGCGCGTGAACTGCTGCGCGCACTGCAGGCGCACGACCCGGCTGCCTTGGCCCGTGCTGCGCCGTACCGCCCTGGGCCGCAACCGCGCCTGGCTGCTGCGCAGCTGGTGGTGGCGCGGGAATACGGCTTTGCCAGTTGGCCGCAGCTGATGCTGGAGGTGGAACGCCGCGTCGCCAGCAGCTTGTCCAACGCCGACTGGCTGGCCCGGGTGCTGGCCTTGGCCCATGGCGAAGGTTGGAACACCCCGCAGCCCCAGCGTGCGCTGGCCCTGGCACGCAGCCGCAGCTTCCAACACGTGGCGCTTTCGCTGACCCTGGGCGACTTGGCGCAGGTTCAGCAGGCGCTGGCCGGCCAAGACTTGTCGCTGCCTTTGCCGCCCTTGAATGCGCCGGCCTTGGCCTATGCGGCCTTTTCTTCACTGGCCCGCCTGGACGAACAACGGCCAGGACTGGTGCAAACCGTGCAGTGGCTGCTGTCGCAAGGGGCCGATCCCAACGCCCGCTGGACCGACCTGGCGCGTCCTGTGGAAAAACTGCTCGTGCTGTATGGTGCTATTTTGCGCGCGGCTTGTTTTGAAACCACGCAGGCGCTGCTGCAGGCTGGCGCCGACCCCAACGACAACGAGTCGCTGTACCACGCCACTGAACAAACCGACCGCCGTTTTGTCGCCGCGCTGGTGCACGCCGGGGCCCGCTGGCAGGGCACCAACGCGCTGTACCGGCAGCTCGACTTCGACCGGCTGGACCACCTGCAGCAGGTGCTGATTCTGGGTGCCGATGTGCACGAGCGCGCGCCGGACGGTGCCGGCCCGCTGCACCACGCCATCAAGCGTGGGCGATCGGTCGCCTTTGTCAGGCTGCTGGTGGAGCGCGGCGCCGACCCGGGTTCACAAGACCATGGCGGACGCACCCCTGCAGCCCTGGCGACACAGCTGGGTGACGTTGAAACCGTGGCCTACCTTGCCGGGCTGGGCCAAAGCCCGCCGCTGGGCGAAACCGACCGTTTCATCGCCCTGTGCGCGGCGGCCGACAGGCCGGCCGCCCGCGCCCATCTGGCGCAACACCCCAACGCCATCAGCACGTTGGCGCCCGACCGGCTGCGCCTCTTGCCCGATCAAGCGCAGCGCGGTCGTCTGGCTTCGGTGCAGCTGATGCTGGAGCTGGGCTGGCCGGTAGCAGTGCGCGGTGACTGGCACGCCAGCGCCTTGAACCAAGCCGCCTTTCGCGGTGACGCGCCGATGGTGCAACTGCTGCTGGACCACGGCGCCGGTTGGTCTGAGCCCAACGGCTTTGGCGGTGATGCGCTGGGCAGTTGCCTGCACGCGGCGCGCAACCAGCCCGACCCGGCGGGTGACTATGCGGCGGTCTTGCGGCTGTTGCTGGCCAACGGTGCATCCGCGCCGCAGTCGGTGGACGATCTGCCGGATGAGCTGCAGGCGGAATTGCAGAGTGGCTAGGATTTGAGCAACCCACGCAAGCGGTAAAGCGCGTCGAGCGCCTCGCGCGGGCTCAAGGCGTCGGGGTTGATGCCGGCCAGCGCGGCTTCCACCGCGCTGGGCTCGGCCACCGGCGCGGCCGGTGGCGCGGCAAACAGGTCCACCTGCGCCTGGCCGGACTCGGCCTTGGCCTGCAAGGCTTCCAGCGTGGCACGCGCCTGGCGCACCAGTGCGGCTGGCATGCCGGCCAGTCGCGCCACCTGCACGCCATAACTGCGGCTGGCCGGGCCGGGCTCCAGGTGGTGCAGGAAGACGATGTCCTGGCCGCTTTCCACCGCACCCACATGCAGGTTGATGGCGCGCTCGTGCTTCTGCGGCAGTTCGGTCAGCTCGAAGTAGTGCGTGGCAAACAGCGTGAAGCTCTTGTTGCGGTCGTGCAGCTGCGTGGCAATGGCGCCGGCCAAGGCCAGGCCGTCAAAGGTGCTGGTGCCGCGGCCGATCTCGTCCATCAGCACCAGGCTGTGTTCGGTGGCGCTGTGCACGATGGCCGCGGCCTCGGTCATCTCGACCATGAAGGTGCTTTGTGCGTTGGCCAGGTCGTCGGCTGCGCCGATGCGTGTGTGGATGGCATCCACCGGGCCCAGTCGGCAGGCTTGTGCTGGCACGTAAGACCCCATCGCGGCCAGCAGCACGATCAACGCCACCTGCCGCATGAAGGTGCTTTTGCCGCCCATGTTGGGGCCGGTGATGACCAGCATCTTGGTCTTGGCGTCCAGTTGGCAGTGGTTGGCCATGAAGTTGCCGGCGCCGGTTTCGGCCAAGCGGGCCTGCACCACCGGGTGGCGGCCGGATTCAATGTGGATGCACGGGTAGGGCACAAACTCGGGCTGGCACCAGCCCAGCGTGGCTGCCCGCTCGGCCAGCGCGGCCAAGGCGTCCAGCGCCGCCAAGGAACGGGCCAGCGCCTGCAGGGTGGGCAGGTGGGTCTGCAACTCGTCCAGCACCTGCTCGAACAGCCATTTTTCGCGTGCCAATGCGCGCTCTTGGGCCGACAGCGCCTTGTCCTCGAAGGTCTTGAGTTCGGGCGTGATGTAACGCTCAGCGTTTTTCAGCGTCTGGCGGCGCTGGTAGTCGCTGGGCACCTTGTCGACACCAGAACTGGTGACCTCGATGTAGAAGCCGTGCACCTTGTTGAACTGCACCCGCAGGTTGGTGATGCCGGTGCGGGCGCGTTCGCGCTGTTCCAGGTCCAGGAGGTAGGCGTCGCAGTTTTGATTGATGCTGCGCAGCTCGTCCAGGTCGGCGTCGTAACCGGTTGCGATAACGCCGCCGTCGCGCAGCAGCACCGCCGGTTCGTCGGCAATGGCGCGCAGGCTGTGGGCCAGTTCCGGGCTGGGTGACAGGCCGCCGTGAAGGCGGTCGAGCAGCGTGGTGCCCGTGGGCGCGTGGCCGCGCAGCGCTGGCAAAACGGCCAAGGTGCTGCGCAGGCCCGACAACTCGCGTGGGCGCACCTGGCGCAGCGCCACCCGGGCGGTGATGCGTTCAACGTCGCTGACGTTGCGCAGGGTGTCGCGCAGCGGCGCAAAGCCCTGCGTCAAGAGCTGGGCGATGGCCTCGTGGCGTTGGCTGGCGGGCGCGCGGTCCAGCGCCGGGTGGGTCAGCCAATGCCGCATCAGCCGGCTGCCCATGCCGGTGCGGCAGCTGTCCAGCAGGCCCAGCAGGGTGGGCGCGCCATCGCCGCTTTCGCCGCGCAGCGTCTGCACCAGCTCCAGGTTGCGGTGCGTGGCCGGTGGCAGGTCCATCAGGTCGCCGCTGCGTTCCACCTGCAGGCTGCGCACGTGGGCCAGCGCGCGGCCCTGGGTGTGTTCGGCAAAGCTCAGCAGCGCGGCGGCGGCGGCGTGCGCGGTCTTCAGGTCTTGTGCGTTGAAGCCGGCCAGCGACGCCACTTGCAGTTGTTCGCGCAGCTTGCGTTCGCCCAGCGCGCTTTCAAATTGCCATTCGGGCCGCGCGGTGCGGGCGGTTTTGGCCTGCATCAAAGCGTCGGGAAGGGCGGTGCCATCGTGCAGCACTTCGGCCGGCGCCAGGCGTGCCAGCCAGGTGCCCAGTTCCCGTTCGCCACACTCGGTCAGGCCCAGCTGTCCGCTGGACAGGCCCAGCCAGGCCAGGCCCCAGGTGGTGCGCTGCTTGTGCACGGCCAGCAGCAATGTGTCAGCGCGCTCGGCCATCAGTTCGCTGTCGGTCACCGTGCCGGGCGTCACGACGCGGGTGACCTTGCGTTCAACGGGGCCCTTGGCGGTGGCCACGTCGCCCACCTGTTCGGCCACAGCCACCGGTTCGCCCAGCTTGATCAGGCGTGCCAGGTAGCTTTCCACCGAATGCACCGGCACTCCGGCCATCACCACCGGCTCACGCGCGCTTTGGCCGCGGGTGGTGAGCGTGATGTCGAGCAGCCGGTTGGCCTTGCGCGCGTCGTCGAAAAACAGCTCGTAGAAATCGCCCATGCGAAAGAAGACGAGCGTGTCAGGGAAGTCGGCCTTGATGGCCAGGTACTGGGCCATCATGGGCGAATGGCGTGAAAAGTCACCCTTCAGCAGTTCGGCGGTCGAGATCGGTTCATTCATACAGCCGAGCATCTTAGGGGAGCGGCGCCTTGTGCCCAGCGAGGGGCTGAGGTGGCGCCGATCGAGCGGTGGCGCTGGAGCTTCAGCTGGAGCCTTCCACACAGGTCATGAGCCGACGAGTTCTTGTCGGAATCTGAAAGCGCTGAACCTGTCTTTCAGTGGTGCCGGCTTCTTGCCGTTGTGGAAAGCCTTTTGTGGTGACCGGGCACCGCCTGCCGCTCAAAGACTCGAGGTGGCGTTCGCGGGTGCGCCACCAGCGCCCGCTGCAAAGGGCTGTCTGGCTGGGGTGCGGCGTGCGTGTGAAGCGCCGAGGAACGCAGGGTTCAGGGCCCGCGCGCGCAGCGCGCTTCGTCAACATTTTTGGCGCAGGCTGTTTGAGCGAAGTGAGCGCAGCGAACGCAGCGAGTTCTGCGCCAGGGCCCTGGACCCGAGTACCGCAGGGCAGTCGGTGCGCAGCACCGACCGCTTCAGTCGCGCGCCGCACCCCGGCCAGACAGCTCTTTGCCGCCGCCACCCTCGACACGCGACAGCTAACACCTGACGACTGAGGACTGAGGACTGAGGACTGAGGACTGAGGACTGAGGACTGAGGACTGAAGCTTCCGCGCCGCCCCAAACTTGATGGCTCGGCTGTGTTCGACCGCCGCTCAGGCTGCGATCAGGTACTTCTCAAGCAGGGCCTGACGCGCAGCAACCGTCAAGCCCACGGGCCCGGCCAAGTAGGCCTCAACCCCGCCGTACCGGGCTTCGATGGTCTGCAGTGCGGCCTGCAAAAAGCCGCTTTGCACGCGCCACAGCACCGCCGCAGCTTCGGCCGGCAGTTCGTCGTGGGCCACTGGCGGATGGCGAAAGACATCGTTGGTCAGCAGGTAGTCCCGGGCCACGTCTTCATCTGAAACGCCCAGCGCCATCAGGATCAGGGCGGCTGCCACACCGGTGCGGTCCTTGCCGGCGGTGCAGTGAAAGACCAAGGGCGTGTCCGTCTGCAGCAGTGCTTCGAACAGCGTGGCGAAGTGGTGTGCCTGCGTGTTGACCAGGCTGCGGTACAGGTCCTTCATCAACTCACCCACCAACTCGGCCGTCAGCGCCCGTCCGGCAGCCGCCGATTCGCGAAGCCGCTGCACCACCGTGGGCTCAATGCTCAAGTGATGGTTGCTCAGGCCAGGCCACGCGTAAGCCGCTGCGGCGCGTTCGGTTGCGCCGCGGAAATCGTAGGCCCGCGTGACGCCCACCGCTTGCAGGGTGGCCAGATCCTGTGTCGTCAGCGCCGCCAAATGCTCTGAGCGAAACAGGCGCCGCCAGCGCACCGCGCGCCCGCCCTGTCCCCGGTAGCCGCCCAGGTCCCTGAAATTGGTGGCGCCTTGCAGGGCCAGGACGCGGTCGGGGTGCAGGTGCATGGGCTTCATTTTGAAGGGTTGGGACGACCTGGCTGCGCCCCGGCGAAGGCCTGGCGGCGCATGCGCGGTTGGGCTGGCGCAGCGGCCGGCTTTACATCGGCGCTTCGTCGCCCTCGGGCGTTGCGCCCTTGCGGATTCGCACCGCGGCTTTCTTGGCCGGTGCAGCGTCACTGGCCGGTGCAGCAGAAGCGCTCACAAAGGCTTGCGTGGCGTCTTCTTTCAATGGCGACTCCCCATGGGCATCCGGGCTGGCGTTGGCGTCTTCCTTGATGACACGCGTGTAGGGCGCCAGGATCTGCACCAGTTGGCCGTAGACCTTGGGGTTGCCGGCGACCACTTCGCGTTGGTAGAGGAAGTCGCTTTCGCCAGTGAAGTTGCCGATCAGGCCACCGGCCTCGGTGATCATCAACGAACCCGCAGCCACGTCCCAGGGGTTCAGACCGGTTTCGAAAAAGCCGTCGTAATAACCTGCGGCCACGTAGCACAGGTCCAGCGCGGCGGCGCCTGGGCGGCGCAGGCCGGCGCAGCTTTGCATGACTTCTTCAAACATCTTGACGTAGCGCTTGAAGTTGTCGCCCTTGCGGAAGGGAAACCCGGTGCCGATCAGAGAGTCGGCAATGCGCAGGCGGCGGCTGACGCGCAGGCGGCGATCGTTGAGGAAAGCGCCGCGCCCCTTGCTGGCAAAAAACAGGTCGTTGCGGGTGGGGTCGAAGACCACTGCCTGCTGCACCTGGCCGCGAAAGGCCAGGGCGATCGACACGGCGTAGACCGGAAAGCCATGCAAAAAATTGGTGGTGCCGTCCAGCGGGTCGATGATCCAGACGTATTCGCTGCTCTTGGCGCCGTGCTCGCGTCCCGACTCTTCGGCCAGGATGCCGTGGCCGGGATAGGCTTCGAGCAGCGTCTGGATGATGATGTCTTCGGCCTTGCGGTCGACATCGGAGACAAAGTCGTTGGGGCCCTTGGTGCCCACTTTGACGGCTTCCAGGTCGAGCGCGGCGCGGTTGATGATGGACCCTGCTGAGCGGGCCGCCTTGACGGCGACGTTGAGCATGGGATGGAGCGCTTGCGACATGGGCGGCCTGGGCTGGGAGCGGTAGAGGGGATAAAGAGCGGCGCGGTGACAATCGAGGCCACGCGATAAGAGCGCGCATTTTAGCGGGTGCCGCTGTTCTTGATTCAAGCCTGCGCTTTGACGCCCTTGGTGACCATGTCCGATCCAACACGATTCGTGCTTTTGAACACCAGCCACGCGGGCAACGTGGGTGCCGCTGCCAGGGCCATGAAGGTCATGGGTTTTTCAGACCTGGTGTTGGTGCAGCCGCGTTTTGCCGATGTCTTGGTGCACGAAGAAGCGGTGGCCATGGCCAGCGGTGCGGCCGACGTTCTGGTGCGAGCCCGGGTGGTGCCCAGCTTGGCCGAGGCGCTGGACGGCATCAGCTGGGCCTGCGCCACCGCCATGACGCCGCGTGACTTCGGGCCCCCCATCGCTCCTCCGCGCGAGCACTTCGCACAGTTGGCAGGCTCGGCGCACCGGGTCGCCTTGGTGTTTGGGCCTGAGCGCACAGGCATGTCCAACGACGATGTCTACCGCTGCCACGCCTGCATCTCCATTCCCGCGCATCCGGACTACGGCTCGCTGAACCTCGCCCAGGCCGTCCAGGTCTTGGCCTACGAATGGCGCATGGCCCAGGGCGGCTACCCCGTGCAGCCGCGCACCAAAGACGCCCAGTTGGCCGACGGCGCGGCGGTGCAAGGGCTGCTGGAGCATTGGCGCTGCGTGCTCGAAGGGATTGGTTTTCTCGACCCGGCCGCGCCGAAGAAGCTGATGCCCAGACTCAATCAACTGATCAACCGCGCTCAATTGACCGCGGAAGAGGTGCATATCCTGCGCGGCATAGCCCGAACGGTCGCCCAGCAGCGCAAAGTGGGCCCCGGGCAGCAGAGTTGAGCATGGCTGGCTACACTGCGTGGGACTGAAAGGGTTTCCCATGTTTGCCCGCTTGCGCGAAGACATTGCCTGCATCCTGGAACGCGACCCCGCTGCGCGGTCGGTCTGGGAGGTGCTGACCTGTTATCCAGGCTTGCATGCGCTGGTGCTGCACCGCCGCGCACATTGGTTCTGGAAGCACGAGTTGCGCTGGTTGGCGCGTTTCACGTCGCACGTGGCGCGCTTCTTGACCGGCATCGAAATACACCCCGGCGCCACCATCGGCCGGCGTGTCTTCATCGACCACGGCATGGGCGTGGTGGTGGGCGAAACCGCCGAGATCGGCGACGAATGCACCATCTACCAGGGTGTCACCCTGGGCGGCACGTCGCTGGCCAAAGGTGCCAAACGGCACCCGACGCTGGGCAAGGGCGTGATCGTCGGCGCCAACTCGCAGGTGCTGGGTGGCTTCACGGTGGGTGACGGCGCCCGCATCGGCAGCAGCGCGGTGGTGGTCAAGCCGGTGCCGCCTGGGGCCACGGCGGTGGGCAATCCGGCACGCGTCATTGCCGCTGACCTGGAAGCCGCCCGCGAGGCCGCTGCGGCCAAGATGGGTTTTTCCGCCTATGGGGTGACCCAGGGTGACGACCCGGTGTCGCAAGCCATGAAGGGCCTGATCGACAACGCCTCGGGCCACGAACACCAGATCGCGCTTCTCTGGCAGGCCATAGAAAAGTTGTCGGCGCGTTCGCGTGAACTGCCGGCTGGCGACTGCGTACCCGAAGGCGCACAAAAGGTCGAAGCCTTTGACGCCGAGCGCCTGAACCGCTTGGTCAAGTAACGCGCTGATCTTCGCTCAATGGCGCGATGGTGTTGTTGCTGAGGGCGATGCGGTCGTTGAGCTCTTTGGCCGGTACGGGGCGGCCAAATAGGTAGCCTTGGGCGGTTTGGCAGCCCATTTTCAGCAGCATGCTGGCCTGCAACTCGGTTTCCACGCCCTCGGCCACGTTGCTGACGCCCAGACTGCGTGACAGACCAATGATGGCTTCGATGATCTTGGCGCTTTGCGGCCGATCTTGCATGGTGTGTACAAAAGAGCGGTCGATCTTGATCTTGTCGAACGTCATCTCGGCCAGGTAACTCAGGCTGGAATAGCCGGTGCCAAAGTCGTCCAAGGTCACCGTCATGCCGGCTTTCTTGAGCGCCAGAATCACCTGGCGCGCGCGCGCGGTGTCGTTCACCAAGGCGGTCTCGGTCAGTTCCACGTCCAGGCGCGAGGGCGGCACGCCGGCCTCATGCAGCACGGTCATCAGCTGGTGCACCAGCGCGTCGTCCTGGATCTGTTGCGGGGCCACGTTGAAGGACAGGCGCCAGTGCGGCGGAAAGCGCGAGAGGTCTCTGCACGCGGCGCGCAACAGGCTGATCGTCAGCGGACCGATCAAGCCCGAGTGCTCGGCCAGCGGGATGAACTTGTCGGGCGTGAGCAGGCCGCGCACGGGGTGCCGCCAGCGGCACAGCAGCTCCAGCGACAACACGTTGCGCCGAGCCAAGCCGACGATGGGTTGGTAGAACGGCACCAGTTGACCGGCAGCGATGCCCTCGCGCAGTTCCTGTTCCAGCCTGTGCTGCTCGGACATCACCTCGTCGAGTTTGGCGTCGTAGCAGCAGACCGAGCCCCGGCCGCCCTTTTTGGCCCGGTACAAGGCCCAGTCGGCCTTGCGCAGCAGTTCGTCGTCGGTTTCGCCGTCGGCGGGAAAACGCGCCACGCCCACACTGGCGCCAATGCTGACCGACAGGTCGCCAAACCGCATGGGCTCACTCAGCCGGTCGATGATGCGCTGTGCAGAACTGCGTGCGTTGCTGCCTTCGCGTTCGTCCACCACCACCACAAACTCGTCACCGCCATAGCGCGCCCGCAGGTCAGATTGACGCAGGCACTGTGACAGGCGCAGGGCCACCTCTTTGAGCACCAGATCCCCCACCATGTGGCCGTTTCGGTCGTTGATGGGTTTGAAACGGTCGAGGTCGACCATCAGCACGGCCAGGGGCTCCTGCTTGGCGCGGGCCAGTTGCATGCGCAGGTGCATGGCGTCGTGAAGACCGGCGCGGTTGTCCATGCCGGTCAGCAGGTCGCTGGTGGCCAGGCGCTGGATACGGCCTTCGGCGTGGAGCAATGAGCTTCTGGAGGCGTCCAGACCGTTGCTCAGGCGCCGCCACAAGGCCATGCCCAGCAGCAGGGCCAGCAGCAAGGTGCTGGCGGTGATCCCGTAAGAGCGCTGCCTGAGCCGGGACAGATCTGCCAGCGTTGCAGCCTGGACGGCCTGGGCCAGCTGTTCATTGGCCAGGTTGAGCCCTTGGGTGGCGCTGACGTAGGGTTCACTTTCAAAGAGACCGCGAGCCGCTTCGTGGCTGCCGGTGCTCATCGCCATCAACGCCGACGCGCGCATGCGCTGCAAGAGCGCCCCGGCTTGGCGTGTGGTTTCGCGGTACTTCCCGGCCACATCGGCGGGTGCCAGAAGCAAGGTGTGTTCGAGGGTCTGTGTTTGCTGGTTGGCAAGTCGGTCGAACCGGTCAACCCAGACTGCTTCGCCGGTGCGCGACGCGGCGTCGGCTGTGACCAGCAACTGCTGTTCGGTGACCTTGATTTCACCGGCCAGACGGTGGGCGATGGCATGGCGCTCGGTGGCCTGCGCCAGGGCCTGCGACGACCACAAGCGCTCGGCCAGCAACACCGTCCCCACCGCGGCGGCGCCCATCAGCGCCAGCGCAACCGAACGGCGGGCCTGGCGCATGGTCTGCTCGACGATCGAAACCGGCGCAATCGGAGCACCGGACGGGGTGGGGGCGGCGGATTTGGGCACGGAAGTGGCGGGTTGCGGGATGCCAACCCTTGCCTTATCGGCAGGCCATCCCGCCCACTTGAGTGCGCTGTGCAGCGCCTGCGGGTCAGAGCGCGGCTTGAGGCATCAGCTCCGAGCTGGCCGGGTCGCGGACTTGGGCCGGAAAGCTTTGCAGACCGTGTCGTCGGTCTCGATGTAAGGGCCGCCGATCAGGTCCACGCAATACGGCACGGCCGCAAAGATGCCATGAACCGGCAGCACCGCCTGGGGCAAGCCTTGCAGCGTCTCGGCAATCGACTTGGGCTGGCCCGGCAGGTTGATGATGAGGGCCTGGCTGCGGACCACCGCGACCTGGCGCGACAGGATGGCGGTGGGCACAAAGGCCAGGCTGATCTGGCGCATTTGCTCGCCGAAGCCCGGCATCACCTTGTGCGCCACGGCCAGGGTGGCCTCGGGCGTCACATCGCGCAGGGCCGGGCCGGTGCCGCCCGTGGTCAGCACCAGGTGGCAGTGGGCGACATCGGCCAACTCGCACAACATGGCGCTGATCTGGGCTTGTTCGTCAGGGATCAGGCGTTCGTGCCACTCGATGGGGTTGCGCACGGCGCGGGTCAACCATTCTTTGAGCGCGGGAATGCCTTTATCTGGATAGACCCCCGTTGAAGCGCGGTCGCTGACCGACACCAGGCCCACCCGGACAAGATCAAAGGAAGCGCTCATGTCATCAAAAAGGGTTTGATCAGCTGAAACAGTTCGCGGTGGCTCTTGGGTTGACGTGCGGGCTGCCCCGCTTCGAGCGCCAACTTGGCGCTGTCGCGCCGCGCCGCGCGCACCAGGCTGCGCAGTTGCTGGCTGTCGGTCTGGGCATGCAGCTGCAGCCAACGGGTCAGCGCTTCGTCGTCGGCAATCAGCTCGGCGCGCCAGCGTTCAGCTTCGTGCAGCGCCAGGGTGTCTTTGGCGCTGCCCAGCGTGGCCGCAGCCACCGCTTCGCGCAGCACGGCCTCGTCGGCGCTGCGCATCAGTTTGCCCACGTACTGCATCTGGCGCCGGCGGCCTTCAAAACTCTTGGTGCGCCGAAACTGCTCGATGGCGTCGCGCAGCGGCTCTGGCATGTCGATCTGGGCCAGGCGTTCGCTGGAGAGTTCGGCCACCGCCACGCCCAGGGCTTGCAAGTCCTGCGACTGCTGTTTGAGCCGGGTTCGGCTGGGGCGCGTCAGGGCGCCGTCTTCGTCAAACGCCAACGGTTCGCCGTAGTGAACGTCGATGCCGCGGTGCGGTGCGGCTCTGCGGGGCATGGGAGGGGCCTTTGTCGGATGCGCTCGGGGCGCAGGAGAGGGGCCGCTATCATAAGTGTGCGTTCCTGCATGCCCCGTCGAAGAAGGCGCCACCGCCCATGACCCGTTCCCACCGCGCCGATTCCGGCTTTGCTTACCGGCAAGCGCAATTTCAGCAGTTGATTGAAGACGCCCTGGGCATGGCTCGCCAACTGGGGGCCAGCGACGCAGGCGCCGAAGTCTCCGAAGGCGTGGGTCTGTCGGTGTCGGTGCGCAAAGGCGAACTTGAAAACGTGGAACGCAACCGCGACAAGTCGCTGGGCGTCAGTGTCTACCTGGGTCAACGGCGCGGCAACGCCAGCACGTCCGACTTCTCGCCGGCCGCCATGCTTCAGACGGTGCAGGCAGCCTATGACATTGCGCGGTTCACCGCCGAAGACCCGGCCGCTGGTCTGCCGGATGCGGCTGACCTGGCCACGGCCAGCGAGGTGGCACGTGATCTGGATTTGTTCCACCCCTGGGACGTGGACGCCGCGCAGGCGGCCGAGATCGCGCGCCGCTGTGAAGATGCGGCGATGTCGGTTGACCGCCGCATCACCAATTCAGAAGGCGCTGGCGTTTCGGCCCAGCAAGCGCACTTCTGGGCTGGAAATTCGCGGGGTTTTCGCGGTGGTTATGCCAGCTCGCGCCATTACCTTTCGGTGTCGCCCATTGCGGGCAAGGGCAGGGACATGCAGCGCGACGGCTGGTACACCAGCATGCGCGACGCCGATGATCTGGCCAGCCCCGAGGCAGTGGGCCGCTATGCCGCCGAACGCGCCTTGTCGCGGTTGAAGTCGCGCCGCGTGGCGACCGGTGAAGTGCCGGTGCTGTTTGAGTCCACCGTGGCCGCTGGCCTGCTGGGGGCCTATGTCCAGGCAACCTCGGGCGGGGCCCTGTACCGCAAGGCCACCTTTCTGGTCGACAGCCTGGGTCAACGTGTCTTGGCCAAGCACATCGACGTCTTGGAGGACCCGCACCAGATCAAGGGCAAGGGCAGTGCGCCCTTCGACGACGAAGGTGTTCGCACGCGTGCCAGCCAGGTGGTGGAGGCCGGCGTGGTCAAGAGCTACTTCCTGTCCACCTACTCGGCGCGCAAGCTGGGCATGAAGACCACAGGCCACGCCGGTGGGTCGCAGAACCTGAGCATGAGCAGCCGGCTGACGAAGCGGGGCGACACTTTGGACAAGATGCTGGCCAAGCTGGGCCGCGGGCTGTTCGTGACCGAACTGATGGGGCAGGGCGTCAACTACGTCACCGGCGACTACTCGCGTGGCGCCGCCGGCTTCTGGGTCGAGGGTGGCCGCATCGTGCACCCGGTGCACGAAGTCACCATTGCAGGTCACCTGCGCGAGATGTTCAGCAACATCGTCGCCATCGGCGCCGATGCCTACACCCAGGGCAGCAAGACGGTGGGATCGGTGCTGATCTCTCAGATGAAGCTGGCCGGGTCTTGAGTGTCGTCAGGGTGGAACCCGGGCTGGTGCTTACCCTGATTTCAGCCATTTGTTAGCTGAGCGAACGACACTTCCGCCAACGAATGGTTGTCAGTCGGCGCGCGGTCCCGCCTCAAACGGGTAAACCCGCTCGGGTAGGGCCATCGCGCAAACTTAAAATTCGATGGGTTTGTCCCTTTCTTCACCGCTGTTTCTCATTCAGGAGACCTCAATGGAACGTCGTTCCTTCGTTCATGGTGCTGGCTTGGCGGGCGTGTTCGCCGCTGGTGTTGCACCTGCTGTTGTGCATGCCCAGGCCGCCTTGCGTTGGCGCCTGACTTCGGGCTTCCCCAAGGCGCTTGACACCATCTACGGTGCAGCCGAAACCTTTGCCCGCAAGGTCAAGGACATGACGGGCGGCAAGTTTGAGATCTCGGTGCATGCCGCCGGTGAAATTGTGCCTATGCCTGGATTGGTGGATGCGGTGCAGACTGGCACCGTCGAAATGGGCCACACGGCGCCCTATTACTACTTTGGCAAGAACGACGCTTTTGCGCTGGGCTGTGCCGTCCCGTTCGGCCTGAACAGCCGCCAGATGACCGCCTGGTCCTACGACGGCAACGGCCTGAAGCTGATGCGCGAGTTCTATTCGAACTATGGTTTCACCAGCTTCCCCATGGGCAACACGGGCGCGCAGATGGGCGGCTGGTACCGCAAGGAAATCAAGACCGTGGCCGACATGAAGGGCCTGAAGTTCCGTGTGGGCGGCTTTGCTGGCAAAGTGACTTCGCGTCTGGGCACCGTGTCGCAGAACATCCCCGGTGGCGAAATCTACCAAGCGCTGGAAAAGGGCACCATCGACGCCGCCGAGTGGGTGGGGCCGTACGACGACCAGAAGCTGGGCTTCAACAAAGTCGCGTCGATCTATCACTACCCGGGCTGGTGGGAAGGTGGCCCGCAGCTGGACCTATTCGTCAATCAGAAGGCCTATGACACCCTGAGCGCCGAGTACAAGGCCATCGTTGAAAGTGCTGCGGCCTACGCCCACACCGAAATGCAAGCCAAGTACGATGCCCGCAACCCCAATGCCCTGAAGCAACTGGTGGCCGGCGGGACCAAGCTGGTGCCTTTCCCCAAGCCCGTGCTGGATGCCGCGTTCAACGAAGCCATGGCGCTGTACAGCGAACTCAGCGCAAGCAATCCGGCTTTCAAGAAGATTTATGACGATTACAGCAATTTCCGCCGCGATGCCAACTTGTGGTTCCGCTTCACGGAAGCGCGCTTTGACAGCTACATGCAGAGCGTGAAACTCTGACAAAGGGCTGCTCCGGCAGTTCAGCAGCCCCGCCTCGGCGGGGCTTTTTTTTGGATTCGCGGGACTTTTCATGCTTCAAGACGGCGACGGCTGCGCTGCCTGTCATTGAGGTACTTGAGGGTGCGAAAACGATTTCGCCGCGGTCGCCACCATTGGAAGTCCGTATGAACGAATTGAACCAGGACGCTTTTGCAGTGCCAAGCGCTGAACCCCAAGCAATGGAAGGCGCTGCTTTCTCACCCTCACTCAAGTTGCTGGCCACCGTGATGGTGCTGGCGCTGGCCGCTGGTACTTGGCGGGCGATGAGCTTGGGGGCATGGGCGCAATTGGACGCCCAAAGCCTGGGTGTGATCGGTTTCCTGGCCCTGCTGATCCTGGCGGGCTACTGGGGAATCATCACCAGCCGGACTCGCATCGATGGATCCGGTATTCGGCAGACCTGGCTATGGGAAAAGCAGGTGAAGCTGGCCGAAATCACCCAGCTCAAACTGATCCACGTTCCGGGCCTGTCGTGGCTGATTGCGCCGCGCTTGGTGGTACGAACCCAAGGCATCGGCCTGACCACGTTTCATGTGGCTGATCCCAAGCTTTTGGAGGCCTGCCGAAAACTGGCATACGGCTGAAGCCAGCTTCAACTGCGCTCAGCCGCCAGTCATCCCAGTGGCGTTGAGACCGACTGGGTTGCTCTGCGCGTCAGGGCTTCTTGGTGCCGGCCGAGTCCTTCTTCATGGACTCTTCAAGTGCTTTCATCGGGTCGTCATTGGCCGAGGGGCCATCGGTTGCAACCGATGCTGATGCAGCTTGAGCCGGTGAACCGACCGGTTCTGATGCAGCGGGATCTGGGGCCACCGCCGATGCCTCGTTACCCATTTGCCGCAAGCTGTCAGTGGCCTTGTCCAGGTCGAGTACCTGCGGTTTGTCCAGAAAGGCGGTCACCGTTTGCGGGAAAGCAATCACCACAACCACCAACATCAGTTGCAGCACCACCCAAGGAATGGCGCCGATGTAGATGTCCCTGGACTCCACCTTTCTGGGCAAGCTTCCGTTCTTGAAAAGGGTGTCAGCGATCCCGCGCAGGTAGAACAGGGCGAACCCGAAAGGTGGGTGCATGAAGCTCGTTTGCATGTTCACGCAGATCATCACGCCGAACCAAATCAGGTCGATACCCAGCTTGTCGGCCACGGGCGCCAGGAACGGGATGATGATGAAGGCGATCTCAAAAAAGTCGAGGAAGAAGGCCAGGAAGAAAATGAAGATATTGACCACGATCAGGAAGCCGGTCTGCCCACCTGGCAAGCCCGACAGCAGGTGCTCGATCCACTTGCCACCTTCAACGCCTTGAAAGACCAAGGAAAAGACGCGTGACCCGATCAAGATGAAGACCACCATGGCGGTGATGCGCATGGTGCCGACCAGCGACTCTTTGACGAGCGGCCAGGTCAGACGCTTGTGCATGGCCGCCAGTACAAAAGCGCCCATGGCACCCATGGCGCCGGCCTCGGTCGGTGTGCAGATGGCCAGATTGAGACCCGGCAAACCACCCATGCTGCCCAGCACCAGGAAGATCAGCACTGCCGAAGGCACGATCCCGCGCAAGCATTTGATGACCAGCGCAGACCCGCTCAGGGTGCGAGCTTCTTTCGGGACGCCAGGCAGTTGATCTGGGACCAGCCGGGTCAGTAGGAACGTGTAGGCCAGGAACAGCAGCACTTGCAGAATGGACGGACCCCAGGCGCCTTTGTACATGTCGCCCACGGGTTTGCCCAACTGGTCTGCCAAGACCACCAACACCAGGGACGGAGGGACCAGTTGAGTGATGGTGCCCGAGGCGGCCAACACACCGGTGGCGTAGCGCATGTTGTAGTTCCAGCGCATCATCACTGGCAGGGAAATCATGGCCATGGCAATGACTTGCCCGGCCACGGTGCCGGTCACGGCGCCCAAGATAAAGCCGACGATGATCACCGAGTAGCCCAGGCCACCCTTTGCGGGCCCAAAGAGCTGGCCCATGGAGTCCAGCATGTCTTCGGCCAGACCGCACTTTTCAAGAATGGTGCCCATCAAGGTGAAGAACGGAATCGCCAGCAACAGGTCGTTGGACAAGATGCCGAAGACGTTGAGCGGCAACGCGTTCATGAACGACGGCGGGAACCAGCCCTGCGAGACCGCAAAGTAGCCGCAACCCAAGCCCAACGCGGACAGCGAAAACGCCACCGGAAAGCCAATGATCAAGACCAGGATCAGCCCCACGAACATCAGTGGGGCAAAGCTTTCCATGCTCATTGCAGTGGTCTTTCGTAGTGGAAGTCGCCTTGGTACTTGTGGTTCAACCAAGCCACGCGCTTGATGGCCTCTGACACCCCCTGCAGCAGCAGCAGGGTGAACCCCACAGGCAACAGCAGCATCGCCGGCCAGCGGATGAGACCACCTGAGTTGCTGGACATCTCACCCGTGTTAAACATTTGCAGGAACAGGGGCCACGAGAAATAGATCATCAAGACCATCACGGGCATCAGAAAAAAGAGCATGCCCAGCAAGTCAACCCAGGCTTGAACGCGACCCGAGTACTGGCCATAGATGACGTCGACGCGCACGTGTTCGTTCAGTCGCAACACCTGGGCTGCGGCCAGCATCACGCATGCGGCAAACAGATACCATTGAATTTCGAGCCAGGCGTTGGAGCTGTAATTCAACAGGTAGCGAACCACAGCGTTGCCGGCGCTGATGACGCATGAGCCCAGTACGGCCCATTTCGCGATGGCGGCAAAGCGGTCGTTCAAGCCGTCTATCGCGCGCGATAGCTTCAGCATCAATTCCATGAGCTTTCCTCATTCAGCATGAGCACATGCTTGTGGAACGACTGTAGCGCGGCGGACCTGAAACTCGACTGAATGCCCGCGGTGTATCGGGTAAGCACCGACAAGGTGTTGGTCGCGACTCGAGCGCTGAGCGCTGCCGCCCTCGGTCAGGCGGTTGTGGCGCTTTGATAGAGGCGCGTTGAGCGCGCACCACTGCGGCAAAACGCCAGCAGCGGGCGGGGCAGCTCTTGCAGCAATTGGGCAAAAGCGGCGATCTGCTGCGGCGTCTGAAAACCGCCGTCGACCGGCAGCCAGCGGTACTGCAGTCCAGCAGCCAAGGCCGCCGCTTCGATTTGCGCGTTGGTGGGCTGGTCGGGGCCGTGTTCATAGTCGGGGCGGTTGTTGACCACGCTCTTGAAGCCCAGCTTGGCAGCTTCGGCCATGGCCTGCGGCGTCATCTGCGGAGCCACGCAGACATCAGGTGCGATCGGTCGTATGGGCAAGCTGTTCATGGCGTCACTTGCTCAACGCTTGTTTGACGGCGCTGGAGACCACGCCCATGTCGGCTTTGCCGGCCAAGCGCGCTTTGGCCGCACCCATGACTTTGCCCATGTCGCCTGGGCCTGACGCCCCCAGTTCAGCCACCAGTGCAGCGATGACCGTGCTGACTTCTTCAAAGGAGAGGCGTTGGGGTAGGTAGGCTTCCAGCACCAGCAGTTCAGCCGTTTCCTTGTCCACCAAGTCGGTGCGGTTGGCTTGTGCAAAGGCGGTGATGGAGTCTTTGCGTTGTTTGATCTGCTTGTCGACAATGGCCACCACGGCCAGGTCGTCCAGCTCAATGCGTTCGTCCACCTCGCGCTGCTTGCAGGCAGCCAGGAGCATGCGGATGGCGCCCAGGCGCGGGGCGTCTTTGGCGCGCATGGCGGCCTTCATGTCTTCAGTGATGCGGTCTTTGAGTGCACTCATGGGGTTCTCTCGGAAATGAAACAAGCCCGCAGCGGCGTCCCGCGCGGGCTTGCATGTTCAGGCGTTGATCACGCCCTGCCTTGAAAGCTCAGTACAGCTTCTTGGGCAGCTGCATGCTGCGCACCCGCTTGAAGTGGCGCTTGACGGCCGCAGCCTTCTTGCGCTTGCGCTCGGCGGTGGGCTTTTCATAGAACTCGCGAGCGCGCAGTTCGGTCAGCAGGCCGATCTTCTCGATGGTGCGCTTGAAGCGGCGCAGGGCTACATCGAAAGGTTCGTTCTCTTTGACGCGGATGGTGGTCATGTAGGTCGGGGTCCCGAAAAAATGTTGCGCTTGCTCTTTGCCAAGTGCCTTGCCAGGCTCTTTTTTGCCTTGTCCCAAGCGCTTGAGGAACAGGGCGGGCCATGCAGGATCGACGCGCTGTTTAGCCAGCAAAGCCCGAAATTATAGACCGGAAAGTGCCACTGACGGCTTGCGCAGCCAATCGCTGCCGAAAGCGCCTGTGTCGGTGGTTGTGCCGCAGGTGCCATCCACACCGGATTTGCCCTCACTTCAGATCAAAAACGACCTTCTGCACGGTCTTCTTCAAGCGCACAGAGGGTCAAACTTGGGGTCAGAATCGGGTTCCCACTTGTTTGCATGGTGGCTTTTCCCCAAGATAGTGCATTCACGCCAGACCGGCACTTTGGGCGCACTTCTGCAGTCACATCACTTTCCTTCATGAGCTTGACCGCCCAACCGTCGCCCGAGCCTCCGATGGACAGCACCGCGCTGACCGAGGTTTTAGGCCACACCTTGCCACTGCTGGTGGACTTGCAGGGCGGTTTGTTGTCGGTCAAGGATGCCAGGACAGGCCGTTACGGCCATGTGAGTCCGGCCATGGCCGCGCTGCTGGGCCGTCCCGCCAACCAGATCTGCGGTTGCACCGATGCCGAAATCCTTGATGCGGGTTTGGCGGGTGCCCTGCGTGCGGCCGAACAAACCGCCAAGGCCCAGGGCGCGCCGCTGCTGAGTGAACATGAGTTCGAAGTTTCGGGCAGTCGGCGCGTTTTCACGGTTCTGCGCTCGCTCAGCCCGACCAGCAGCCAGGGCCAGCAATGGCTGGTGGCGGTCTGGCTGGACAGAGCGCCCGATCAGCACCGGGCCCAGCAGCTTCGCGCCGCCTTGGAGCAGATTGAGCAGCAACAACTGGTCAATGACCGGCTGCGCCGCGAACTCACCGACCAGGCCCTGCGCGACCCGGCATCGGGTTTGCATCGACGGGGACACTTCGAAGACCAGTTGCGGCGCGAGGTGGACCTGTCGACGCGCGAACACCGAGAGTTCTCCATCGTCTTCATCGAAATCGACGCTGCGCCACCCAAGGTCATGGCCATGGGTGCGGCGGGTCAGCAGGCGGTTTTTGAAGCCATGGGTCGGCTGTTGCGCGGTGGCACGCGGGCCATGGACGCGTCGTGCCGTTATGACGACGGGCGTTTCGCGGTGCTGCTGTCGGGCGTGGGTCTGGCCACCGCGCACGCACGCATGGAAGGCCTGCGGCGCAAGTGCGCGACGCAAATCGTGGTTCACGACGGCGCGGAACTGGGTTTCACGGCTGCGATGGGTGTGGCCAGCTTTCCGCACACGGCCAGCAGCCAAGAGGGCCTCATCGAAGCGTGCGAGACGGCCCTGGCCGAAGCACAGCGGCGTGGCGGCAACCATGTCACCTTGGCCGCCATCCGGTTTGATGCGGCGCCGGCGCAACCCCGGCCAGACGCCTAAGCAAAAGCTCTGTGCAGCATGCTGGCAGCCAAGAGCAGCAACATCGCAGCAAAGAACCGCTTGAGCTGTGCCACCTGGATGCGTTGAGCGGTGCGCGCCCCCCAAGGCGCCATGCTCATGCTGGCCAGGGACACGATGAACAGGCCCGGCAGGTAAAGATAGCCCAGCGCACCCGGCAAGGCCGGCGGCAGGCCCCAGCCGGCCAGCACATAGCCGGCCGTGCTGGCCAGCGCGATGGGGAAGCCCAGCGCCGCGCTGGTGCCCACGGCGGTGCGCGGCGGCACGTTGTGGCGGGTCATGAACGGCACCGACATGAAAGCCCCGCCAGCGCCAACCAGCCCTGAGAGAAACCCGATCGCCGCACCCACCATGCCCGTGACCGCGGCACCGGGCAAGGCGCGACCGAGAAGGGGCGGTTTGTTGCGAAGCATGTTGACCGCCATGTAGGCCAGGAAGGCCGTGAAAAAGAGCGCCAGCCCTTGGCCCTTCAGCACGGCAAACGCGCCTGCACCTGAAGCCAACCCACCCAGCACGATGCCCGGTGTCAGTTGACGTGCCAGGTCCCAGCGCACCGCGCCCAGGCGGTGATGCGCACGCACGCTGGACAGGCTGGTGAAGAGGATGGTGGCCATGCTGGTGGCAATCGCCATCTTGACGGCCAGACCGCTTTCCACGCCGCGCTGAGCCAACAGCATTGTCATCACCGGCACCATCATCATGCCGCCGCCCACGCCCAACAGCCCGGCCAGGAAGCCCACCACCACGCCCGTGGCCAGCAACTCGGCCACCAGCAGAAAGGAAAGGTCCAGCAAGACTCAGCGCCCCAGCAACGCCAGCACGGCCTGCCACTGGTGCGCGGTGACGGGCGTGATGGACAGCCGATTGCCCCGTTGCAGCACCTGCAGTGTTGCCAAGGACGGCGCCAGGCGCATTTCTGCCAGGCCCAGCAGGCGCGTTTTTCGCACCAGGCGCACGTCAACCTTGAGCCAACGCGGCTGGTCCCGGGCTGACTTGGGGTCGTGGTACGGGCTGGACGGGTCGAACTGGGTTTCGTCGGCAGCCAAGCCGCCGGCGATCTGGGCCAGGCCTGCGATTCCAGGTTGGGGACATGACGAGTGATAGAACAGCACGCCGTCGGCCGGCGTCATCAGGTCGCGCATGAAGTTGCGGGCCTGGTAATTGCGCACGCCCGTCCAAGGCAAGGTCTGATGGGGGGCTCGGGCCAGATCGTCGATCGAAGTTTCAGAAGGCTCACTCTTCATCAGCCAGTAGCGCATGGAAGTTGAATCTGGCTGAGGGGCGGTCATGGCCGGAAAGTAAGGTGTCCGCCGTGGAAAGCAAACCGTTTGCCTGAACCAAGGGGGAGTTCAGGTGGGCGAGGTCAGCCAAGCTTCGGGTTCATCTGACGCGAGACGCTCACACCAACTTGGCGATGTTCCAAGCCCTTGGTCATAGACCATCGGCTCAAGGACATATTGGCTTGCAACACACAGCGGACAAGCTCATTCTAGACCTGCATCCGCGTACAAGAGGTGCGCCGCAGATGCGCCCTTGTTCACAGCAATTGACCGTCTTCACCCAGGGCCGCGTCAATGCGGCGAACCATGTCGTCCAGCTCGGCCAAATGAGCTTCGGCCGGACGGTCGGACGGCACTGCGCCGCGCGCGGCGGCGGCGTTCGATGGGCCACGCTCAGCCAGTTGGTAGCCCAGGTTGAGCGCGGCCAATACAGCGATGCGTTCACGTGCCTTGACCTTACCGGAGTCGCGAATGGCGGTCATCTCTTTGTCGACCGCGGCGACGGCGTTGCTGAGCAGCGTTTCGCCGCCTTCCGGGCAGCCCAGCATGTAGACCTGGCCCAGGATCGAGACTTCAACCTGCTTCAAGCGGCGTTCTCCCTGTCGGTGGCAGGCGGGGCCTCGGCGGGCAGGCGCTCCAGCAGCGCGTCGATGCGCGCACGGGCTGCGGCCAAGCGTGACCGCAAGCTGTCACGTTCGGTGGTGACGGCGGCCAGTTGCTGCTCGATCAAGGTGCTGGTGCGCTTCAGTTCCTGGTGCCGCAGCACCAGGCGGTCCACCCGTTCGCTGAGGTCTTCAAGCTTGGCCATCGTTTTCCCCCTGCGATATTGTAGGAGCGCTGCGCCCAGCCAGCTTGCGGCCCAGGTCGCACCAGGTCCGCACGGCGCACGCCTGGCAGCGGGGCGTGCGTGCCAGGCAGACATAACGGCCGTGCAGGATCAGCCAGTGGTGGGCGTCCACCGCGTACTGCGCTGGCACGCGCTTGAGCAGCCGCTCTTCGACCTGAAGCGGGTTGCGCCCTGGCGCCAGCCCGGTGCGGTTGCTGATGCGAAAAACGTGGGTGTCGACCGCCATGGTGGGCTCGCCAAAGGCCACGTTGAGCACCACGTTGGCCGTCTTGCGCCCCACACCAGGCAGGGCCTGCAGTGCGTCGCGGGAGCGCGGTACCTGGGCCCCATGCTGGTCGATCAGGATCTGGCAGGTGGCGACCAGGTTCTTGGCCTTGGTGCGGAACAGCCCGATCGTGCGAATCTCTTCGCGCACCCGCGCCTCGCCCAGGGCCAGCATCTTCTGCGGCGTAGGCGCCAGCGCAAACAAGCGCCGGGTGGCCTTGTTGACGCTGACGTCGGTGGCCTGCGCCGACAGCAGCACGGCAGCCAGCAACTCAAACACGCTGCTGTACTGCAACTCGGTTTGCGGACGCGGGTTGGCCGCTGCCAAGGTGGCAAAGAAGGGCGCGATCGCGTCAGTCTTCATGGCTTGGTCTGGCGTTGCTCGCGTGCGCGCTTCAGCGCCGCTTCGATCACGGCGCGTTTGGCCGCCAGTGTGTCGGGGTCGGTGATCTGGCTGTGCTGTCCCAGGTCGCCCAGCTTGGACTGGGCCTTGGCGGCCAGGCGTTCGTTGTTTTCGCGATGGTCTCGCTCCACCCGCACCTGATGGAAAGCGTAGCGGGCTTGCGCC
>JANMHH010000179.1:0-2392 GCA_031375065.1 Rubrivivax sp. | reverse complement strand
CTGCCTGCAGGTCTTCGGCGGTCACGGCTACATCAAGGAATGGGGCATGGAGCAGTACGTGCGCGACGCCCGCATCAACATGATCTACGAAGGCACCAACACGGTTCAGAGCCTGGACCTGCTGGGCCGCAAGATCCTGGGTGACAACGGCGCCAAGCTGAAGAAGTTTGGCAAGCTGGTGCAGGAGTTCGTCGAAGAAGAGGGCACGAACGAGGCCATGCAGGAGTTTGTCAACCCGCTGGCCGAGCTGGGCGACAAGCTCACCAAGCTGACCACCGAGCTGGGCATGAAGGCCTTTGGCAACGCCGACGAAGTGGGTGGTGCGTCGGTGGATTACCTGCGTGTGGCCGGTCATCTGGTGTTTGCTTACCTGTGGGCGCGCATGGCCAAGGTGGCGTTGGCCAAACAGGGCGGTGGAGACACCTTCTACGTGGCCAAGCTGCACACCGCGCGCTTCTACTTTGCCAAGCTCTTGCCTGAAACCGCCGGTCTGATCCGCACCGCCCGCACGGGGGTAGCACCGCTGATGGCCATGGACGAAGCACTGTTCTAGAGTTGGCGCTTCTTTCAACCGCAGGAGACATCCCTCATGAAGACCTGGATCGCACTGGCCTTGGTGGCTGCCGTGGGCAGCGTATCGGCACAAGGCACGCCCGTGGGCGTGTGGAAAACCATCGACGACAAGACCAAGACCGAGAAGGCGCAGATTCGCATCACCGAGGCCGGCGGTGTCTACAGCGCCAAGATTGAAAAACTGCTGGCCGCCGATGCCAAGCCCGACGGTGTTTGCGACAAGTGCAGCGACGACCGCAAGGACAAGCCCATCGTCGGCATGGAAATCATGCGCGGCGTCAAGCGCAGCGACAGCGATAACACCTGGGACGGCGGCACCATCCTGGACGCCGCCGAGGGCAAGGTCTACAAGGTGCGCCTGCAGACCGCTGACGGTGGCAAAAAACTCGAAGTTCGGGGCTACGTCGGCATGCCGATGATGGGCCGAACACAAACCTGGATCCGTGTTGAATAAGGAAGTTTCATGAGCCGATTCCCCGTGCGCAAGGTGGCCGTTCTCGGCGCCGGCGTGATGGGCGCGCAGATCGCCGCCCATCTGGTCAACTGCAAAGTCAGCGTGGTGCTGTTTGACCTGCCGGCCAAAGAAGGCCCCAAGAACGGCGTCGTCACCAAGGCGGTTGAAGGCCTGAAAAAACTCAAGCCTTCACCCCTGGGTGTTGCTGAGGACGCGGCGCTGATTCAGCAAGCCAACTACGAAGAGCACCTGGCGCTCTTGGGCGAGTGCGACCTGGTGATCGAGGCCATTGCCGAGCGCATGGACTGGAAGCTCGACCTTTACACCCGCATCGCGCCGGCACTGGCGGCGCATGCCATCGTGGCCAGCAACACTTCGGGTCTGTCGATCACCAAGCTCAGTGCGGCGCTGCCCGAGTCGATCAAGCCGCGCTTTTGCGGCATCCACTTCTTCAACCCGCCGCGCTACATGGCGCTGGTGGAATTGATCAACACGCCCACCACCCAGCCCGACGTGCTGGACCAACTGGAAGCCTTTGTCACCAGCGCTTTGGGCAAGAGCGTGGTGCGGGCCAAGGACACGCCCAACTTCATCGCCAACCGAGTCGGCATTGCCGGCATGCTGGCCACCATCCAAGAGGCGGCCAACTTCGGCCTGTCCTACGACGTGGTCGACGACCTCACCGGCAAGAAGATGGGCCGGGCCAGCAGCGGCACCTTCCGCACCGCCGACGTGGTGGGCCTGGACACCATGGCCCACGTCATCAAGACGCTGCAAGACAACCTGGCCGATGACCCTTTCTTCCCCAGCTATGCCACGCCACCGGTGTTGGCTGCGCTGATTGCAAAGGGCGCCCTGGGCCAGAAGACTGGCGCGGGCTTTTACAAGAAGGTGGGCAAGGACATCCTGCGCCTGGACCCCACCAAGGCCGATTACGTTGCGGCGGGTGGCAAGGCCGACACCATCGTCGAGCGCATGCTCAAGAAGCCGGCCGCCGAGCGCCTGAAGCTGCTGCGCGACAGCAGCAACCCGCAAGCCCAGTTTGTCTGGGCCATCCTGCGCGACAGCTTCCATTACGCAGCCGTGCACCTGGAAGACATAGCGGACAACGCACGCGACATCGACTTCGCGATGCGATGGGGCTTTGGTGTCAAACAAGGCCCGTTCGAGCTGTGGCAAGAAGCCGGCTGGCAGCAGGTGGCCACCTGGGTCAAAGAAGACATCGACGCCGGCAAGGCACTCAGCAAGGCACCGCTGCCGGCCTGGGTGTTTGACGGCCGCACCGGTGTGCACACGCCGGAAGGCTCGTGGAGCCCGTCGCGCAAGGCCTATGTGCCGCGCAGCACGCTGCCGGTCTATCAGCGC
>JANMHH010000175.1:0-6545 GCA_031375065.1 Rubrivivax sp. | reverse complement strand
CAAGGTTTGGCCAACGCCAAGGCGTTTGCGCAGGCCCTCAGCGATCAAGGCTGGGTCGTCTTCTCAGGACTGGCGCAAGGCATCGACGCCGCAGCCCACGAGGGCGCACTGGCCGGCGCGGCGGGCACGGTGGCGGTGGTCGGCACGGGCCTGGACCGTGTTTACCCCGCCCGCCACCGGGCCTTGGCGCATCGCATTGCCGCGCACGGCGCACTGGTCAGCGAATTTGCGCCCGGCACGCCGCCACTGCCTGAGCACTTTCCCATGCGCAACCGCTTGATCGCCGGCATGAGCTTGGGCACGGTGGTGGTGGAGGCCGCGTTGCAGTCTGGCTCCCTGATCACCGCGCGGCTGGCCACCGAAGCCGGGCGTGACGTGTTCGCAGTGCCCGGTTCGATCCATGCTCCGCAGTCCAAAGGTTGCCACTGGTTGCTCAAACAAGGCGCCAAGTTGGTGGAGAGCGCACAGGACATCCTGGAAGAGCTGCAACCGAGTCAACGGCGGCCTTCGCAAAAGCTGTTGCTGGAGTCCGTTGCAGACGCTGAAGATGCAGCGCCCGATCCGGTGCTGTCTGCGCTGGGCCATGACCCGGTCACCTTGGATGCCCTGATTTCCAGAACGGGGTTATCGGGGCACCAACTTTCCGCCCTGTTGATGACCCTGGAGCTCGACGGTCAGGTGGCCCGGTTGCCGGGTGGCCTGTACCAGCGGCTTCATCGCGGTTGAGACTTCGAAACAGCGTGCGCACACCAACTTCGCGCTGGTGAAGGCGTCACTTGCCAGGCAGCTTGGGGCGACAACTGCTCGGGTATAGTGGGTTGATGTTCGAAGTGTTGGTCTACCTCTACGAGAACTACTGGCGCCCCGACGCCTGCCCTGAGCCCAAGCAGCTCAAGCGCAAGCTCAGCGCCGTAGGCTTCGAGCCTGAAGAGATTCAGGACGCGCTGCGTTGGCTGGACGGTCTGGCGACCAGCGCCGAAGCCTGCACCGGCAGCCCGGTTCAGGGCAGCATCCGCATCTATGTGGACCAAGAGCGCGAGATCCTGGGTGACGAGTCGCTGGGCTTCATCACCTTCTTGGAATCATCGGGTGTGCTGACGCCGCCGATGCGCGAAATGGTCATCGACCGCGCGCTGGCGGTGGGCAATGGGCCGATGGACCTGGAAGACCTGAAGATCATCGTGCTGATGGTCTTCTGGAGCCTGGGTGAAGAACCCGACGCGCTGATCCTGGACGAGCTGTTCGTCGACTCGGAAGACCGCTCGATCCACTGAAAGCCCCGCTGTGGGGCGGGCGCACAGCAGCCCGAGCCGTTCGGTTCAAACGGCTCAGCTCAGGAGCCGCGACGCGTCGACGTCCAGCTTGGCCAGCGCGCTGCGTGTGGCGCGCACGGTCAGGGCTTCGTCCTGCGCCGGCACGATCAGCCCGGCTTGCAGGAACGACGCCAGGCGGTGCTGCTGGAACAGCACACAACGCCCTTGCGGCGTGACAAACAAGGACAGCTGCTTGCGCAAGCCGTGCCAGGTCAGCTGCACCGGTTCGGTGTGACCGCCGCGGTCCAGCATGTACCAGCTGCCGACCTGCAGCTCGCGCGCCCAGGCCACCATCGGTGGCGTCGGCATCGAGCCGCCTTCCAACACCACTTCAAGCTCGCTGCTTTGGTGGCCCGACAGGTCGAGCACCATCGACTCGTCGATCTCGACATCGGCGGCGTCGGGCAACAGCTCTTCCAGCGTTTCCAACTGCTCCATCAGTTCACGCAGTCGCTCGTCAGGAATGACCGCCGCCTTGGCGGTGAAGGCCGCAGCCAAGGAATTGTTCAACTGCTGGATGTGCTCGTCCTGCTTGGCGGCGTCCATGCCGGCCGCCAGCATGCCTTCACGCAGGCTCTTCAGCAACAGCGGCAGGCGGCGGATGACCTCGGCACGCTCTTCACGCGTGACCTTGGCGCTGGCACTCCAGATCAGGTCAGCTGCGGCACGCTTCATGGCCTTGGTCTGTTCACCCTGGGCGCTGTAGCGCACGGCCGTGGTGGCCAGCACGTCGGCCCAGACGTGAAACAGGAACTGGCGCACACCTTCTTGCACCGGTACTTCGTTGAGCATGCGGCGCAGCTCGATCGTGTACTGGATGGCCAGCGTCTCGCGCTGCTCGACCTGCTGGGCCAGCGACACGCCGCGCTTGGTCATCTCGTTTTCGTTCTTGAAGTAGTGCTCCAGGAACTTTTCAAACTCGATCAGCACGGTCTGGAACACACGCCGCCCGGTGTCGGGGTAGGCCTCGACCACCTGAACGATGCGTTTGACTTCTTTTTCCAGCGCGGCACCCACGCCGCTGGCCGCGCTGTCAAAGCCCATCACGCAGGCGCCCATGCGGTCGATCAGGCGGCGCGCCGGGTGGTCGATGGTGGCAAAGAAGTCGGGCTCGGTCACCGCCACCCGCAAGACGGGCATCTGCAGCCGGGCAAACCACACGCGCACGGCGGCCGGAATGCGGTCTTCGGTGAGGATGCTCTGAAACAAAAGCGCCACGATCTCGATGGTGGCGCGTTCTTCAGGCGACGCGGCGGCCTTCTTCAACACCTGCTTGCGCTGGTGCAGCTCTTCCAAAAGCACCGGGGTGGTGACGGCCTGCTCACCACGCTGAGACGAGGCCGTCAGCCGCTGGCGAATGCCTTGTTCAGCCGAATCGATGGCACGGGCCAAGCCAGCCGACAGCACCGGGACCGGCCGCTCCAACTGCTGCGATCGGGTTGAAGCCGCGAACTGCGGTACGTGGCGGCCAATCAGGCGATTCAAACGGCCCAGAACGGCTTCAGCATGCTCGCGGCTGCGCGCCAAGGGAGCAGCCCGGGTCATCATGCGCGTCTCTTCCCCGACACCGCCACGACCACCCGCATGCGTGCCAGAGTGGCCACCGGACCACCCCGGCCCGCGACCCGGTGCCGCAAAACCGGCTGAATTGGGGTACTCCGACGGTGCGCCCAGCGCCATGGCGGCCGATGAGGCGTTGTCGCCAGCAAAACTGCCGCCTTGCCCAGCCCAGCCCAGGTTGGCATTGGGGTGTGTGCGCGAGCGCTTGATGAAGGGCCGAAGATCGACTTCGGGCAACACCTTGTGTTCCACCAACCAGCGGTTGGTCTCGTGGTAAGACTCTTCCACCAGCAAGGCGATTTCGTCGTGCAGTGTCGACTGCATCTCGCGCCAGCCGTCCAGGTTCAGCCCCGCAGCGCGCCAAGCGTCAAAAACGATGCGCGCCAGCACGTGGGCACGCAGCATGTCGTGCGGGTCCAGTTCGCCGCGGCCTTCCAGGTGGGCCACCCGTGAACGCAGGTCGGCAAACTCCCAGGACGCCTTGTCCATCACGGCCAGCGCCAGCCGCGAGGTGACGATTTCCAGTTCGATGGTGTCGTCGGGAACCAGGGTCAAGGCGTCGCGGTGGCTGCCCGGCACCGGCAGGTCACCCGGGCGCGAGGCCGACACGCCGTTCTGAAGCACCTTGCGCAGGCCAGCAACCATGCCGCGGTGCCAACCCTGGGCGCCTTTTTTCAGGCCCTGGACCAAATCACGCCGACGCTGGAACACGCTGTGTTCCGAAGGCTTGTCGAGCAGTGTGCTGGCCCCTTCCATGGTGGACTGCACCAGGCCGGTGAGACCCTTGACGATCTCTTCGGTGTACAGCCGCCGCGCCTGGCCGGCAATGGAGTCGGGCGAGGCGCTGGTGGCCATGTCAGGTGCTGGGGACAACCGGGGTTGGAATCCAGCTCACTCTACACCACCGCCCCGGCGTTGGGGTCGTTGGGATCGCCTTCCTTGGCCCCTACCTTGATCAGGTCCTCGCGCTTGACACCCAGCCACATGGCGATACCGGCGGCTACAAAAATTGACGAGTAGATGCCGAACAAGATGCCGATCGTCAGCGCCACCGCAAAGTAGTGCAGCGTGGGGCCACCGAACATCAACATGCTCAGCACCATCATCTGCGTGCTGCCGTGGGTGATGACGGTGCGGCTGGTGGTGCTGGTGATGGCGTGGTCGATGACCTGCGACGTGGTCAGCTTGCGGAAGCGCCGGAAGGTTTCGCGCACGCGGTCAAAGATGACCACCGACTCGTTGACCGAGTAGCCCAGCACCGCCAGGATGGCCGCCAGCACCGCCAGTGAAAACTCCCACTGGAAAAATGCAAAGAAGCCCAGGATGATGACCACGTCGTGCAGGTTGGCGATGATGCCGGCCACGGCGAACTTCCACTCGAAACGCACCGCCAAGTAGGCCATGATGCCCAGCACCGTGACGGCCAGCGCCAGCGCGCCGTTTTCATAAAGTTCGGCACCCACGCTGGCACCCACCGCTTCAGTGCGGGCCAGCGTCAGCGGCTCCTTGCCGTCGGCCGTGGTGCAACTGGGGCGGCTGACCTGTTCACCTTGCGGCGTGGTGTATTGCTTGGTGCCCACGGTGCCGGTTTCGGCCTTGCACAGCTGCGCAAACACACGCTCGGCCACTTCGGTCTGCTTCACGTCGCGCCTCACCGGCAGGCGGATCAGCACGTCGTGCGAGGTGCCGAAGTTCTGCACCTGCACCTCGCCAAAACCCATCGCGTCGACGGTGCTGCGGGTTTTGTTGATGTCGGCCGTCTGAACGTAGTTCACTTCCAGCAAGGTGCCGCCGGTGAACTCGATCGACGGGTTCAGGCCACGGGTGGCCAGAAAGAACACCGCCAGCGCGAAAGTGATGAAAGAAATGACGTTCAGCACCAACGCGTGGCGCATGAACGGGATGTCTTTTTTGAAGCGGAAAAATTCCATGTTCTTGTCTCCCGTTCAGCTTTGGGCTTCGTCGGCCAGGGCCTTGTTGGCCGTGCCACCGTCCGGGCGCCAAACCTGCCCAATAGAGACCGACTTCAGGCGCTTCTGGCGCCCGTACCAGAGGTTGACCAAGCCGCGCGAGAACATCACGGCCGAGAACATGCTGGTCAGGATGCCCAGGCAATGCACCACCGCAAAGCCGCGCACGGGGCCCGAACCAAAGGCCAACAGCGACACCCCCGCAATCAGCGTGGTGACGTTGGAGTCCAGGATGGTGCCCCAGGCTTTTTCGTAGCCGGTCTCGATGGCGATTTGTGGCGAAGCCCCGCTGCGCAGTTCTTCGCGTACCCGCTCGTTGATCAGCACGTTGGCGTCGATGGCCATGCCCAGCGTCAGCGCAATGGCCGCAATGCCCGGCAAGGTCAGCGTGGCCTGCAGCATGCTGAGCACCGCCACCAGGCACAGCAGGTTGAAGGCCAGGGCCACCGTGCTGAACACGCCAAACAGCAGGTAGTAGGAGCACATGAACACGGCAATGGCAATGAAGCCGTACAGCACGCTGTCAAAGCCCTTGGCAATGTTGTCGGCACCCAGGCTGGGGCCGACAGTGCGCTCTTCGATGATGTCCATCGGCGCGGCCAGCGCGCCGGCGCGCGTGAGCAGCGCCATGTCAGCGGTCTCTTGCGGCGTGAAGTTGCCGGTGATCTGGAAATCGGTTCCAAATTCACCCTGGATGGTGGCCACTGAAATGGCTTCGCCCTTGCCCTTTTCGTACAGCACGATGGCCATCGGCTTGCCCAGGTTTTCGCGGGTGGTGTTGCGCATGCTGCGCCCGGCCACGTCGTCCAGCCGCACGCTGACCATCGGGCGCTGGTCGTTGTCGATGCCGGCGCTGGCCTGCTTGAGCTGTTCACCCGTGGCAATGACATCGCGCTTCAAACCCACGGTGCGCGCCACCGTCTCACCCACCGCCAAACGCTGCGGCACGGTTTCGGCGGCTGCAGCGGCATCGGTTTCCACCAGCCGGAACTGCAACGTGGCGGTGCGGCCAATGATGTCCTTGGCGCGCGCGGTGTCTTGCACCCCCGGCAACTGCACCACCACCCGGTCCAGCCCCTGCTGCTGAATCACCGGCTCGGCTACGCCGAGCTCGTTGACGCGTTTGTGCAGCGTTTCGATGTTCTGCGTGATGGCCTGCTTGCCAATCTCCAGCACCGCTTGCGGCGACAGCTTGCCCAGCAGCTTGGCGCCGTCCACGCCAGGTTCCACCGTCCACTGCATCGAGGGCAGCCGGTCGGCCAGCAGGTCACGTGCGGTTTTGGCCACCGTGGCGTCGGGCAGATTGACCGTCAGGCCGTCGCTTTCGCGCGTGATGCCGGCAAAGCGGATGCGCTTCTCGCGCAGCGCGTTGCGGGCGTCGCTGCCGTAGGTGTCGACCTGCTGCTTGAGCGCAGCACGCATGTCCACTTGCATCAGGAAGTGCACACCACCGCGCAGGTCCAGGCCAAGGTACATGGGCAATGCCCGCACCTTGGCCATCCATTCGGGCGAGCGCGATACCAGGTTCAAGGCCACGATGTAACGCGGGTCGGCGGGGTCAGGGTTGAGCGCCTTGACCAGCGTGTCCTTGGCGCGGATCTGGGTGTCGGTGTCGGGCAAACGCGCGCGCACCGAATTGCCGTCGAACTGCACAAAGTCGGCCGTGATCTTGGCGTCGGTCAGCAGCTGCTGCACCCGCGCC
>JANMHH010000172.1:0-9588 GCA_031375065.1 Rubrivivax sp. | reverse complement strand
TTCACCTACTTTCGGCTGTCGCGCGGCGATGTGCGCATCAAGCTGCCAGCGCCCGCCGAACGCCTGAACGCCGCTGCCGACCCGCGCGCGCTGAGCTTCGGCATCAAGGGCAAGACCTATGCCGTTTTTGGGCCGACCGGCGTGCGTTGGGAACAGGTCTCCAACACCGAGTGGATCGCCCGCCTGCCTGCCGGCAAGGGCTACTTTTCAGCGGCGGCCTTGCCCGACGACAAGGCCGCAACGGTGCAGCAGTTTTGTGGTCACGCCTATGCCTTTGTGACCGACACCCGGGCCAGCTGGCGCTACGACCAGGCCACCAGCAAGGTCGAAACCACGTTCAAGGTCAGCACGCAGGTGATGGAAGGGGCCGACAACGGCCCGCTGATCGGGCTGTACCCGCACCAGTGGTTCAACAACGCCTCGGTGGCCAGCAAACTGGGGGCTTCCTACGACAGCATCCGCGGCAAGATCCGGCTGCTGGCGGGGTCGGAGTTCAAGACCGAACTCACCTACCAGGGTTTGTTGCCTCACTGGCCGGGCCTGAAGGAAGGCCCCCGGTTTGCTGAGTTCAACGACCTGCTCAAGACCGACCTGCGCAAGCGCCGCGAACTGATACCCGGCCGCGAAAACAACGACAACTGGCGCACCAGCATCTACTGGCAAGGCAAAGGCATCTCGCGCGCTTCGCAGCTGGCAGCGGTGGCCGAACAACAAGGTGACCTGGAGGGCCGCGACGCGGTGCTCAAGCTGATCAAGGAACGCATGGAGTTCTTTTTCACCGGCCCGAGCAAGAGCTATTTTTTCTATGACAAAGGTTTGGGCACCGTGGTGGCCTATCCCGACGAGTTCTTCTCGGTCGAGCAGATGAACGATCACCACTTCCACTACGGCTACTGGATCCGCGTGGCCGCCGAAGTGGCCATGCGCGACCCGGCCTGGGCCGCACCCGACAAATGGGGCGGCATGGTCGAGTTGCTGATCGCCGACATCGCCACCACCAAGCGCGGCAGCGCCGAGTTCCCCTACCTGCGCAACTTCGACACTTTTGAAGGCCACTCCTGGGCCGGCGGCCTGGGCGACGGCGGTTTTGGCAACAACCAAGAGTCGTCTTCAGAAGCGCTCAACGCCTGGGCCGGGCTGATCCTGTGGGGCGAAGTCACCGGCAACCGCGAACTGCGCGACCTGGGCGTCTACCTCTTCACCACCGAAGCCAATGCCATCAACCACTACTGGTTCGACATCCATGGGCTGGTCTTTCCGCCCGAGTACAAGGACGTTGAAACGAGCATGGTGTTTGGCGGCAAGTACGCCCACAACACCTGGTGGACCGACGAGCCACGCCAGATCAAGGGCATCAACCTGCTGCCGATGGCCCAGTTCTCAACCTACCTGGGGCGCGACCCGGCCTACGTCAAACGCAATGTGGGTACGTTGCCGGAAGACAGCAAGAAGTTCCTGGCGCGCGGCAAGAACTACAACGAGTTTCCCAAGGACGGCTGGCAGGACATCTTTGTCAAGTACCTGGCGCTCGCCGACCCCACCGCGGCGCTGGCGATGTGGGACCGTTTTGGCAGTGTCGAACTGGGTGACACCCGAACCCACACGCTGCACTGGATGCTGAGCTTGAACGAAATGGGCAGGCCCGACTTCAGCGTCACCGCCAACACCGCGCTGTACCAGGTTTTTGCCCATGCCGATGGTCGCAAGACTTACCTCGCGTTCAACGCCACCAAAGCGCCCATCACGGTACGCTTCAGTGACGGCAAGACCTTGACCGTGGCGCCCGGCATGCTGGCTCGCGCGCCCTGAAAGCCTGGCCCTGCCAAGCGGCCAGACCGAAGAACCGGGCCGCGCCTAGGGAAACCGATAGGCGGCAGGGATTGCAAACCCGGGCGCTGCCGTTTATTCTGTCTGAAAGCGCTTTCATCTTGCGGTCCAAACCGCCAGGTTCCCGAGCCACTGCGCCTGCACACACTTTTGTTCAGGCTCGTTTGTTAAAGCCCGTTCTTCCAGTACCGTTTGTTCAGCACCCTTCGCAGCCGGCTGCCCACGCGCCGATGCCATTCACTCCGAGGACCCGCCATGAGACAGCCCAACAAAACGCATCACTTGTCTGCAGCCACCATGGCGGCCTTTTTCTTGTTGAGCGCCTGCGGTGGCGGCGACGCCGAGCCGCCCACGCTGGCAGCCGCTGCACCAGCGCCGGCACCGGCGCCCAGCGCGGGGCCAGCACCCGCGCCAGCGCCAGCCCCCACACCGGCCCCTGCACCCACACCCGCGCCAGCCCCGACCGGCACAGCTTTGGTGACCTTTGACGAAAGCACGCCCGCCTTCACCGGCATGGGTGCCTATGGCGGTGCGCTGCCCACCGTCGAGGCCGGCCCTACCGGCGGCACTGCCAATGTGCTGAAGATCCTCAAGCCCGTCAGCCCCGACACCTGGGGTGGCACCTTCTTCAACGTGACCGCCATCCCCTTCACCGCCACGCGCAAGGCCTTGACGGCGCGGGTCTATTCCACGCGCGCCAACGCCATCGTCAAGCTGAAGGTCGAAGGCGCGGCCGGGGTGGCCAGCGTCGAGGTGGCGGGTTCACCGGCCTTGGCAGCCAACACCTGGACCACGGTGACGTGGGATCTGGGGGGCGTTGACCCGACCAAGGTCTACACCGTGGTCGCCATCACACCCGACCAAGACGTGGTCACCAGCGGCCAGACCTACTACATCGACGACATCACCTTGGCGCCAGCCGCTGCTGCAGCACCGACGCCCGCGCCGGGCGCCACCTTCGTGTCGTTCGATGAAACCGTGCCCGTGTTCTCGGCCATGGGCGCCTATGGCGGAGCCCTGCCCACGGTCGAAGCCAGCCCCACCGGCGGCAGCGCCAACGCGCTGAAGATCCTGAAGCCGGTGTCACCCGACACCTGGGGCGGCGTCTTCTTCACCACCCCGACCATCCCGTTCACCGCCACCAACAAGATGATCACGGCCCGCGTCTATTCCAGCCGGGCCGGCGCCACCCTCAAATTCAAGGTCGAGGTGCCGGGTGGCAGCAACGTCGAGGTCTTGGGTGGCCCCACAGGTGCGGCCAACACCTGGAGCACCGTGAGCTGGGACTTCAGCGCGGTGAACCTGAGCAACGCCTACAAGATCATCGCCATCACACCGGACGACGCCATCGTCACCAGCGGACAGGTGTATTGGATCGACGACATCAAGGTGGTCGCCAATGCCACCGCACCGGCGCCGGCGCCCACGGGCGCACCGGTCACCATCGCCACACTCGACGAACCCACCGCCGCCTTGGTGGGCTTTGAAGGCTGCTGGGACTCAACGCTGGTCAACGACCCAGCAGGCGGCACCAACAAGGTGGGCCGCGTGCTCAAGCCCGGCAGCGGGGTGCCGTTTTACTGCGGCACCACCATCGTCACAGTGCCCAACGGCGGCCTGCAGCGCATCCCCTTCACGGCCAGCGCCACCACCGTGACGGCACGGGTCTATTCGCCCGACGCCAACATCCCGGTGCGCCTGAAGGTCGAGGACATCGCCGACGGCACCAAGTCGGTGGAGACCAGTGCCACCGCCACCGTGGCCGGTTGGCAGACCCTGACCTTCAACTTTGCCAACCCGGTCAGCGGGACGGCCGCGCTGAACCTGGCCACCACCTACAACAAGGCCTCGATCTTTTTCGACTTTGGCACCAACGGCTCTGGCAAGACCTATTACTTCGACGACCTGACCTTTGTCACCGGGACCGGCACCGACCTGGTACTGGCCACCTTTGACGAGCGCAGCTTCGACAACACGCAGTCGCAGCCCTCGGTGCTGAGTGGCTTTGGCGGTGCCGAGAACTCCACCGTGGTGGGCTTTGCCGACCTGGGCGTGCCCGCAGACGGCGCCAAGACCGGCAAGGTGGCCAAGGTGGTGAAAAACGCGGCTGAAGTGTGGGCCGGCACCTCGGTGCAGCGCAAACCCAACGACGCCGTGCCGACCATCCCCTTTGCTGCGGGCCTGACCCGCATGTCGGTTCGTGTCTACAGCGCCTATGTCGGCATGCGCGTTCACCTGAAAGTGGAGCAGTCGGGGCGCCCCGACTTCAACAGCGAAGTCGACGCCTTCACCACGCTGGCCAACACCTGGGAAACGCTGAGCTTCGACTTCGGCCCCAACGGCAAGCACTTTGTGCCCAGTGGCCCAGGCCCCAACGGTTATGTCACCGACCCCACCAGCCCGGCCTACCGGCCGACGTCGCAGTTGGACCTCACCAAGACGTTCAACAAGGTCAACATTTTCTTCGACTATGGTTTGGGCGATGCAGGTTATGACGCCATGCCCGGCACCCGCGTCTACTACTTCGACGACCTGAAGTTCACGCCCTGAGCCAGGGCTGGGGTACTGGGCTCCACACAGCACCCCGCCACCCATGCACGAAGACCGTTCGCACAAGACCAGGTTCTTCAGCGCCCCACAGTCGGTGACGTCGCTGGTGGCGGCTCTGTTGGAGCCGGCCCTGACGGTGGCGGTCTTCCTGCTGGTGACGATGGCCTTCAAGCCACCGGTGCTGCGCTCGGACCTGACGCTGGCGGTGTTGGTCTTTGCACTGACGTTTCCTGGGCAGAACCGCTTCAAGCACAAGCTGCTCAACGCGGCCACCGAGATCTGCAGTTCATGGGCGGTCACGCTGGCCGTGCTGGCGCTGTGCGGCTACGCCACCAACAGCCTGCACTTCTTTGACCAGCGCGTGCTGCTGATCTGGGCGCTGCTGACGCCGGTCTTGCAGTGGCTGGTGGTGGTGGTGGGGCGCACCATCCTGCGTCGGCGCGCCCTGATGCCATCGCTTCGACACTCGGCCATCGTGGTCGGAGCGGGCGCGCTCGGGGCCAAGGTGGCCCTGGCCCTCAAAGACAGCCGCGAAGAGGGCCACGACTTTGCCGGCTGGTTTGATGATCGCAGCGACGCCCGGGTCACCGCCGAGGCAGCGCCGGCCATGCTGGGCACCCTGAAAGACGTTGGCCCCTATGTGCGGGCGCATGGTGTGAAAGAGGTCTACATCACGCTGCCGCTGGGTTCGCAACCGCGCATCCTGGACCTGCTCAAAAACGTCCAGGGCACCACGGCGTCGGTGTTCTTTGTGCCCGACGTGTTTGGCATCAGCATCATCCAGGGCCGCCTGCAGGACATGAACGGGGTGCCCGTGGTGGGCATTTGCGAGACACCGTTCACCGGCACCAACGAGCTGCTCAAGCGGGCCTCTGACGTGGTGTTGGCGTCCTTGATCCTGGTCCTGACGTTGCCACTGTTGCTGCTGATCGCGCTGGGCGTCAAACTCAGCTCGCCCGGCCCGGTGATCTTCAAGCAACGCCGCAACGGCTTGGACGGTGAAGAAATCTGGATCTACAAATTCCGCTCGATGACCACGCAGGACAACGGGCAGACCGTGGCCCAAGCCACCAAGGACGATGTGCGTGTCACCCCCTTCGGTGCCTTTCTGCGCCGCACCTCGCTCGACGAGTTGCCGCAGTTCTTCAATGTGCTGCAAGGCCGCATGAGCGTGGTCGGGCCACGGCCCCACGCGGTGGCCCACAACGAGATGTACCGCAAGCTGATCAGCGCCTACATGGTGCGCCACAAGGTCAAGCCCGGCATCACCGGCTGGGCCCAGATCAATGGCCTGCGCGGCGAAACCGAAACCACCGACAAGATGGCCGCGCGCGTGGAGTACGACCTGGAGTACCTGCGCAACTGGTCGCTGGGGCTGGACCTGCAGATCATCGTGCGCACCGTGCGGGTGGCTTTCTTCGACCGAAATGCGTACTGACGCCGTCGGGGGCGCCGCTACACTTGTCGATGCCTAAAATGCCGCCCTCATGAAAAAGCAGTCTGTTGCCGGCGGCATCAAGTCAGCCTTGAAGCAGGCCTCTGTCGGCCCGGCCACCATCGGTCAGGTCGCGCAAGCCGCAGGCGTTTCGCCCAGCACGGTTTCACGGGTGCTCAACGGCACCGCGGTGGTCAGCGAGGCCAAAAAGCGCGCCATCGATGAAGCCATCGCCCAGCTGGGGTTTGTGCCCAACCCCATCGCACGTGGTCTGGCTGGCGGGCGCACCTTCAGCGTCGGTGTGGTGACCCAGGCCCTGGACAGCCCGTTCTACGGCACCGCCATGCGCGGCATCGAAGACGAACTGGTGCCCGGCGGCTACAACGCCTTGTTTGTCAGCGGCCATTGGAACGCGGCCGTCGAAGCCCGCTGCATCGAAGTCTTGCAATCGCGCCGTGTCGACGGTGTCATCGTGCTCACCGGCCGCTTGACCGATCAGTTGCTCAAGTCCTACGCCCGCATGCAGCCCCTGGTGGTGACCGGGCGCAGCCTGAAAGCGCCGGGCCTGTTTGCGATGCACTTCGACAACTTCGAGGGCGGACGCCTGGCCACCCAGCACCTGCTGCAGCTTGGGCACCGCCGGATTGCCTTCATTGCCGGCGACTCCGATCACCCCGACGCTACCGAGCGGCTGCGTGGCTATCAGGCCGCGTTGGAACAAGCCGGCATCGCCTACGACCCCAACCTGGTGGTGCCCGGTGAATACCTGGAAGTCAGTGGTTTGCTGGCGGTCGACCGCCTGCTGGGCACCGGGCAACGCTTCACGGCCATCTTTGCCGCCAACGACCAGATGGCCGTGGGTGCAGCCCTGGGCCTGCAGCGGCGCTCACTGCGCGTACCAGAAGACGTCTCCATCGTCGGCTTTGACGACCTGCCCACGTCGCAGTACGCCATTCCGCCACTCACGTCGATCGAGCAGCCTGCCTACGAACTGGGCCGTTTGGCCGCCCAGGGCCTGCTGCAAATGCTGGCCGGTGGCAAACCCAACATCACGATGCCGCTGCCCCGCCTGGTGGCCCGCGAGTCCAGCCGCCGCCTGCCCGGCTGAGCCGCTTCTGACGTGGCCGGCTGGCCGACCCCAGGGCGCAGCGCTTGCGCCTTGGCCGCACTGAAGCTGGGGCATCCCTGCATTGACACCTTCTGACGCTGCGCATAGAGTTCCTGAAAGCGGTTTCAGAGTGGACCTTTTCTGTGCCAGATCGGACGGTCATCAAATCGGGCCGTCACGGATGCGGGCAGCCATTCGGCAAGTCGCGTCTGGCCGAGCAGATCAAGCCATGGGCGAGCGAACGAGGAAAGCAACAATGGGTGGCATGGCAGCACGAGCGTTAGCAGTCTGGGGGCTGGCGAGCTGCCTGTTGTCGCCTGCCCAGGCTCAGCAGACGCTGACCGTGGCCGCCTATCCCGCTGTCGACGAGATCGTCAAGTCGGCCATCCCGGCCTGGAAACGCCTGCACCCCACGGTCGACGTCAAGGTCATCAGCCGCCAGTTCAGCGACCACCACACCGCCATGACCACGGCGCTGTCAACCTCGGTCTACCTGCCCGACGTGATGGCGCTCGAAGTGGGCTACGTGGGCCGCTTTGCCCAAGGTGGTGGCCTGGACAACCTGGCCAAGGCGCCCTACAACATCCAGCAGTTTGAATCGCGCTGGGTGCCCTATGCGCTGAAGCAAGCCACCAACGGCAAGGGCGCCATCGTCGCCGCGCCGACCGACATCGGTCCGGGCACGCTGCTTTACCGCATCGACGTGCTGAACAAGGCCGGCGTCAGCGAGGCCGAGCTCACCCGCACCTGGGAAAGCTACGTGGCCAGCGGCGCCAAGATCAAGGCCGCCACGGGTTCCTACCTGATGGCCCACGCGCGGGACATGAAGGACATCATCATCCGCACCGGCATCCAGCCGGGCGAGGGCCTGTACTTTGACCAGCAGTCCAAGGTGTTGGTCAACTCGCCACGTTTTGTGCGCGCCTTTGAGCTGGCCCGGATGGTGCGCCAGGGCAAGCTCGATGCGCGCGTGAGCGCCTGGTCCAACGAGTGGTCAGAAGGCTTCAAGCGCGGCACCATCTCAACGCAGCTGACCGGCGCCTGGCTGGCCGGCCACCTCAACAGCTGGTTGGCCCCGGCCACCAAGGGCCAATGGCGGGCCGCGCAACTGCCCGAGGGCAACTTTGCTGCCTATGGCGGCACCTTCTTCGCCATCCCGCGCGGCTCGCCCAGTGAAACCAAGGCCCTGGCCTGGCAGTTCATCCAATTCATGACGCTGAACCGCGACATCCAGCTCAGCGCCTTCAAGTCGCAAGACGCCTTCCCTTCGCTGCTGGAAACCTACGACGACCCCTTCTTTGACCTGCCGATCCCGTTCCTGGGTGAGCAAAACGCGCGGGTCGGTTGGCGCACGGCGGCGCGGCGCATCACGGCCGTGGGCGTGCACAAACAAGACGCGTTTGCCGACGAGGTCATCAACACCGAGCTCGACAAGGTATTGGACCGCGGCAAGGACATCGCCACCGCACTGGCCGACGCCGAACGACTGCTGCAGCGCCGTGCGCTTCGTTGAAAGCTGCCCCCCATGAAGCTGCCTGCCGCCCTTCGCCTGTCGCCCACCTGGACGCCCTATGTGCTGCTCAGCCCCTTCGTGGTGCTGTTTGCGGTTTTTGGCGTTTTCCCCTTGGTGTTTTCGCTGTACCTGGCCTTTCAGACCTGGGAGCCCACCAGCGGCCTGGGCGCGATGGAGTTTGTAGGCCTGGGCAACTTTGCCTTTGCGCTGCAGGACGAATGGTTCTGGAAGTCGCTGAAAAACACCGGCTGGCTGGCGCTGGCTTCGGGTGTGCCGCAGCACCTGGTGGCCATCCCGCTGGCGTGCTTCATCCACAGCTCCTTCAAGAAAATGCGCAACGGCGTGGTGGGGGCCTACTTCATGCCCTACATCACGTCCACGGTGGCCATCGCGATTCTTTTCAGTTCGCTGTTCTCAACCGACTACGGGCTCATCAACGTGGGCATCAAGATGATCAGCCAGCTGCCGCTGGTGGGCGGCCTGATGCCCGCCAACCCGGTGGACTGGCTCAACGACCCCGACAACATCAAGCCGGCCATCACGATGATCGTGTTCTGGCGCTATGTCGGCTTCAACGTGGTGCTCTACCTGGCCGCGCTGCAGACCATCCCGGGCGACATCTACGAAGCCGCCACCATGGACGGCGCCGGGCGCTTCCAGCAGTTTTTCCACATCACGCTGCCCAGCCTCAAGCCGATGATTTTCTTTGGCGTCACCTTGTCGGTGATCGGCGGGCTGCAGCTGTTTGAAGAAGCCTTCATCCTGACCGGCGGCCGTGGTGGCACCGATCAGGCCGGCATGACCACCGCCATCTACCTCTACCGCATGGCCTTTGACTTCAACGACTTTGGCGCTGCCAGTGCCATGTCGTGGCTGCTGTTCATCCTGGTGGCGGCGTTGACCTGGCTCACCAACCGCGCCTTCCGCCCACGTGGCCCTTCGGCTTGAGGACCTGGCCATGAAGACCGACCGTCTTGCTCCTTGGGCCGCTTACGCCGTGGTCGGCGTGGGGGCGCTGATCATGCTGGCGCCCTTTTATTTCATGTTCGTGTTTGCCACGCATTCGCGTACCGAGATCTTCAGCCTGCCGCCACCGATGTTCTTTGGCGACGACTTCTTCAACAACCTGAAGATCCTGACCGAGCGCATGCCCTT
>JANMHH010000168.1:0-7288 GCA_031375065.1 Rubrivivax sp. | reverse complement strand
TGATGGCCGGAAGCAGCCTGTCGATGGGTCGCCGCTGCAAAGCAACACAGTCACACGACGGTTCGGTCGATGGTGTTCCAAACAGCCCAAGGCCGCCCCCAAAGCTAGCCGTTTCGCCACGGGTTAGAAGTGAATCCCCCGCATCAGCTGCTGCATCGCCACCGCCTCGGCGCTGAGCTGCGGCTTGGCGCTCTTGCCCCCGTCCTTGCCACCGTCTTTTCCACCCTTGGCCGCTGACGAATCCGGGAACATGCGAAACGTGGTGTTCATGCCAATCTGCGCCACGCGTGGCAGCAGCGCGTGCAGCACCTGGCCGGTGATGCCCAGCCGCGTGGCCATGCGCACCGGTTTGCTGATGCAGGCCTGGGCCACCATTTCGGCGGCTTCTTCGGGGCTGAGCGTAGGCACGTTGTTGTAGATGTTGGTCGGAGCAATCATGGGCGTGCGCACGAGTGGCATGTTGATGGTGGTGAAGCTCACGCCCTGGTCGGCAAACTCGCTGCTGGCGCAGCGCGTCCAGGCGTCCAGCGCGGCCTTGCTGGCCACATAGGCGGAAAAGCGCGGCGCGTTGGTCAGCACACCGATGCTGCTGATGTTGACCACGTGGCCGCGCCTTTTGGCCACCATGCCGGGCAGCAGGCCCATGGTCACGCGCAGGCAGCCAAAGTAGTTGAGCTGCATGGTGCGCTCAAAGTCATGGAAGCGGTCGTAGCTGCTTTCAATGGCGCGGCGGATGCTGCGGCCGGCGTTGTTGATCAGGAAGTCGACACCGCCGTGGTTGTCGATCAGCAGTTTGACAAATCGATCGCAGTCGGCCATGTCGGCAATGTCGGCCGGGTAGGCCACGAAGGCGTAGCCCTTGGCCCGGGCTTCGGCGCAGGCTTCATCCAGCTTGGCTTGTTCGCGGCCGCAGATGAGGGTGGTGGCGCCGGCCTGTGCAAACTTGTGCGCCGCGGCCAGGCCGATGCCCGAGCTGCCGCCGGTGACCAGCACCACCTTGCCGGCTACCGTGCCTTTCAAGCTGCGGTCGATGAACAGGTCGGGGTCGAGGTGGCGCTCCCAGTAGTCCCACAGCACCCAGGCGTAACTGTCCAGTTTGGGGCATTCGATGCCGCTGCCCTTGAGCGCTGCGTCCAGCTCGCGCCGGTCGTAGCGGGTGGGGAAGTTGATGAAGGTGAACATGTCGTCGGGCAAGCCCAGGTCCTTCATCACCGCGTTGCGGATGCGGCGCACCGGGGCCAGTGCCATCAGCCCTTTTTTCACGCTGTTGGGAATGAAGCTCAGCAGCGCGGCGTTGACGAAGACGTTCATCTTTGGTGCGTGCGCGGCCTTGCTGAAGATGTCCAGCACGTCACCGACGCGGTAGCCCTGCGGGTCCACCAGGTGGAAAGCCTTGCCTTTGATGCTGAGCTTGGGGTCCTTGCTCGTGAGGTGGCTGATGTGGTCGATGCAGGACACCACAAAGTCCACCGGCACGATGTTGATGCGGCCGCCTTCGATGCCCATGCTGGGCATCCACGGCGGCAGGATCTGGCGCATGCGCTGGATCAGCTTGAAGAAGTAGTAGGGGCCGTCGATCTTGTCCATCTCGCCGGTCTGGCTGTCGCCCACCACCAGCGCCGGGCGGTACACCGTCCACGGCACCTTGCATTCGCGGCGCACGATCTTTTCGCTTTCGTGCTTGGTCATGAAGTAAGGGTGGTCCAACCCTTCGGCTTCATCAAACATGTCTTCGCGAAAGACGCCTTCGTACAAGCCTGCCGCGGCGATGCTGCTGACGTGGTGCAGGTGTTTGGCGTCCACCGCCTTGGCAAATTCCACCAGGTTGCGGGTGCCGTCGACGTTGACTTCGACCTGGCTTTCGGCGTCGGCGCTCAGGTCGTACACGGCGGCCAGGTGGTAGACGGCGTCGATCTGGCCTTTCAAGGCTTTGAGGGCGTCCTGGCTGACGCCCAGCTTCTTGCTGGTGAGGTCACCCGCCACCGGCACCGCTCGGGACTTGGCCGCGCCCTTGAGGCCCCAGTACGCATACAGGCCGTCGAGCTTGCCCTCGCTGCCGGGGCGCATCAGGAAGTGCACCTGGCTGCCCTTGCGCGCCAGCAGTGTCTTGACCAGGCGTTTGCCAATGAAGCCGGTGGCGCCGGTGACGAAGTAGTTCATGTCGGTTCTCCTGGTGCTGGCCGCGGGGTGGCGGGTCATGGAAAGGGAACGGGCCGAGCGGGGTCGCTGCAAGCATAGAGCGGCCTCACTAGAGTTTTAGGCTGTGAGCTCCACGGGAGAACCCTACATTTGTTGCTCGGGTGTGAGACCGGATGGCTGTCGCACCTCAGCCGACAATCTGCCATCCGCAGCACGAGGAGTCCGTCATGGTCAAGAAGATGAAAAGCACCGCCGAGCACGTTTCCAGCCAGGCCAGCAAGGGCGCCGCCAGCCTGATGGACAGCCACCTGGCCAACTCGGTCAAGGAATCGGCCCAGCAGATCTGGTTGGCCGGCATGGGCGCTTTCAGCAAGGCCCGCGAGGAAGGCACCGGTGTTTTTGAGACCCTGGTGAAAGAGGGCCTGTCGCTGCAGAAAAAGACGCAGGGCATCGCCGAAGACAAGATCAACGAAGTGACGGGCAAGATGAGCGCCATGGCCGGCACCGTGACGGCCAAGGCCGGCCAGAACTGGGACAAGCTCGAGACCATTTTTGAAGCCCGCACCGCCAAGGCCATGAACACCTTGGGTGTGCCCACCGCCAAGGACGTGGACGCGCTGGTCAAGCGGGTCGACGAACTGGCCGCGGCGGTGGCCAAATTGAGCAAGATGGCGCCGGTGAAGGCTGCTGCCAAGCCCGCCACGCCCGTCAAGGCCGCCGCCAAAACAGCCGCCAGGACAGCGGCCAAACCGGTGGTCAAAGCAGCCGCCAAGCGTGCTCGCAAAGCAGCTTGAGCCGTTTGACATCCGTTGCCAAGGGCGCTTCGGCGCCCTTGCTGCTGTGTGCATGCCACCCACCCGGTGGTGATGCAGCGCGTTGAACATCTGCTGAGGCCCGCCATCCGTCCCGCTCCTTCAAGCCGCTCTGCGCGCACCCGCCCCGCCACGCCAACGCCCAAGCCTGCGCGAGCAGGCGCCCAAGGCTCAGCCAAGCCCAGAATCGGCCTGGCGCTGGCCGGTGGTGGCCCCTTGGGCGCGATCTACGAAATCGGTGCGCTGTGCGCCTTGGAAGAAGCCCTGCCGGGCTTGGACCTGAATGCGCTGGACGGCTATGTCGGTGTCTCGGCCGGTGGTTTTGTGGCGGCGGGTCTGGCCAACGGCATGACGCCGCGCCAGCTGTGCAGGGCCTTCATTGAAAACAGCGGGCCACGGGCCGACATCGTGCGGCCCAACCTGTTCATCCGCCCCGCGTTGACCGAATATGCGCGGCGCGCTGCTGCGCTGCCGGGACTCTTGACCATGGCCGGGTTTGGCTTTGTGTTCAAGGGCCGCTCGCTGCTGGCTTCGCTGGAACACCTGGGCCGGGCACTGCCCACCGGCTTGTTCAGCCACGCGCCCCTGGAACGCCAGATGCGCAAGCTCTTGAGTGCGCCGGGCCGCAGCAACGACTTTCGCCAGCTCTGGCGTGAACGCCAACGCCGCCTGGTGCTGGTGGCCACCGACCTGGACAGTGGCGAAGCCGCACCCTTTGGTCTGCCGGGCTGGGACCACGTGCCCATCTCCGACGCGGTGGCGGCCAGCGCCGCCTTGCCAGGCCTCTTTCCGCCCGTGCCGCTGGATGGACATTGGTATGTCGACGGCGCGCTGAAAAAAACCCTGCACGCCCGCGTGCTGCTGGACATGGGTCTGGACCTGGTGCTGTGCCTGAACCCCTTGGTGCCGTTTGACGCCACCCACGCCCGGCGCCACCGGTTGTTGGGCGGCGCACAAGCGCCGATTCCGCGCCTGGTGGACGGCGGCTTGCCGGTGGTGCTGAGCCAGACCTTTCGCACCTTGATCCACTCGCGGCTGGAACTGGGCATGAAGGGCTATCAAAGCAGCCACCCGCAGACCGACATCGTGCTCTTCGAGCCCGACCACCGCGACCCGGAGCTGTTTCTGGCCAACACCTTTGGCTACGGTCAGCGCCGCTTGTTGGCCGAACACGCCTACCAGCGCACCCGGGCCGACTTGCGCTCGCGGCGCGGGGTCTTGAGCGCCACCTTGGCCCAGCATGGCTTGGCGCTGGACAACGCGGCGCTGGACGACAGCCGCCGCGTTTTGCTCAAGCATCCGCGTGCACCCAAGGGCAGCCGCGCGGCCCAGGCCTTGCGGCGGCTGGACGAGGTGCTGGACGACTTGCAGCGCAGCCTGGCCGCACGCGCCTGAAAAGGTCGGCTCAAGTTCCACCCGGGGGGGTCGAAATAGGCTTGTGAGCACCACTTCGCCCCCCTTGCCCAAAGCCAACGCAGCGGGCGCCGACGCCGCGCAGCGCTTGCAGGGGCGTTTGATGGCCGACTCTTTGGGCCGCTTGCTGGACCAGGCGCGGGGTTCGCGTGAGGTCCTGCCGCACCTGGCCGCGCTGGAGCGCTCCTTGCTGCAGCGGGGTGCTTTGGCGGTGGAGCACGTGCCACCCCATTGGCTGGGGCGCATTTGCTCACAGTTGTCCAGCCTGCCGCTGCCCGAGCAGGACGCACCGCTGCACGACCTGTTGGGTCGCCTGATGAAGCGCCTGGAAGCCCAGTTCGAAGACGACGGCCATGCACGCGCGGGTTTCGACCCCCACCGCACGGTGGTGGTGCGCGAAATCAGTCACACCGAATTTGATGCGGTGCAGGCCGAACTGGCCGGCACCGAACGCACGCCGCGCTTTTGATCGGCGCCTTTCAGCTCAGATAGCGGGCCTGCAGGTGGGCCTTGAAGTGGGCCGGATTGAGCGGCTCACCGCTGGCCCGGATGGCCAGTTCGTCGGTGTTCCAGAGGCTGCCCTGGCTCCAGATGTGGCGCTGCAGCCAGTCAAACACGCCGGCCAAATCACCACGGGCGATGCGTGCGTCCAAATCGGGCATGGCGCAGCGCATCGTGGCAAACCACTGTGCGGCGTACATGGCGCCCAGCGAGTAGCAGGGGAAATAGCCAAACAGCGCCTCGGGCCAATGCACGTCCTGCAGCGCACCGTCGGTGAAGTTGCCGCGGGTGTCCAGGCCCAGCAATTCCTTCATCTTGCTGTCCCACAGCGTGGGCACGTCTTCGGGCTCGATGTCGCCTTCGATCAACGGGCGCTCGATCTCGTAGCGCAGGATGACGTGGGCGGGGTAGGTCACCTCGTCGGCGTCGACGCGTATCAAGCCGGGCTTGACGCGCGTCATCAGCTTTTGCAGGTTGGCCGGCTCGAAGGCTGGTTGGGGGCCCAAGGTTTGCTGAACCAGCGGCGCCAGCAGCTGCACAAAACCCGGATGGCTGCCCAGTTGCATCTCAAAGCTCAGGCTTTGGCTCTCGTGCAACGCGGCTGAGCGCGCGTGCGCCACCGGCTGGCCCAGCCCATCGCGCGGCAGGTTTTGCTCGTAGCGGCCATGGCCGGTTTCGTGCACGGTGCCCATCAGGCTGCTCAGGAAGTCGTCTTCGCGAAAGCGGGTGGTCAGGCGCACGTCTTCGGGCACGCCGCCGCAGAAAGGGTGTGCGCTGACGTCCAGGCGACCGGCCTCGAAGTCAAAGCCCAGCAGGCGCATGACCTGCTCACACAAGGCGCGTTGCGCGGGCAGCGCAAAGGGCCCCACGGCTTCGAGCACCGTTTCCCGGGCCTGGCGCTGCTGGACCTGCTGAATCAGGCCGGGCAGCCACTGCCGCACGTCGCCAAACACGCGGTCGAGTTGCGCGCAGGTCATGCCAGGCTCAAAGCGCTCCATCATGGCGTCGTAGCGGCGCACGCCGTCCAGCTGCGACAGCAGTTCGGCTTCTTCGCGCGCCAGGCTCAGCACCTCGCGAAAGTTACCGACAAAGCCCTGCCAGTCGTTGGCCGGGCGTTGGCTGCGCCAGGCGTGTTCGCAGCGGGCGCTGGCCAGCTTCTGGCGCTGAACCAAGGACTCGGGCAAGGCATTGCTGGAGCGCCATTGGCGGCGCATCTCGCGCAGGTTGGCGCGTTCCATGTCCGACAGCGGTTCTTGCTCGGCGCGCGCCAGCAGGTCGGGCAGCTGGCTGTCGGTGCGCAGGCGGTGCAACAGGGCGGCCATCTCCGCCATCGCCGCGGCCCGCGCTTCGTTGCCCTTGGGCGGCATGTTGGCGGCCTGGTCCCAGCCGGCCATGGCCTGCAGGTGGCCCAGGCGGTGAATGCGGGCCCAGTTTTGAGCCAGGTCTTGGTAGCTGGGCGTGAGGGTGCTCATGCAAGAGTCAGGGGACAAGCTGCCCCGGAAAGACCCACATCAACAAGGCGGTCATGATGACGTAACGAGCGAACTTGCCGATGGCCATGTAAAGCAGGCAAGGCCAGAACGGCATCTTCAACAGGCCGGCGATGGCGCACAACGGATCGCCCACGCCTGGCAGCCAGCTCAGCAGACAGGCTTTGGGCCCAAACCGGCGCAGCCAACTCAGGGCCTTGGTTTCCAGCTGCTTGTGCTTGACGCGTTCGTACAGTGCTTCTGCGCCATAGCCCATCCACCAGCTGACGGCGCCCCCAATCGTGTTGCCCGCCGTGGCCACCAGCACCGCTGGCCAAAAAAGTTCGGGGTTGAGCTTGACCAGGCCAATGACCGCAAACTCGCTGCCCATCGGCAACAAAGTGGCCGACAGGATCGAGATGACGAAGAGCGTGGACAGGCCGAACTGCGGCAGTGCCAGTGAGGTCAGGAGAGATTGAATCCAGGCTTCCATCGATGCGCCGGATTATGGGCACGACTCACTGCCCGAACTTACACCGCCTTGGGCACCGTGCGCCGCTATACTCGCGCCTCATTTTTCAGCACTTCCTCTCGCCCCGGCCAAGACATGCGCATCGGCGCCCTCGAACTCCCCAACAACCTGTTTGTGGCGCCCATGGCCGGCGTCACCGACCGGCCTTTTCGCATGCTGTGCAAAAGTCTAGGCGCCGGTTACGCGGTCAGCGAGATGGTGACCAGCAAACGCGAACTGTGGGACTCGCTCAAGACCAGTCGGCGTGCCGACCACACCGGTGAGACCGCGCCCATCGCGGTGCAGATCGCCGGTGTCGACCCGGCCGAAATGGCCGACGCGGCGCGCTACAACATCGACCGCGGCGCGCAGATCATCGACATCAACATGGGTTGCCCGGCCAAGAAGGTGTGCAACGTGTGGGCCGGCTCGGCGCTGATGCA
>JANMHH010000163.1:0-6959 GCA_031375065.1 Rubrivivax sp. | reverse complement strand
TGCTGCTGGACGAGCCCACCAACCACCTGGACATCGACGCCATCGAATGGCTGCAGGAACTGCTGGTGTCGTGGCGTGGTGCGCTGGTGTTCGTCAGCCACGACCGCGCCTTCATCGACGCGGTGGCCTCGCGCATCGTCGAACTCGACCGCGGGCTGCTGCGCAGCTACCCGGGCAGCTTCAAGACCTACGAGCTGACCAAGGCGCGTGAACTGGAAGACGAGGCGCTGGCCAATGCCCGCGCTGAAAAGCTGCTGGCGCAAGAAGAGGTGTGGATCCGAAAAGGCGTGGAAGCGCGCCGGACCCGCAGCGTGGGCCGCGTGCAGCGCTTGGTGAAACTGCGCGAACAGCGGGCCTCGCGGCGCGACACGCTGGGCCAGGTGCGCTTGGAGTTGGACGCCGGTTTACCGCCCGGCAAGATCGTGGCCGAGCTCAAGGACGTGGGCATGCGCTATGGCGACCGCCAGCTGATCAGCGGCTTCACTGGCACCATCCTGCGCGGCGACAAGGTCGGCCTGATCGGCCCCAACGGCAGTGGCAAGACCACCTTGCTCAAGCTGATCCTGGGTGAGCTGCAGCCCACCAGTGGTAGCGTGCGCCAGGGCACACGGCTGCAAGTGGCCTACTTCGACCAGATGCGCGCCGGGCTGAACCTGGACGCCACGCTGGTGGACACCATCAGCCCCGGCAGCGAGTGGATCGAACTGGGCCAGGAGCCCAAGGTCACGCGCAAGCACGTGATGAGCTACCTGACCGACTTCCTGTTCAGCCCCGAACGCGCCAATTCACCGGTGCGCACACTGTCGGGCGGCGAACGCAACCGCGTGCTGTTGGCGCGCCTGTTTGCGCTGCCCGCCAACGTGCTGGTGCTGGACGAGCCCACCAACGACCTGGACATCGACACCCTGGAACTGCTGGAAGAACTGCTGCAGTCCTACAGCGGCACGGTGTTTCTGGTCAGCCACGACCGGCGCTTTCTGGACAACGTGGTGACCAGCACCATCGCCTGGGAAGGCGACCCGGTGTTTGGCGGCCGGCCGGGCCTGTGGCGTGAATACGAAGGTGGCTACGAGGACTGGAAGATGCAGCGTGCGCGTGGCAAGGTGCTGGCTGCCGCAGCCCTGGCAGCGACTGCCGCCGCGGCCAGCACGGCAGTGGCCAAAGCTGCGGTGACAGCCTCCAAGTCAGCCCCGGCCAAGGTCAAGCTCAGCTACAAGGAACAGCGCGAACTGGAGGCGCTGCCGCAGCGCATCGCAGCGCTGGAGGGCGAGCAGACCACGCTCAACCAGCGCCTGGCCAGCGCCACGGTTTACGCCGACGAGCCCGACCAGGTGCCGGTGATGCACGCCCGCATCGAAGCCATCGAAAGCGAATTGATGGCGGCACTGGAACGCTGGGAAGCGCTCAGCGCCCGCTGAAGAAGACGCACGACGAACGCGCGAAGACGCACGACGAACGCGCTCAGTGCGAGCGCGCTGCGGCCGGGTTGGAGCGCGTGATGATCAGGCCCGACTGCAGGTACAAGCCGTTGAGCAGCCGCGTCGCGCGTTCGGCGTCCAGGCCGGGCCAGCCGCTCAGTTCATGCAACGGTGTGCTCTGGCGGCGCAGGCGCGCCACGGCCGCGGCCAGCAGCCCGGTCAGGTGCAGCCCCGAAAAGTCGGCGCTGGGCGCAATGCGGTAGGCCACCGGCCCGGCAATCTCGGGCAGCAGTTGTGCGCGCGAGCCTTGCAGGGCCAGCGCCCACAGCACCAAACCCAAGGGGGCCCGGTGCTCGGCCTGCAACGGCGGTGCTGCCGGTTCGACCTGCAGCACCTTCATGCCCGCCCAGTTCAACAGCTCCCACTGCGCCAGCGGCAGCGGGGCCTGCACCACCCGCTCCACGGGCATCACCGTCAGCGGCAAGACCAGGTCGGCGTGCGACACCAGCAAGCGCAGGGCGCGGCCGTGGCGCAACGAAGCGGCCACCACTTCCAGAACCTCCAGGCCGGGCTCGGTGCGGGTGCTGGCGTCAAAACGCTGCAGGTCTTGCAGCAGTGAATGGTCCAGCGTGGGGTCCAGCGACGAGTGACCGCTGCTGGGCGCGCGGCTGTCCAGGCCGGCCTGGCGCAGGCGCCGGTGGAAGTCGCTCAGGCGCGGCAACACGGTGTCAAAGGTGGGCGAAGGCACAAGGTTCAATCAAAAGGCAATCCAGAGTCAGGGTCGGATTGAAACCGCGGCAGGGCCCTGCTCTGGCTTCAGGCCAGGTTTCAACCGTGACAAGATGTAGCTGTCATGCGCTTGCCCCGCAAAGCTTGCAAGATGGTCCTGGGACGGCTTCCTGCCGTACCCCAACCCCAAGAGGAGCAAAACATGAGCAAAAAAACCCTGGGCTGGTGGCTGGCCTGCGCCAGCCTTGCAGCAGCCCTGCTGCCCAGCGCCGCGCTGGCCCACGACAACGGTGCCAACAGCCCCAAGAACGCCAAGAGCCGCCCGTTGGTCATTGGCCACCGCGGCACGGCAGGCTACCTGCCCGAGCACACGTTGGAGAGTTATGCCTTGGCCATCGAGCTGGGCGCCGACTACATCGAGCCCGACCTGGTGGCCACCAAGGACGGCCACCTGATCGCCCGCCACGAGCCCAACATGATCGCCACCACCAACGTGGCCAGCCTGCCGCTGTTTGCCAGCCGCAAGCGCACGCTGGTGGTGGACGGTGTGTCCGAAGAAGGCTTCTTTGCCAGCGACTTCACCTTGGCCGAGATCAAGACCCTGCGCGCCGTGCAGCCCGCCGGTGAGCGCGACCAGGGCTTCAACGGCCGCTTTCAGATCCCCACCTTCGACGAAGTGATCGAACTGGCCAAGCGCAAGGGCGCTGAAGAGGGCCGCACCATCGGCGTCTACCCCGAGACCAAACACCCCACGCTGCACCGCAACCTGGGCCTGGCGCTGGAAGACCGCCTGCTGCAGGTGCTGCAACGCCACGGCTGGAACCACCGCGGCGCTCCGGTGTTCATCCAGAGCTTCGAGCAGGCCAACCTGAAGTACCTGCGCAGCCGAACGTCGGTGCGCTTGGTGCAGTTGATCGACGCTGATGACGTGGCCATCGACGGCAGCATCACCTATGCCGCACCGTTTGACCGCCCTTACGACTGGGCCGTGGCCGGCCGCTTGGGCACCTTTGGTGACCTGCTGACCCCTGCCGGCCTGGCCGAAGTGCGCACTTACGCTGACGGCATCGGCCCCTGGAAGCCTTACCTGATCAGCAGCGCCTGCATCACCGTGGCGGCCGGCCGCTGTGCCGATGTCAACGGCGACGGCCTGGTCAACGAAGGCGACCGCCAACTGCTGCCGCCCAGCGCCGTGGTGGCCAACGCCCACAAGGCCGGCTTGCTGGTGCACCCCTTCACCTTCCGCAACGAGCAGCGCCGCCTGGCCAGCAACTACAAGGGCAACCCGGTCAACGAGTACTTGGCGTTTTACGAGCTGGGCGTGGACGGGCTGTTCACCGACTTCACCGACTCGGCCGTGGTGGCGCGTGCGCTGTTTGTCATCAAGCGCGACCCCGACGCCGCCCAGTGCCTGGTGCGCAGCCGCTGGCACCCGCAGTGCCGGGGTTTGCGTTGGTTGAACGCCAACTGAGGGCTGTAGCGGGGCTGTAGCAAGGCTGGCGGCCGCTGGCAGCCGGCAAATGAGGGCGATAAAGGCGGCGCTGTTGAGCCGACTGACAGGGGCCCTGGCGACTTAGCCTTGGGCCCGACGCGGGAATGGTCCGCACGGTCGCCCTTGGAGTGCGCATGTCCGCAGCCCCCTTACCCACCGATGAGCAGCAGCGCCACCGCGCTCTGTTGAAGCTGGACGTGCTGGACTCGGCCGCCGAGGCCGAGTTTGACGCTCTGGTGCATGCCGCCGCGCTGGTCTGCGGCGTGCCCATCTCGCTGGTCAGCCTGGTCGATACGCACCGCCAGTGGTTCAAGGCCAACGTCGGCTTGCCCGGGGTCACCGAAACACCGCGTGAGCTGGCTTTCTGTGCCCACGCCATTCTGGAAGACGACATCCTGGAGGTGGTGGATGCCACCCAGGACCCGCGGTTTGCAGACAACCCCCTGGTGACTTCTGCGCCTGACATCCGCTTTTATGCCGGCGCCACCTTGCGTCTGAGCACTGGCGAACAGGTCGGCACCCTGTGCGTCATCGACCGCCAGCCGCGCCAGTTGACGAGCAACCAGCGGCAGATTCTTCGCCACCTGGCCGTCGCGGCCAGCCAGGCGCTGGAATCGCGCAAGCTGGCACGTTCGTACGGCATCAGCCAGGCGCGCTTCAGCGCCTTGAGTGAAGCTGCGCCGCTGGGTGTGTTTGCAACCGATGCCGAGGGTGCCTGCACCTACACCAATGCCAACTGGCAGGCCATCTATGGCTTGAGCGCTGAAGAGAGCCTGGGCACAGGCTGGTTGCGCACCCTTCACCCCGACGACCAGGCGCTGGTGTTCGCCGAATGGCAACGCGCCGCTGCCCGGTGCGCCGACTTCGACATGGAGTTCCGCGTGCGGCACGACGATGGCACCGTGCTGCACGTGCGCTCGGTGGCCCGGCCCGTGCTGGACGAGCAGGGCCGGGTCACCGGCCATGTCGGCTCGGTGGAAGACGTCACCGCCAGGCTGCTGCAACGCCAGGCCCTGGAAGCCGCCCACGAGCGCATCACGCTGGCCACCGACAGCGGCCACATTGGCGTGTGGGACTTCAACGTGCAGACCCGGTTGCTGAAGTGGGACGTCTGGGTGCACCGCTTGTTCGGCCTGCCCGAAGCGATGCCAGGCGGCGTTCGTGTGGACAGCTACGACCTGTGGGTGCGCCAGCTGCACCCCGAAGACCGGAAAACAGCCGTCCAAACCTTCAAGTCCGCCCTGCTCGGCATGGGCGACTACGAGCACGAGTTTCGCGTCGTCTGGCCCGATGGCACGGTGCACCACCTGCGCGCCTCGGGCCGGATCACCCGTGACGCCCAGGGCCAGCCGCTGCGCGTGGTGGGCGCAAACTGGGACGTGACGGCGCTGCGCACGCTGACCCGCCAGTTGAGCGATCAACATGAACTGCTGCGCGTCACCCTGCAGTCGATTGGCGACGCTGTCATCACCACCGACGCCCAGGGCGCGGTGACCTGGCTCAACCCGGCGGCCGAGCGCATGACCGGCTGGCTCACGGCCGAGGCGGCCGGCCGGCCGCTGGTGCAGGTGTTCCACATCGTCAACGAAGAAACGCGCGAGCCCACCGAGAACCCGGTGGCCACCTGCCTGAAACAAGGCAAGACGGTGGGCTTGGCCAACCACACGGTGCTGGTCTCTCGTGACGGCGACGAATACGGCATCGAAGACTCGGCAGCGCCCATCCGCAACGCAGCAGGCGAGCTGCTGGGCGTGGTGCTGGTCTTTCACGACGTCACCGAGCAGCGGCGCTTGAGCGGCGAGATGAGCTACCGTGCCTCGCACGACGCCCTCACCGGCTTGATCAACCGCGCCGAGTTTGAGGCCCGCCTGCGCCGCACCCTCAACAAGGCCCATGAAGAGCGCAGCCAGCACGCGCTGATGTACATCGACCTCGACCAGTTCAAACTGGTCAACGACGCCTGCGGCCACTCGGTGGGTGACCAGCTGCTGCAACAGGTGGCCAAGTTGATGGGCGAGACCGTGCGCGCGCGCGACACGCTGGCGCGGCTGGGTGGTGATGAATTTGCGGTCATCCTGGAACACTGCACCACCGAGCAGGCCCAGCGCGTGGCGCAGCAGATCTGCGACCGCATGGACGACTTCCGCTTTGTCCACGACGGCCGGCGCTTTCGCATCGGCACCAGCATCGGCCTGGTGCCGCTGGACACGCGCTGGGCCAACACCGCGGCGGTCATGCAAGCCGCCGACACCTCTTGCTACGCCGCCAAAGAGGCTGGCCGCAACCGCGTGCACGCCTGGTTTGACACCGACCTGGCCATGCGCGCGCGCCACGGCGAAATGCAGTGGGCCACGCGGCTGGAACAGGCCATCGACGACAACCGCTTCGTGCTTTACGCGCAGAAGATTCATCCACTGGGCGCCCAAACCTCAGGCTTGCACGCCGAAGTGTTGCTGCGGTTGCTCGACACCGACGGCAGCTTGATCCCACCGGGCGCGTTTTTGCCGGCGGCTGAGCGCTTTCACCTGTCGTCGCGCATCGACCGCTGGGTGCTGCAACACGCCTTGGTCCGCTTGAAGGCGGTGGCCGATTTGAAGGCGGTGGAGCTCTTGTGCATCAACCTGTCGGGACAGTCCATCGGCGACCGCGCCTTTCACCGCCACGCGGTGGAATTGCTGACGCTGGCTGGCCCGGGGGTGTGTCAAAGGGTGTGCTTTGAAATCACCGAGACCGCCGCCATCACCAACATGGCCGACGCCACCCACTTCATCGAACAGGTTCGCGCCTTGGGTGTGCGCATGGCGCTGGACGACTTTGGCGCGGGTGCTTCTTCCTTCGGCTATCTCAAGACGCTGCCAGTCGATCTGCTGAAGATCGACGGCCAATTCATCAAGGACCTGATCGACGACCCACTGGACGACGCGGCGGTGCGCTGCTTTGTCGATGTGGCCCGCGTGGTGGGCCTCAAGACCGTGGCCGAGTTTGTCGACCGCCCTGAGATCTTGCAGCGGGTGCGCGAGCATGGCATTGACTACGCCCAGGGCTTCTTGCTGCACCGGCCTGAGCCTTTTGACAAGGTGCTCGGCGCTTTGGCCGTGAGCGCAGAGGTTCAGGGCTGAGAAGTCGAGGTCGAATCATGCAGCTGAAGGCGCTTTGCGGACGTTCGATGGCTTGCACAGGTTTGCGCGGCAAAGGGCTGTCCGGGTGTGCCGGGGCGCGCCACTGCGGCGGTCGCCGCTGCGCGTCGACTGCCCTGCGATGCTCGGTTGCCCGGGCTGGTCGGGCAACTCGTTGCACTCACTGCGTTCGTGCCACTCAAA
>JANMHH010000157.1:0-24158 GCA_031375065.1 Rubrivivax sp. | reverse complement strand
GGTTCAAGACCGCGGCTCAACTGCAGGCCGCCATCGGTCGGGCCCACACCATCGTTGAAGCCTTTGACCCCGAGGCCGGGGCCAGCCGCTTTTCCACCCGCAACCGCAGCCTGGTGACCGACGCGCAGCTGATCGCGTCGGCCAGCGACGTGCAATGCTTCTTTGAAGAAGAAGCGCTGGACGCAGCGGGTCGATTGACGGTGCCCAAGGCACAGTCCATCAACAAGATCGGCCACGCGCTGCACGACCTGGACCCGGTCTTTGTCGACTTCAGCCACGGCCCCGCGCTGGCCGGTCTGGCGCACGATCTGGGACTGCAGCAACCGCGGGTCTGGCAGAGCCAGATCATCTTCAAGCAGCCGCGCATCGGTGGCGAAGTGGGCTGGCACCAGGACGCCACGTTTTTTGTCACCACGCCGCACACCGTCACGACCTTCTGGTTTGCGCTGGAAGACGCCACGCTGGACAACGGCTGCCTGTGGGTGCAGCCCGGCGGCCACCGCTCACCACTGCGCGAGCAGTACATCTGTGAAGGCGGCCAGTTGCGCATGCAGGCTTTGAACAACACCCCATGGCCGCAGACCACCACCGCGCTGCCGTTGCCGGTGGCGGCAGGCACCCTGGTCGTCTTTCATGGCCTGCTGCCGCACTACAGCGCCGCCAACCGCTCGTCGCGTTCACGCCTGGCCTATACGCTGCACGTCACCGACGGCACGGCCGCCTATTCACACCAAAACTGGCTGCAGCGTCGGGCTGATTTCCCAGCGCGGGGCCTGGCTTGAGCGAGTTGCAGGCCAGCGCCGTCATCGGCAACACGGTGGCTTTGCTGTTGACCGACCTGGTCGACAGTGCGGCCTTGGCCCAGCGTCTGGGCGACCAGCCCATGGCCCAGATCTGGGCCGCCCATGACCGCATGGCGCGCGACCTGTTGCGCCAGTGGCGTGGCCGGGAAATCGACAAGACCGACGGTTTTTTGCTGATGTTTGGCGCGCCTGGCGACGCACTGGCCTATGCACTGGACTACCACCGCGCCTTGGCCCAGATCGAGCGTGAAACGGTGGCCGCCGACGGCGCACCCGTGCGCTTGCGCGCCCGCGCCGGCCTGCACGTGGGCGCGGTCACGGTGCGCGAGACGCCGGCGGCCGATGTCGCACTGGGCGCCAAGCCCTTGGAAGTGGACGGTGTGACCAAGCCGCTGGCCGCGCGCGTCATGGCCACCGCATTGGGTGGGCAGACCTTGATGACTCAGGCGGCGCGCCAAGCGCTGGGCGACTTGCCACAGCGGGTGCTGTCCCACGGCTTTTGGCGGGTCAAAGGCTTGCCCGAACCGCTGGAATTGTGGGAAGTGGGCGAGCCGGGCGCACCCTTCACGCCCCCGCCCGATGGCGAGAAGGTCTACCGCGTGGTGGCCCAGGGCGACCTGTGGCTGCCCATGCGCGAGGTCAAGCACAGCCTGCCCGCCGAGCGCGACGCCTTCGTCGGCCGCAGCAAGACCTTGCTGGACCTGGCGCAGCGACTGGCCGACGGCGCGCGACTGGTGTCGCTGATGGGCTTGGGTGGCAGCGGCAAGACGCGTTTGGCCACCCGCTTCGGCTGGTCGTGGCTGGGCGAATATCCGGGTGGGGTCTGGTTTTGCGACCTGGCACCCGCGCGCTCGGTAGAAGGCATCTACAACGCCGTGGCGCAAGGCTTGGGCCTGCCCCTGGGGCCGGGCGATCCCTGCGTGCAGCTGGGCCAGGTGATGGCCAGCCGGGGCCGCTGCCTGGTCATCCTGGACAACTTTGAACAGGTGGCGCGCCACGCCGAAGAAACCGTGGGCAACTGGTTGGCCCGTGCCCACGATGCGCGGTTTCTGGTCACGACCCGCGAGGTGCTGGGCATCGTGGGCGAAGAGGCGCTGGCGCTGGCCCCTTTGCAGACCGACGACGCCCAGCAGCTCTTTCTGAAACGCGCCGCTTCGGCCAAACGCGACTTCCACGCCAGTGACGAAGACCACGCCGCCATCGTCCAGCTGGTGCGCCTTCTGGACGGGCTGCCCCTGGCGATTGAGTTGGCCGCCGCCCGCGTGCGAACCCTGGCGCCGCGGGCTTTGCTGGCGCGCATGAGCGAACGCTTCAAGTTGCTGGCATCGGCAGGCGGTCGACTGGACCGCCAGAGCACCTTGCGTGCGGCCTTCGACTGGTCCTGGGACCTGCTTCAAGAAGCCGACAAGTCGGCGCTGGCCCAGCTGTCGGTGTTTGAAGGCGGCTTCACTCTGGAAGCCGCCGAAGCGGTGATCAACCTGGACCTGGTGGACGGCGCGCCGTGGACGCTGGACGTGGTCAACTCGCTGGTCGACAAGTCTTTTGTACGGCCCTTGCAGGGTGAACGGTTCGACCTCTTGATGAGCGTGCAGGCCTATGCCGACGAACACCTGCGAACCGAAGGTCGCTACGGTGGAAGTGGGCCGGTGGCGCTGCAGGCGGCCTGGGCCCGCCACAGCGAGTGGTTTGGCGGCCTGGGGCCCGTGCGTGCGATAGAGAATGCCTGCGCCGACATCGACAACCTGGCTGTGGCCTGCCGGCGTGCGGTGCTGGCCAGGCGGGCTGATCTGGCCACCGAAGCCTTGGTGGGCGCGTGGGCAGCCATCAATCTGCAGGGGCCATTCCAGGCCGGTATCGAATTGGCGGAATTGGTTTGTGGGCTGGAGCAGCCGCAACCGGCAGCTGCTGCACGAGCGCACTTTGTGCTGGGCAGTGCGCTGGAGGCGCAAGGCCAGCGGGCCCGCGCGGTGGACCACTACCAAACGTCGCTGTCACACGCCGAGTCTGCAGCGGACTCAGCCAGCCTCGCGGCGGTCAAAGTGCGCCTGGGTTCACTGCATGCGCGTGAAGGGCGCACAGAACTCGCTCAATCGGAACTGACACAAGCCCTGGCCCTTGCCCAAGAGATTGGAAAAGTGGAGACACAGTGCGCCGCCCTCAATGGCCTGGGCACTGTGCAGTTCGAACAGGGCCGGATGATCCTGGCCCAAGTGCAGTACGAGGCCGCCCTGGTGCTGGCACGCCAGCATCGCAACTCGCACTGGTTGGGCATCTTGCTGGTGAACCTGGGCAACCTGCATGGACAGTTGGGTCAACTTGAGAAGGCGCGCCAGTTCTGCCAAGAGGCTCTGCACATGTTCCGGCAGCGGGGGGACCGCCAACGTGAGGGCAATGCGCTCAACAGTCTGGGCATGCTCAACTGTCTGCTTGGACACCTCTCTGAAGCCCGGTCTTGTGCCGAGGCTGCGCACCAGCTGGCCAAGGAGTTTGCCTATGCACGCCTGGAGTGCGGGGCACTTGAAACGCTGGGCTTGATAGACGCCAACGCCGGGCAGACCGAGTTGGCTCGGCAAAACTACCAGCAGGCACTGAAGATGGCTACCGAGCTCGGCAACCAACGCGCCCAGGCCCAGATTCGTTGTCAGCTGGGCTTGGTGAAAGCGCGCCAACAGGACGCGCCCGGCGGCCTTGAGGAGATCCGGATCGGGCTGTCGTTTCTGCGTCCCGCCGCCGAGCCCAACAGCTTGGTTCTGGCCTTATGCGCTTTTGGCGAGGCGTCGTGGTTGGCAGGTCAGCCCGCCGCGGCGCTGAGCGCAGCGCAAGAAGCGCGGGGCTTTGCCGACATGGCCCAGGCAGGCCCAGGGTCGGAACTTGGGATGGCCTTGGCACACCTGGATGGGCTGCTGGGTGCTGCGCCTGGCTGAAGGTCAGCCACGGACGGCCTGGAGTTGGGTCCCTGGGGCTTGGCAGGGCGGGCATCGAAAGCCCCGCCTGTCGGGCTACTCGGCCTGCACCCACCCATCGGGCATGGTCGGCACCGACTTGGGCATGGCCTGCATCTGCACCAGGCTGATGGCGTATTGGTAACTTCCACCGCCACCCGAGGTTTTGTCGCAACGAACCACGCGCGGGTCGCCTTGCGGCGCGCAACTGTGCGAGCCCTCGGGGCCGATGCGCACGTCGCTGAACGCCAGCCCCGCGCTCATAACCCGCAAGAAGAAGGTGCGCGCGCCGCTGCCCGTCGCCCACTGGTCGTCGGCGATCCTGGCCGCGCCATCGATCCAACGCACGTCCATCATCGGGGCTGTTTTTTGCGCCTGCGCGGCTGAAACTGCGACCAGACAAGCGGCCGCAAACGTGATGAAGGTGATGGACTTGTTCATGTGATTTCTCCGCCTGCTGAGGTCTTGAGGTTCGGGTCCAGGAGACCCCATGTCCACATTCTGTTCCGGCAGGTGACAGTTGCAAGTGAAAATTCACCCGCGCTTTGGCGTCATGGGTTCCCCCCAGACCAGCCACACAGGGTCACAAGAACCTTGTTCCGCTGGGGAGTCCAGCCCATCGCTGAGGCCGCAGCGCTTTATCGCGTATCGTCCCCGGATGGTCAAACGACTGCATGCCAGCCACGTTTTTTGCATCGACCAAAACCCAATTGCCGGCGCTGGCCAAGATTTCAAACATTCACCCGGGATGGCTTGCATCCCCTCCACGGAAGCAGGCATGAACAATCAGCTGGGCGGCACATCCGCCCTTGGACCCTCCTCCCTGCCGTTTGTCGGGGCTCAAGCCTTCTGTCGGGGTCACGACCTTGATTGAAGCGCTGCCGGTCGTGGTGTCGGCCCACCCCCACGCCCCTTTGCACGACCCGGCCACCATTCGCGCCCGCTGCGCCGGTGTGCTGAACGCGGTTGAACAAGGGGTCAGCCCCAGCTTCAAGCTCAAACGCGACGCCCTGCCGCCGCTGGCCGACCGCGTGGCGGCGCTAACCCGACAACGCTTTCCCGATTTGGTGGTGCCGCTGCACAGCCGCTGGCGGCAGCTGGAAACGGGCGGGGCTTCTCGCAAGGATGAACTCAACCAGCGCCTGCAAGGGCGCTTGCCGGCTGAAGTGGCCCGGGTTCAGGTGGACATGATCGTCATCAGTTGCCTGTTGAGCGGCGGCGCTGGCGCCAACTGGATCTATTCGGAATCGGCGGCCCTCAGCGCCGCGGCATTGCCGGCGGCCGCGCCCGAAGACCTGCTGGCCCTGCTGGACCAGGCTGCTGCCCGGCGGCCCCCGCCAGCGGTCGAAGAACCGGCGCTGGCTGCACCCGTCGCTCCCGCTGCTCCCGCTGCCACCTTCCGTCAGGCCGAAGGCCTGGCCGTGGCCAGTTTTCGGGCCTTCATGGCCGGCGCTTTTTCGTCCCAGGCCGGGGACCCCCAGCGCGCCGACGCCAGCGCGCTGCGCCATGTCGACGCTGCAGCGCTGCGCGCCATTTTCCAAAGCAGCCCCAGCAACCCGGTGGTGGGGCTGGACGCCCGCGCCGCGATGTTGGCGCGCTTGGGCCACGCCTTGCAGGAAGAAGCCGCGCGCGACACCGCCCGGGGCTTGCCGGCCCAAGCTCGCCCGGGCCTGCTGTTCGACCGCATCACCGGCTATGGCACGCGCCATGAGGTCAGCGCCAGCGAGGTGCTGGGCCATGTCTTGCGTGTGTTCTTGTCGGTCTGGCCGTCGGGCAGCAAAGTGCAAGGCCTGCCGGCCGGCGATGTCTGGCCCCACCTGTGGGCCGGGTCCGCCGTGGCCGGCCATCAGCAAGACCGCACCACCGAGGGCTGGGTGCCGTTTCACCAATTGGCGCAGTGGATCACCTGCTCTCTGCTGGAGCCCTTGATTTGGGCTGGCATCCGGGTCACGGGTGTCGAAGCCTTGACGGCCCTGCCAGACGCCCGCAACGCAGGCTTGTTGGTCGACGCCGGCGTGATCGTGCCGCGCGATCCGCGCCTGCTGGCACGGACCTGGAAACCGCAGGACGAACTGGTCATCGAGTGGCGCGCCATGGCGGTGGTGCTGCTGGACGAGCTGGCCGTGTTGGTTCGCCAACGGCTGGGCCTGTCAGCCGAGCAGCTGCCGATGCCCTGTTTCATGGAAGGCGGCAGCGCTGAGGCGGGGGTGCAATGGGCCAAGTCATTGCGACCCGATGGAACGCCACCAGTGAGCGTGGACGGCGACGGCATCCTGGTCTAGGCCAGCCGAGCACCCCCTTCCGGTTACCCACCCGTCCGCTCCCGCCCATGGACCAGGCCAGCGCACCCTTTGGACGTCTGCTGCGCCAGTGGCGACAACAACGTCAGCGCTCGCAACTGGCCCTGGCCCTGCAAGCCGATGTATCGACCCGACACCTGAGTTGGCTGGAAACCGGCCGCGCACAACCCAGCCGGGCGATGGTGCTGCGGCTGGCTGAACATCTGGACGTGCCACTGAGAGAACGCAACAGCTTGCTGGTGGCCGCCGGTTTTTCACCGCTGTACGCCGAGCGCTCCTTGGCCGACCCCAGCATGACCGTGGCGCGCGACGTGCTGCAGCGCCTGCTTGACGCCCACGAACCCTGGCCCGCGCTGGCGGTGGACCGCCACTGGCATCTGGTGGCGGCCAACCGCATGGTGCCCCTGCTGATGGCGTCGGCCTCACCGCACCTGTTGGCAGCGCCCATCAATGTCTTGCGGCTGTCGCTGCATCCACAGGGTTTGGCACCTCAGGTCGCCAACTTGGTGGCCTGGCGAGGCCACGTGCTGGCGCGCTTGCAACGGCAGGCGCAAGCCAGCGCAGACCCAGTGTTGCGAGACCTGTTGCAGGAACTGCGTGAACTGCCGCTTCCGGCTGACACGCCCGCGGCAACCGCGCCCATCCAGGATCAGGACGTGGCGGTGCCGCTGACGTTGAACAGCCCCTTGGGTGTGCTGAACTTCATCACCACCATCACCGTGTTTGGTGCTGCGCACGACGTGACGGTGTCTGAGCTGGCCGTGGAAACGCTGCTGCCCGCCGACGAAAGCACGGCTGCGGCGCTGCGGGCCCTGCGTTCAACGTTGGGCTGATCCCCGGCGGCGCAGGGCACGCAGCCCACGACTGCCTTTCACTTGAACGGGTTGGCCGTGGCAAACCACAAGCCGATGCCGGTGGCGATGATGAAGGCGCCATCGAGCACGCCCACCAGCAGGAAAACTTTCGCCTGCAGCGGTTCCATCATTTCGGGCTGGCGCGCGCAGGCGTCGAGGTAGCGGCTGGCCATGATGCCCACGCCCAGACAAGAACCGATGGCACCCAGGCCAATCATGTGGCCCACAGCCAGGGGGACGAGATCGATGTCGTTCATGGTGTGCTCCAGTGGGCGCCGCAAGGGTGCAACTGGGAAACATGATGCAAAGCAGAGCGGGTGGCGTCGATGACCTGAGAGGTCATGTCCGCGGGTCTGGCCTCAACGCGGGCGATAAGGGTCCGCGTAGCCCAGGCTGATCAGAACCTGACTCTCCAGGGCTTCCATGTGAGCCGCCTGCTCGTCGTCTTCGTGGTCATGGCCCTGGGCATGCAGGGTACCGTGCACCAGCAGGTGGGCGTAATGGGCTTCAAGCGTGATGCGTTGATCCAGCGCTTCTTGCGCCACCACGGGCGCGCACAACACCAAGTCGGCCATCACCACGGGGTCATGCTGGTAGTCAAAGGTCAGCACGTTGGTGGCGTAGTCCTTCTGGCGATATTCCCGGTTGAGCAATTGCCCTTCTTCGGTGCCCACGATGCGAACCGTGATCTGCCCTGGACGCAACAAGGCTGCGCGCACCCACCGCGCCACCCGGTGGCGTGGAAGCAGGTCGCGGTGGCGCTTGTCGGCAAACTGCAAAGACAGCTGCAGCGCGGGCTGGCTCATGGGGATGTGCGACCGGTCGGCAGCGGGCGGTCTGCGGTGTCATGGGTTCGGGCCGGCTGTTGTTCGTAGGCATCGACGATACGGGCCACCAGCGGGTGGCGCACCACGTCAGCCGCCGTGAAACGGGTGAAAGCCACGCCCTCCACCCCGTGCAGGACCTGCGCAGCCTCGACCAGTCCGCTGGGTGTGCCCGGCGGCAGATCGATCTGGCTCACGTCGCCCGTGACCACACACTTGGTACCAAAGCCGATGCGGGTCAGGAACATCTTCATCTGTTCGCGCGTGGTGGTCTGCGCCTCGTCGAGGATCACGAAGGCATGGTTCAACGTGCGCCCGCGCATGAAGGCCAGGGGCGCGATCTCGATCAGGCCTTTGTCAAAGGCCTTGGTCACGCGGTCAAAGCCCATCAGGTCGTAGAGCGCGTCGTACAAGGGGCGCAGATAAGGATCCACTTTTTGCGCCAGGTCACCGGGCAGGAAGCCCAGCCGTTCGCCCGCCTCCACAGCCGGGCGGGTGAGCACGATGCGCTGCACGCCCTGACGCTCCAGCGCGTCGACCGCGCAAGCCACGGCCAGGAAGGTCTTGCCGGTGCCGGCCGGGCCGATGCCCAGCGTGATGTCGTGCGTCAACATCTGACGCAGGTACTGCAACTGGTGCGGCGTGCGGCCGCTGAGGTCGCTGTGGCGGGTGTGCAAAACCACCGGCTCTTGCGCGCCCGCGGGTGGCGCGGCGGCACCCTGAACCGCGCTGGCGTCGGCCAACATCCACTGCAGGGTCTGCTCGTCGATGGCGCGTGCAGCGCGGGCATACAGTGTGTCAAGCAGCTTGGCTGTTCGCTCGACCGCCAAGGCTGGCCCCTGGATGCGGAAGGTGGCCTCGCGGCGGGAAAGGCTGACCCCCAAGGTGGACTCGATCAGGCGCAGGTGCGCTTCCAAAGGCCCACACAGCTGCGCCAGGCGACGGTTGTCGGGCTCTTCGAAGGTATGGCGACGAATCAAGGCATTGGCAATTTACGCACGGGTCCGCATTGTCGCAGTGCCGACCCGCCCAGGTGGGCGTGCAGAATCAGCGGCGCCATGCGGACCCCCCATTTTCTGTCGTTGCTGCTGTCGTTGCTGCTGTCGTTGCTGCCGTTGTTGCTGCGGTCGTTGCTGCGGTCGTTGATCGTGTGCTTGTGGTTGAACCTGCTGAGCTCAGCGGCGCTGGCTGCACCGGCGCCGGTGCAACAGCTGCGCCTGGCGCTGACGGTGGCCGGGCAAGAACAGGCGTTTCCGCAAAACCGGCCGGGGCTGGAAGTTTCGCTGCCGCACGAGTGGGCCCTCACCCACCCCGGATTTGCCGGCACGCTGTGGTATCGCCTGGCCCTGCCGCAGCAAACCAGCACCGACCCGGGCGATCCGCTGGCGCTGCTGGTGCCCCGTGTGTGCAGCAACCTGGAAGTCTTTCTCAATGGCCACCTGCTGCACAGCGGCGGCCGCATGACCGCACCGCTGACCAACAACTGCAACCACCCCCAACTGCTGGCCTTGCCCGCGGCCCTGCTCAAGCCCGCAGACAACGTGCTGGACCTGCGGGTCAGCGGCCATGCCTTGACGTCTTCAGGCTCGCGCCTGCGCTCCGGTGGCCTGTCGGTGCTGAGCGTCGGCCCGCTGTCGACGCTGGCCGATCAGCGGTCTCATCAGATGGCGGTTCAGGTCAGCGCACCTCAGGCCGTCAGCGCCACGCTGGTGCTGATGGGTGGGTTCATGTTTGTGCTGGGCTTCATCAACCGGCGCGAAAGCCACCTGGCCTACTTCGGTGCCCTGTGTGTGGGCTTGGCCCTGGTCAACACGCGGCTGTGGCTGCGCGATGTGCCGCTAGGCCATCTGGCCCTGGAGTTTTTGCTCTGTGCGCTGCTCGGCTTCATCACCTGGGCCGCCGTGCAGTTCTTGCTGCGCTATGCGGGCCTGCGTTTTGGTGCGGTGGACCGGGCCTTGCCGGTGCAATGCGCGGCGCTGGCGCTCAGCCTGTTGGCGGCCGGGCCGGTGCACTTCAACACGGTGGCCAACGTCTGGTACGTGCTGTTGGCCGCCGAGGTCACGGCAGCGGCTGTGTTGCACCTGCGCAAACGCTGGCACACCCGGTCGGCCTGGCTGATGGCCACCTTCCTGGCCTGCATCGGCGTGGCCGGCTTGTTGGAAATTTGCGCCCAGTGGTGGCAGGTGCCACCCATCGCCACCCACCTGACGGGCTTGCTGGTGCCGGTGATCCTGGTCATGGTGGGCTTGCGCCTGGTGCAGCAGCACGGTCATGCGCTGTACCAGGCCGAGCAACACAAGGTACAGCTGGAACAGCGGGTGCGCGAAGCCACCGCCGAGATCGAGCGCAACTTTCGCCAGCTGTCCGAGTTGCGGGTGGAACAGGTCACCGAACGCGAGCGCAAGCGCATCGCCGCGGACCTGCACGACGACCTGGGGGCCAAGCTGTTGACCATCGTGCACACCAGCGAATCAGAACGCATCAGCACGCTGGCGCGCGAAGCGCTGGAAGAAATGCGGCTGTCGGTGCGCGGCCTGACCGGCAAACCGGTGCGGCTGGCCGACGCCCTGGGCGACTGGCGGGCCGAAGTCATCGCCCGCCTGGGGCAGGCCGGCATCGAGGGCGAGTGGGATGCCCCGGAAGACTTGCCGCAGACCCTGAGCGCCCGCGCTTACGTGCAGACCACGCGCATCCTGCGCGAGGCCACCAGCAACGTCATCAAGCACAGCGGGGCCAGCAGTTGCAGCATCACCGCGGCCATCGCCGACGGCGACTTCCAACTCACGGTGCAGGACAACGGCGACGGCATCTCCAGTGAGATCGACGCTCGCCTGGACCGCGGTCACGGCCTGGCCAGCATGAAGAACCGCGCCAAGCAGCTGCAGGGACAGTGCCTGGTGGAGAGCGGCCCAGGCTTCGGAACCGTGATACGTCTCACGGTTCCGCTGGATCGCGCCACCACGCCCTCGTGATGCGGCAGCGCTGGTCGATAACATCCCAGTTGAGCAACGCCCAAACCCCTGATGAAAACCATTTTGCTGCTGGAAGACCTGCCCGAGATTCGGGCCTGGCTGCGCAAGCTGGTGCTGCAGGTGTTTCCCGGCGCCACCATTTCTGAAAGCGCACGCGTCAGCGACGCCATGGGTCTGGTGGCGGCCGTGAAGTTTGACCTGGCTTTGGTGGACCTGGGCTTGCCCGATGGCTCTGGCGTGGACGTGGTGACCAAACTGCGCGACATGCAACCCGATGCACAAAGTGTCGTGGTGACCATCCACGACGACGACGAACACCTGTTTCCGGCCTTGCAGGCGGGCGCCTTTGGCTACATCCTGAAGGAACAGGCGCGCGAGCTCATCACCGAACAATTGCAGCGCATCAGCCAAGGCGAACCGCCGTTGTCGCCCAGCATTGCCCGGCGCGTGATGGCCTACTTCAGCGCCAAAGCCAAGCCACAGGCGGCGTCGGCCAACGCCATGCCCAGCGTCAACCTGACCGACCGCGAAAGTGAAGTGCTGTTGCGGGTGGCCAAGGGTTACACCCTGCCTGAGATCGGCGTTCAGCTGGGCTTGTCCCGTCACACCATCGCCGATTACGTGAAACAGATTTATCGCAAGCTCAACGTGAGCTCGCGCGCCGAGGCCGCGCTGGAAGCGCAGCGCCTGGGTCTGTTCCGCTGATCCCGGCTCAGGGGTTGGACTTGCCCTGCAGCACGCCTTGCCCTTGAGGGGCCAGGCCAGCGCGCTCGGGCGTGCTGGTGAGCACCATCAGCATGTCGGCATACCAAGTGCAGTTCAGACCCAGGGTCTCGTCCTGCACCCGGTCACGCCCGCTCATGTCCAGGCTGGCCGAGTGCACACCCAGCAGTTTCCACGGCAGCACCGCGCCTTGGGCGGCGGCCGCGGGGTCACGCAGCACCACCGGCGAGCCGCTGGTGCCGCGGTGGGTGCGCGCATCGGTCAAGAAATAGCCCTGGCCCTGGAAGCGCAAGCCGTAGGCTGAAGCCACCACCGCCTGGCGCACCACCGGCAGGTGGTGCAAGGTGTCGTGAAAGCCCAGCGGAAAGCCCACGATCAGCACCGAACTGCCAACCTCCACAACACCATCCACGGCCTGAATGTGCTCGGGCGTGAAAGGGCGGATCACCGCGCCCTTGGGCAAGGCACTGCGGTCCAGTTCGATCAGCGCCACGTCGATCTCGCCTGCAGCGTCCTCGCCCTGACGCCACTGGCTCTTGCCATCTTCGTACAGCATCACCGAGAAACCGGTCGACTTGGCCAAGTCGCCCTCTTGGGTGTGAACTTCAATCTCGATGCGGTTGGGGAAGTGCTTGCTGGGTGTGTCGATCAGCACATGGCGGCTGGTGACCAGATAAAGCCGTTGCTCACGCTCGAAAAAAAAGCCACTGGCGTGGGTCATCGGCCGGTCGTGCTCAAAGGTGCCAATGCGCGCTGCACAGAGCAGCAAGGAGTCAATCATGTGGAACCTCTTGCTGCTGGCCACTGCGGTGCGCAGTGAGCGCTTTCAAAGTGATGCGGGCACCCGGCCTGCAGGCGACTGGGGAAGACCCTGACCATATCACCCACCACCCCCTGCAATTGACGGGTGGCAAAGACTTGTTGGGGTGTTAACGTGACCTCGCATCTTGAGCATCCTCATGACCCAGCCACTGCATCGCACACCCGCCCTTCGCCAAGAGGAATTGCGTCACGCACTGCCCGCCACGGTCTCGCTGCTGAAGCAGCACCGTGCGGCCGACATCGCCGAAAACGACATCAACGACTATGTCAGCATGAACTGGTTGGAGTGGAACGGCGGCAGCCTGCGGCTGACCGTCACGGGCGACAACGTCTGCCGCCAACAACGCGTGCTCTGAGCCCGCCGCCCGCGCGGCCTATACCGCGCGCGACCTCCAGGTTCAGCGCTCGCGAAAAGCCTCGGTGGTCTTGAGCAGCGGCCTGAACAGGAAGCCCAGCACGGTGCGCTCACCGGTGCGGATTTCCACGGTGCCGGTCATGCCGGGCAGGATCGCCATGCGCTTGTCACCGGTCTGCAGGCTGGGGTGCAAGTCGCCCCCGTTGGCCCGCACCAAAGCGCGGTACCAGGTTCCATCGGGTGAGGCTGCGCGGTCGGGGTCACCCAAAGCGTCGGGGCTGATCGACTGCACCTCGCCCTTGAGGCTGCCGTAGATCGTGTACTCATAGGCGCTGAGCTTGATCTCGACCGGCTGCCCGACTTTGACGAAGCCGATGTCAGCCGGCAGCACGCGGGCTTCCACCACCAGGTGATCGCCCACTGGCACCAACTCCATGATCGGTGCGCCGGCCGGCACCACGCCGCCCAAGGTGTTGATGCGGATCTGTTTGACGATGCCGCGCACCGGTGAAACCAGGGTGCTGCGGCGCAAGACGTCGTTGCGCACCACCATCTGCTCTTCCATCAAGGACAAATCGGTGCTGACCCGCACCAGCTCGCTGCTGGCCTCTTGACGAAAGCGATTGATGCGCTCGTGGGTCTGCAGATTCAGCTCATTGACCTGGCGGCGCACACGCATGACTTCGACGTCGCTCATCAAGCCCTTGCTGGCCAGCGCCACCGCCATCTCGAGCTCGCGGTTGAGCAAACCGATGCTGCGTCGGTTGGTCTCGACGGCATCGTTGAGTGCCGTCTGGCGGGCCTCGAAGCTGGCCCGCTCGCCTTGCACGATGGCTTGCGAGAGCTCATCGGGAAAGTCCAGCGCCTTGCCGGCGGCCTCGGCCTGCAGGCGGGCCAAGGTGCCCTTCAGCGCCAGCCGCTTGGCCTGGCCTTCGGCCTGCTGGGCTTCCACGCGCGTCGGGTCAAGCAGGGCCAGCTGCTGACCCACCTGCACCTGCTGGCCTTCGCGCACCAGCAACTCGCGCAGGATGCCGCCTTCCAGGCTGGCGATGATCTGGTCGCGGCCGTCGGGCACCACCCGGCCTTTGGCCTTGGCCACCACGTCCACCGTGGCCACGGCCGACCAGCCCAGGGCCGCCAGCAGGGCCGCCAGCATCAGGTAGACGGCCCACATCGCAGCCGGTGCAGGCTCCACCACCTGGGCGGCCGCCACCGCGCTGACAAAGGGCATGTCACGCGGCTGCAGTTCAGTGGGCACCGGAGCACCTTTTTTCAGACCCCACATGGTTCAGACCGCCGCCTCACGTTGCACCGTCTGCGAGCTGGGGTGCATGTGCACGTTGCTGGTGTTGCCGTCTGCGGGCGGTGGCGCGGGGCGGGCGCCGCTCAGGGCCGCCAGCACCTGGGCCTTGGGGCCGTCCATCACGATGCGACCGTTGTCCACCACCACCACCCGATGGACCAGTTCCAGCACCGCCGGGCGGTGCGTCACCATCACCAGGGTGCAACTGCCGCAAGCTTGTTTGAGCTGGCGCAGAAAGGCCACTTCGCTCTGCGCGTCCATCGAGCTGGTGGGCTCGTCCATCAGCAAAATTTGCGGCCGAGTCACCAAGCAGCGGGCCAACGCCACCAGTTGCCGCTGGCCGCCCGACAACAGCGTACCGCCTTCGCCCACCGGCAACTCCCAACCCTTGGGGTGGGTGGAAACCAAACGATCCAGCCCGGTGAGCTGGGCCACTTCACCCAGGCGCGCGGGGTCGGCTGCGGGGCGGTCCAGCAGCACGTTGTCTCGCAGCGTGCCGCTGAACAGCTTGGGGTCCTGCGACACAAAGCCCACGCGGGCGCGGAAGTCGGCTGGATCAATCTGCCGCAGGTCGATGCCGTCGGCTTCCACGTGGCCTGCGGTGGGCCGGTACAGACCGGCCAACAGGCGCAACACCGTGCTCTTGCCGCTGCCAATGCGGCCCAACAACGCCACCCGCTCGCCGGCTTCGAACTTCAGCGTCACGGCTTTCAGCACGGCCGGGCCGGGCTCGGAGCCGCCACTGGGCGTGGGGTAGGCAAAGCCCACATCGGCCAGACCGATGCGACCACTGAGCTCACGGCGCGGCACATAAACCTTGCCCGGTTCACGCTCCACCGGCTGTTCCATCACCCGGTCCAGGGCACGCATCGCAGCGCGGGCACCCTGGTAGCGGGTGGCCAGCTGCACCACGCTGGTCAAGGGTGCCAAGGCCCGCATGGCAAACATCACCGAGCCGATCAAGGCGCCGGCACTGATGACCTTGGCCTCGATCAGGTAGACACCCCAGACCAACATCACCAGCGTCACCGCTTGCTGGGCGATGGCCGAAATGTTGACGGTCCACGAGGTGATCTTGCGGGTGCGCAGCATGCTGGTGGCATAGGCTGCGGTCGATTCTTCGTACTGGCGCAGGAAACGGCCCTGCGCGCCCGACGCCTTGAGGTCTTCGATGCCATCCACCGCCGACACCAGCACGCCATGCAAGTCGGCCGTTTGCTGCATGTGCGACATGGTGGCGCGGCGCAGGCTGCCCTGGATGATGGCCGACAGGCCCAGCATCAGCGGAATGGCGATCACCAGCACCCAGCCCAGCGGCCCGCCCACGGCAAAGACCATGGCCACGAAGATCAGGATGAAGGGCAGGTCGGAAAGGGCCGACAGCGTGGCTGAAGCAAAAAATTCGCGCACCTGTTCAATCTGTGCCAGGTGATGGGCATAGGCGCCGGCCGAGTCGGGGCGCTGTTCCATGCGCACGGCCAAGGTCTGCCGAAAGAGCATGCTGCCCACGATCAGGTCGGCCTTGCGGCCCGCCATGTCGATCAGGTAGGCCCGCAGCTGGCGAGCCATCAGGTCAAAGGCCAAGGCGATGGCCGCACCACTGGCCAAGGCCCACAGCGTGACGTAGGCCTGGTGCGGAATGACCTTGTCGTAGATGACGGAGGTGACCATGCCGGTGACCAGCATCAAGACGTTGCTGAGCAATGCCGCCAGCAACGCTGAGCGGTAGTACGGCACAAAACGGCGCATCGTGCCCCACAGCCAGTGGGTCGCCGGGTCGCGCATCAGCGCTTCGTCCTGCGCAGCGTGCTTGGGCGTGGCCATGGGCGTGGCGACGAGTGCAATCCCGGTGTACTCACTGCCCAGCTCGGCTTCGCTGGCGCTGCAGGCGTGGTGTTCACGCCCAGGCATCACGATGTCGTAGCGCGGGCTGCCGTCCGTGGTGGCGTCGTGGCGCGCCACCACGATGCAGGCATCGCCTTCGTGCAGCAAAAGCACCGCCGGCAACAACAGCTGGTGCAGGTCGGCCACGCGGCGTTGCACCAAACCAGCGCTGAAACCGGCGTCGCGCAAGGCGCGCAGCGCCTGATCAGGGCCGAGTTTCTGGGCCACGGGCTGGCCGGCCAGCAACGACTCGGGCGACTGCTCGCGGCCGTGGTGGCGTGTCAACCAGCTCAGCGCGTGGGCCAAGGGGTCGTTTTCGATGTCCCAGCCCGCGGCCGGCTGAACCGATGCGGCAGGCGGCGGTTGCGCTGCCGCATCGGGGGCCAGGGTCTGCGCTTCGCTCATCGACGGCTAGGGGATTCGGGTTCCAAGATGGCTCAAACCGCGCCGGTGACCGACCCAGTGCCCGCACCCGCCCCCGCACCCGCAGCCGACCGGGCGGCCAGGGCCAGACCTTCGAACGCGGCCTCGACATCGCGCACGATCTGCGGCACGTTGAAGAGCGCCGACTGACGGCCCTGTTCGGCCAGGTAGCGCTTGTAGGAGGCCACCCGTGCCGGCTCGCGCCCCAGGGTGATGGCCAGACGCTCGTAGTCGGGCAGGCTTTCAGTGACCAGGTCGGGCAGGCCCACGGCGTTCAGCAAGCTGCCCGCCATGCGGCTGATGTAGGTGCGGCCGGCCCGGGTGACGATCGGCGTGCCCATCCACAGCGCGTCGCTGGCCGTGGTGCCGGCGTTGAACGGGAAGGTGTCCAGCATCAGGTCGGCCAGCGCAAAGCGGGCCAGGTACTCGGCCGGTGAAACACGCGGCGCAAAAATCAGGCGCTCGGGCGCCACACCCTGCGCAGCGGCCGCGCGCAGCATGTTGTCGCGCGCCGTGTCGTTGTCGGCCAGCAGCCACAACACGCTGCCGGGCACCGCCAGAAGGATGCGCATCCAGGCGCCAAACATGTCGGCCGTGAATTTGTGGTTGTTGTTGAAACTGCAAAACACAAAAGCGTCTTCGGGCAAGCCGTAGCGCGCGCGGTCGGGGCGGGCCGCCACCTCGCGTTGGCGGTCGCTGACCTGGTAACAGCGTGGCAGGTACAAGGGGCGTTCGGTGCAAAACGGCAGCAGCGCCGGCGGCATCACAAAACGGTCGGCCAGCATCCAGTCCACACCGGGCAGCGCGCTGGTCCCCGGCAGACCCAGGTAGCTGACCTGCACGGGCGCCGGGCGGTGGCCCAGGATGGCCGGCCGCGCGCCGCTGGTCAGGCCCTGAAGGTCGACCAAGACGTCGATGCCGGCCTGCGCGATCAGCTTGGCGGCGGTGGCGTCGTCGACGCCGTTCAAGCGCACGTGGTGGTCCAGCGCCTTCAGGATGCGCAGCCGCTGCGGCTGCTGCGATTCTGGCGTCCAGCAAAAACCCCAGACCTCAAAGCGGCTGCGGTCGTGCAACTCAAAAAGCTCCGGGGTCAGGAGGCCCACGGCATGCATGTGCAGGTCGCCCGACAGGTAGCCGATGCGAATGCACCCGCTGCGCGCCGGCATGCGGCTGTGCAGCGCCACGGCCGCTGGCTTGGGTACTTTTTCCTGCACAAAACGTTGTGCGGCCAACAGCTGCAGCGCCGGGTCGTCGTGCAGGCCCATCATCGCCAGCAGCGAGGTGCCCATCAAGAATTGGTTGGGTGTGACGTCGCCCACCGCCAGGTCGTGCGGCCAGGCACACTGTTTTTGCCGGATGTGCACGTAGTGCTGAATGACGTCGGGCTGCGCGGCTTTGATTTCCAGGCTGCGACGCATCAGCGCTTCGGCTTCGCCGTAGCGGCGCAGCGTCTCGAGCAGGCGGGCGCTGTTGTTCAGCGCGTGCAGGCACAGGTCTTGGCTGACCGCTGCTGGGGAATCGAACACCGCCGCCCACTGGGTCAGGGCGGCCGCGCTGTCGCCGCGACGCTCCAACAGATGGCCCAGGTTGAGCTGGGCCGGCGCAAAGCCCGGTTGATGGACCAAGGCCTGTTCGTAGGCCAGCGTCGCGTCGTCGCTGCGACCCGCGTTGGACAGCAAGGTGCCCCAGTTGAAAGCTGCCACATGGCGCAGAGGCGACGCGGTCTTGGCCAACCAGGTTTCGTAGAGCAGCGCCGCGGTGTCGTTTTGGCCGGCGCCTTGCAAGGCCTGCGCGGCGTCGATCAAGGCCTGCAAGCTCATCTGGCCGCTTCGCGCCGCTTCCAGGTGAGCCACGGTGACCGGCGCCAATGCAGCGGCGGCCCAGGTGGCAGGGCCCGGCCCACTGGCGGGTGGTTTGGCGACAACGGCAGATTCCATCCGGCTCCTCCAGGATGCAGATTCCTGCATGCTAGGGACGCCGGCTCCAAGCGTGACCGGCAAAAGCGGGGTCTATGGCCCCCTGTTTGGGCCAGCCAAGCCCGGCTTCGCCATCGCGCTGCGCCAGGACCGCGGGCAGACCTCAGCGCCAGCCGGCGATCGTCACACCCAGACCGACTTTGGTTTGCCGCACGTTGTAGTCGATCATGCTTTCACCGTAGCCGCTGAAGATTTGCAGGTGCCCGTGCAAGGCACCGGTGAGCGGAAAGACGTAGTCCAGCTGCCCGGAACCGCGCGACTTTTGGGCCAGCCGCAGGCTGTGGCGCAGTTGAAAGCTCAGCGCATGGTTGCCCCAGTAGCGGCTGAGCAGCAGTTCACCACGACCGATGTAGTTCAGGATGTCGGGGTTGTCGTCCTCGTTGCTGCCCTCGTAAATGCGGCCCCAGGGTCGGAGCTCGGCCACCCATTCGCCACGCTCCAGCGCCAGCGTGCCGATGACGCGGTTCCAGCTGCGCGACAGCGGCAGCGACCGCCCATTGGACTGGTGGTTGAGCGACACCGACGCCATGCGCATCTGCCAGCCCAGGATCTCGCCCTTCATAGGCCACACCAGCATGGCCTCGGGTTCGTAGTTGGTTTCGCGGAAGGGCCGTGAATCGGCGCCGCTGTAGACCTGCCAACGTGACGACTGGGTGTAGCCGCCCCACAGGCTGACCGGCAAACCCAGGATGTCGGGCAGCAGTTTGGCTTTCAGGCTGATCTGGTACTTCGTTTCGACGGGCCGCAACTCCAACGGCGATGGCACCGTGTGGTCGGGCGAAGGCGAGCTCGGTGAGCGGTTGAGGCGGTCGGTGTAGGTGGCTGGCAGCACGTAGACCGGACGGTAGGCGCGTGGCGCAAACAGCTCACCAGTGTGGCCACGCAGATCCCAGCGCTCGGCCAGGCTCGAATACAAGGTCATGTCGGTGGCAGCCGCCGCCGGCACGGGCACAGACACTGGCGCTGCGGTCGGCGGCGCCAGCGTGGTCGCCTGGCCAGGTCGGGCCGGCACGAGATCGGCCGCGGTTCGCGCCGAGCGCCCGTGAGCCCGGTCATAGCAGGCCAAGCGGGCTGAATCGTCAACGACATCCGGACAAGCGCTGATCGTGGCCGGCGCCTGAGCGAGCGCCGAGCCTGCGCTCGCCAAGCTCAAGAAGCCGCACACCGCCAGAAAAACTCGAGCATTCATCGGGCCAGATTGTGGCAAGACCGCAGCTCGCATCGCCATGGTGCCGCATGCGGTGCCGGTTGAAGTCTCCAACCCGGTTTTCAGCCAGGCCTCCAACCGGGTCTCCAGCCGGGTCTCCAGTCAGGTCTGCAGCCAGGTCTGCAGCCCAATCCCAAGCCAGCGGCCTGACCCGACCCTCAGAAACCCGCATGGGCACCGCCTTCGGCTTTGTGTATTCTGTATACAGACATGACATCCGCCCCACCCCTGGTTCGGCTCGACAGCCCACCCGATCTTGTAGACCGGGTCTACCGGGCCCTGCTCGACGCCATCAGCGAGGGCACGCTGCCACCCGGGCACCGGGTGCGCCAGGAGTCGGTCGCCGAACAGCTGGCGGTGTCGCGTCAGCCGGTGCTGCAGGCGCTGCGTCAACTCAAGAACGACGGCTTCTTGCGGGACGCACCGGGCCGTGGCCTGTTGGTGGCGCCGTTGGACGTGGCCTGGATGCAGCAGGTCTACCAGGTGCGCGGCGCGCTCGATGTGCTGGCCGCGCAGCTGGCCGCTCAGCGCCGGCAAACGCTGGACCCTGGCCTGATCGAGCGGGGCCGCCAGGCCGCAGCCGGGAAAAACGTGCAGGCCATGATCGACGCCGACCTGGCCTTTCACCAAGCCATCTACGCCGCCAGTGGCAACCCCTTCATTGAACAAACCACCTCCCTGCACTGGCGCCACCTGCGCCGCGTGATGGGCGCGGTGCTGCAGTCATCCACCCAACGCCAGGCGGTGTGGGACGAGCACCAAGCGATCGCGCGGGCGATCGCCCGAGGCCAGGGCCAGCAGGCCGCGCTGCTGATCGGGCAACACAGCCAGCAGGCCAGCCAGCACCTGGCCAACCAACTCAGCCACGTTCTGCAACACCGCACCGGAGCCGCACCATGAACCTCACACCCGCTCAAAAAGAACAGTTTGACCGCGACGGCTACCTGTTTTTCCCCGGCCTTTTCACCGCCGATGAAACCGCCCGGCTGAACGCGGCCGTGCCCGAGCTCTACAGCCGCCGCGCCGCCTACAACGTGCGCGAAAAGGGCAGCGAAGCCGTGCGCACCAACTTTGCAGCGCACCTGGTGTCAGAACCCTTTGCCCGCCTGGGCCGCCACCCGCGCATGGTGGAGCCGGTGCAAGACCTGCTGGGCGAAGCGCTTTACATGCACCAGTTCAAGATCAACGGCAAGATGGCCTTCGAAGGTGATGTCTGGCAGTGGCACCAGGACTACGGCACCTGGAAAAACGACGACCTGATGCCCACCGAGCGGGCCATGAACGTGGCCATCTTCCTGGACGATGTCAACGAGTTCAACGGGCCCCTGATGTTCATTCCAGGCAGCCACCGGCGCGGTGTCATCGACGCCCGACACGACCTCACCACCACCAGCTACCCGCTGTGGACGGTGGACCACGACCTGATTCGCCAGTTGGTGGCGCGCGCAGGCGGCAAAGATGGCGGCATCGTCAGCCCGAAAGGGCCGGCCGGTTCGATGATCGTCTTCCACAGCTGCCTGGTGCATGCCAGCACCAGCAACCTGAGCCCCTGGAACCGCGTCGCGGTCTACCTCAGCCTGTGCGCGGTCAGCAACCACATCCGCCGTCACAAGCGCCCCGAGTACATCGCGCACCGCGACTTCACGCCCATTCGCTGCCTGCCCGACGACTGCCTGCTCAACGACTACCCGGTGGACGTGCCCTGGAAACAAGGCCTGCCGGCCAGTGCCCTGGTGACCAGCGAGGTGCCTTTTGACACCGCCGAGCCCCAGCGCAAGGAGGCGGCATGAAGCGCGTGGGCCGCTCTTCAGCCCACCTGTCGCAACGCACCCTGCGGAGGGTTTTTCCGTGAGCCTGCACCGACAACTCGCCCAGCGCGCGGCCCAGGGTCGACCGATTCGTGTCGGGCTGATTGGCGCTGGCAAATTTGGCAGCATGTTCCTGGCTCAAGTGCCGCGCACGCCGGGCATCCACGTGGTGGGCGTCGCCGACCTGTCGCCCGAAGCCGCCCGCCACAACCTGGCCCGCGTGGGCTGGGACGCCGAGCGTGTGCGCGCTGCCAGCCTGGACGCGGCGCTGCGCGATGGCAGCACCCACGTGAGCCATGACTGGCAGGCCTTGCTCAGACACCCCGGCATCGACCTGATCGTCGAAAGTACCGGTGCGCCGATCGCCGCGGTGGACCACATCCTTGAGGCCTTTGCCCAGGGCAAACACGTGGTCAACGTGACGGTGGAAGCCGACGCCTTTTGTGGCCCCCTGCTGGCCCAGCGCGCAGCCGCCGCTGGCGTGATCTATTCGCTGGCCTTTGGTGACCAACCGGCGCTGATCTGCGACCTGGTGGACTGGGCCCGCACCTGCGGCTTCCCCGTGGTGGCCGCCGGCCGTGGCCACAAGTGGCTGCCGCATTTTTGCGAAAGCACGCCGGACACGGTGTGGGGCCACTATGGCCTGACGCCGGAGCAAGCAACGCGCGGCGGCCTCAACCCCAAGATGTTCAACAGCTTTCTGGACGGCAGCAAGCCCAGCATCGAAAGCACCGCCGTGGCCAACGCCACCGGCCTGGGCGTGCCCAGCAACGGCCTGCTCTACCCCCCCGCCAGCGTCGAAGACATTCCCTTCGTCACGCGGCCCATCAGCGAAGGCGGCGTGCTTGAACGCAAGGGCATGGTCGAGGTCATCTCCAGCCTGGAAGCCAACGGCCGCCAGATCCCGTATGACATCCGCATGGGGGTGTGGGTCACGGTCGAAGGCGAGACCGACTACATCCGCAACTGCTTTGAGGAATACAACGCCCACACCGACCCCAGCGGCCGCTACTTCACGCTCTACAAGCGCTGGCACCTGATTGGCCTGGAGGTCGGTTACTCGGTGGCCAGCGTGATGCTGCGCCACGAGGCCACAGGCGTGGCCCAGGCCTGGAACGCCGACGTGGTGGCTACCGCCAAACGCGACCTCGCCGTCGGTGAGGTGCTGGACGGCGAAGGCGGCTACACGGTGTGGGGCAAGCTGCTGCCCGCAGCATCGTCGTTGGCCCAGGGCGGGCTGCCACTGGGCCTGGCCCATGGCCCCCGGTTGATTCGGCCGGTGAAACAGGGGCAAAGCCTGTGCTGGGACGATGTCAGTCAGGACACCAGCAGCCGGGCCTATCAACTGCGCCGGCAGATGGAACGCGACTTTGCGCCCCCGTCGGCGGCGCGGCCAGCCTAGGACCCCGGTTCGGCTTGACTGGCAGCGCGCGGCGCGAGGAAGGTCAGCCGCAGGTCCAGGCTGCTGCGCACACCCACATCGGCGCGGTGGGCCTGCAACCAGCGTTCGGCTGCGGCATGGCCCAGCGCGTGCAAGGCCTCGAGAAACGCCCGATCTGTGTTGAGCTTGCTCGACACGTTCAACGGCGCCAGGCCCTCGTCGTCGGCCACCATGTGCAGGCGCAGATTCTTGTAGTGGCCCGCACGAACACGTTTGTCGTCGATCAGCTTTTGCACAAAGGCAATCGCCCGCATTTCGCTGACCAGGCCGGCGTTGAAGGTGATCTCGTTGACGCGGTCGGCAATCTCCTCGGCGGTATCGGGCGTGCCGGCTCGCAGCAAAGGGTTGATTTTGACCAGCAACACATCCAGCGCCTGGGTGTTGTAGATCAGCGGCCAGAGCGCCGGGTTGCCGCTGTAGCCACCGTCCCAATAGGGCTCGCCGTCGATGTCGACCGCCTTGAAAAGCTGCGGCAGGCAGGCCGAGGCCAGCAGCGCGTCGATGCTCAGGTCCTGCCGGTCGAAGACACGTGGCTGACCGGTGCGCACGTTGGTGGCGGTGATGAAGAGCTCCAGCGGCCCGGACTTGAGCGCCTGGGGCAGCACATGCCGCTGCAAAACGCTGCGCAAAGGGTTGGCACCCACGGGGTTCAACTGGTAGGGACTGAACAGGCGCATGAACTGCTGGGTCCAGGCGTAAAAAGGGTTCAGGTCCAGGTTGAAGGCAGCCAAGCCCGCCGGCACACCGGGTACGGCCCCAAAACACCCCCCCAAAGGCGAATGCTGGCTGGCCACGTCGAGCCAGAAGGCGCGCAGCGCTTTCTGCGCGCCCGCACGGCCCGCTTGGGCCCAGCCGGTGGCCATCACCGCGGCGTTCAGCGCACCCGCGCTGGTGCCCGAGACACCAGCCACATCCAGGCGCTGGTCATCGAGCAGGCGGTCCAACACGCCCCAGGTGAAAGCACCATGGGAGCCCCCGCCTTGCAAGGCCAGGTCGATCGACACGGACTTGGGTTGGGCTGCGCGTCGGGTCATGACGGGAGGTTAGCGCAAGCGCTTGCGTGACGGCATGGCGGCACATGGGCGGCGGCCCGCTGGGGCGCTGGCCACCGGCCCGCGCGCCGGGGCCTGTCAATAGCGGCCGGTGATGCCGGCGATGCGCAGGTACAGGTTGGCCGCGCCGGCGACAAAGATCCGGCGCATCCAACCCTGCATGCCCGCGCGCTGGTGTGGCCCGCTGACCAGTGTGGACACGGCAAAGGCGGCATCAAAACGGGACCTGAGCGTGCGGGCAAAGTCGGCGTCGCGCACCACCACGTTGGCCTCCAGGTTCAGCAGCAGGCTCAAAGGATCGATGTTGCTGCTGCCCACGGTGGCCCAGTCGTCGTCCACCACCGCCACCTTGGCGTGCAAGAAGGCAGGGGTGTACTCATAGACCTGAATGCCGGTGCTGCGCATCTCGTCGTACAGGACCTGGGCCGCCATCGCGGCAAAGCGGTAGTCGATCTTGCCTTGCAGCAGC
>JANMHH010000141.1:0-42499 GCA_031375065.1 Rubrivivax sp. | reverse complement strand
CCGAAGAAAACATCACCGCCCGCGTCATCGACATCATCGCGCCGATCGGCAAGGGCCAGCGCGCCCTGCTGGTGGCCCCGCCCAAGAGCGGCAAGACCGTGATGATGCAGCACATCGCGCACGCCATCGCCGCCAACTACCCCGACAGCTACATGATGGTGCTGCTGGTGGACGAGCGGCCGGAAGAAGTGACCGAAATGCAGCGCTCGGTCAAGGCCGAGGTGATTGCCTCGACCTTTGACGAACCGGCTGCCCGCCATGTGCACGTGGCCGAAATGGTGATCGAGCGCGCCAAGCGCCTGGTCGAACTGAAGAAGGACGTGGTGATCCTGCTCGACAGCATCACGCGCCTGGCGCGCGCCTACAACAACGTGTTGCCGTCCAGCGGCAAGGTGCTGTCGGGCGGCGTCGACGCCAACGCCTTGCAGCGCCCCAAGCGCTTTTTCGGCGCGGCGCGCAACACCGAAGAAGGCGGCACGCTGACCATCATCGGCACCGCACTGGTGGACACCGGCTCCAAGATGGACGAGGTGATCTACGAAGAGTTCAAGGGCACCGGCAATTGCGAGATCCACCTCGACCGCCGCATGGCCGAAAAGCGCGTCTACCCGAGCATCTTGATCAACAAGAGCGGCACCCGGCGCGAAGAGCTGCTGTTGAAGCCTGAAATCCTGCAAAAGAGCTGGATCCTGCGCAAACTGCTCTACCCCATGGACGAGATCGAAGCGATGGAGTTCATCCTGGAGAAGATGAAGGCCAGCAAGAACAACCACGACTTCTTCGACATGATGCGTCGCGGCGGTTGATCTATACTCCAAGGCTTTTCGCCCCCCGGTAAGTACGTTGCCAGCGGTCGTCACCGGTTGAACCAAACATGATGACAACAGCGCAGCGCGGCTGCCCAAACCCACTGAGGCTCCCATGAAAGACGGCATTCACCCCAACTACCGCGAGATCTGTTTCCAAGACCTCTCGAACGGTTTCACCTTCGTGACGCGTTCGTGCGCGCCAACCAAGGACATGATCAAGATGGAAAACGGCCGTGAACTGCCGCTGATCAAGCTGGAAACCACCAGCGAAAGCCACCCCTTCTACACCGGCACCCAGAAGAGCATTGACAACCTGGGCGGTCGCGTCGAGAAGTTCCGCAACAAGTTTGCGCGCGTCGGCATGAAAAAGAGCAGCGCTGCTGCTGTTGAAGGCAGCGCGGACTGAGTCCGTGGCCTCACAGCAAGTCGGCCAAAAGGCAGCCTCGGCTGCCTTTTTTGTTTTCAGCATCATCCGGTCATGAACAGCCCCAATCCGGCCTTGGTCACCGCCCGCAGCGCGCGCCGACTGCCTCGTGTCGCTTTGCTGTTGTTGTGCGCGGCCTATGTGTTGCCCGGACTGGTTGGCCGCGACCCCTGGCGCAGTGCCGACCTGACCGCCTTCGGCATCATGGCGGCCATGGCCGAGGGCCGCACATCGTGGTGGGCACCGACCCTGGGCGGTGTGGCGGCAGACACCGCCCTGCTCCCGCATTGGCTGGGCGCACTCTTCATTTCGGCCAGCCAAGGGTTGTTGGATCCTGCGCTGGCAGCACGCCTGCCTTTCGCCGGCTTGTTGGCCTTGACCTTGGTGCTGGTCTGGTACAGCACTTACCTGCTGGCGCGCACCGAAGCTGCGCAACCGGTGGCCTTCGCCTTTGGCGGCGAAGCGGAGCCGGTGGCCTACGCCCGCGCCATGGCCGACGGTGGCTTGCTGGCCTTGATGGCCACGCTGGGGCTCTTGTTGCTGGGGCACGAGACCACGCCCGAACTGGCTCAGCTTTTTGCCGTGAGCCTGTGCATCTACGGCTTGGCCGCAGCGCCGTTCAAGCCCTGGCGGTCGCGCCTGGCGCTGCTGTTGGCCTTGCCGCTGTTGGCTGCCAGTGGCGCGCCGGCGATGGCGATGGCAGTAGGTGTGGGCGGATGGCTGGTGTGCAGCCAATCGCGCCTGCCCCAGGTGCGCAACGTGGCTTGGGTGGTGCTGCTGGCCACGCTGCTGGCGGGCCTGGCAGCCTGGAGCCTGGGGGCCTGGCGCTGGCGCGCCCATGGGCTGCAGGCCGCCGACCTGCCGTCGGTGGCGCGTCAGTGGCTCTGGTTCATGTGGCCCGCCTGGCCCTTGGCACTGTGGACCGTGTGGCGCTGGCGTCAGCATTTGCTGTACCGCCACTTGGCCGTGCCCTTGATGGTGCTGCTGGTCGCATTGGCCTCCAACTTGGCCATGGGGGGGTCGGACCGCGCGCTGATGCTGGGGCTGCCGGCCCTGGCGGTGTTGGCGGCCTTTGCGCTGCCGACGCTCAAGCGCAGTGCTTCAGCCGCGATCGACTGGTTTTCAATGTGTTTTTTCACCCTGGCCGCCATGACCGGTTGGGTGCTCTATGTCTCCGTTCAAACCGGCTGGCCGGCCAAGCCCGCTGCCAACGTCGCCAAACTGTTTCCGGGGTTCGTTCCAGCGTTTTCGCCCTGGACGTTGGGGCTGGCGTTGCTGGCCACACTGGCCTGGATTGCGCTGGTTCGCTGGCGCACGGGTCGCCACCAGGATGCCCTGTGGAAGAGCCTGGTTTTGCCCGCTGGCGGCGTGGCGCTGATCTGGCTGATGCTGATGACCCTGGGCTTGCCGTTGGTCGACCACGCCCGCAGTCCCAAGGCCCTGGTGACCCAGCTGCAAATGCTCCTGCCGCGTGGCGCCTGCGTTGCCGCGCCTGGCGTGCCACCGGCCACCGTGGCTGCGATGGAGCAGTTTGGCCGCTGGCGCGTGCTGGCGCAGGCTGACGCGGACAAGGCGGCATTGGCGGCCGGCTGCAACCATCTGCTACGCCTGACCCGTCAGCGCCCTCTGCCCGCCGCACCGCCCGGTTGGGAACTGGTGGGTGAGGCTTTGCGAACGCGCGACAAGGAAGAAGTCACCCAGGTGTTCAGGCGCCTGCCCTGAAGCGGGTCGGGTCTCAGACGGGGGTGGCCACCTCGGCGACCACCGCCCTGCGCCGACGGACCCGCACCGCGGGAAAGATCAAACGGAAACTGGATCCCTTGCCCGGTTCGCTTTGCACGTCGATCTCACCGCCATGCCGCTGCACCACATGCTTGACGATGGACAGCCCCAACCCCGTACCGCCGGTGTCGCGTGAGCGGCTGCCATCGACGCGGTAGAAGCGCTCGGTCAAACGCGGCAGGTGCTCGCGGGCGATGCCGATTCCGGTGTCCTGAACTTCGACCTCGCCCGCGCCGTCATCGCGCCAACGCCAGACCAGGCGCACCTGGCCCTGCTCGGGTGTGTAGCGGACGGCGTTGTTGAGCAGGTTGGTCACGGCGCTGAGCAATTCGGGCTCGCTGCCCGCCAACTCGGCGTCGTCCCCACCTTCCAAGCTGATGACGTGCCGGCCAGCGGAGAGAGCTCGGGCGTCTTCGATGGCGCGTTGCAGAACCACACCGATGTGCACCCAGCGATCGGCGCCGGGCCGAGGGCTGCCCTCCAACTGCGCCAAGGTCAGCAGATCCGCCACCAGGGCCTGCATGCGCGTGGTTTGCTGGTCCATCAGACCCAGCACGCGGTGGCGTTCGGCCTCGGTCAGCGGCAGCTGCGCCATGGTCTCGACAAATCCCGCCAGAACCGTCAATGGGGTTCTGATTTCATGGGACACGTTGGCCACAAAATCGCGCCGCATGGCTTCAGCGCGCTCGCGCTCGGTGATGTCCTGCGTCAGGATCAGCTTCATGCCCTGGCCGTAGGGCCGGACCAGCACCGACAATGTGGCCTGTCCTTTGGGCGCGGCAAAGACGATGGGGTCGTCAAACACCGCAGCCTGCAGGTAGTTGACGAAGGTGGGCGACCGCACCAGATTGGTCACCCGCTGTTTGCGGTCGCGCGCGGGATCCAGGTTGAAGTGGACGGCGGCCACCGAGTTGCACCACTCGATGTGGTCCCCCCCGTCGAGCAGCATCACGCCATTGGGCGATGCTTCGATGGCTGCCAGAAACTGGTCCAGCCGCAGTTGCTCCTGTTCGAGCAACAGATCCTTGTTGCGCAGCGCCCGCTCCATCCGGTAGGCCATCTCGCCCCAGAACCCGGCGTCGCGCGGCGCCGTGTGGTGGTGTGAGCCGCGCAGCCAGTCCAGCAGCCGATTGCCGCGCAGCGTATCGAGCACCAGTGACAAGCCCAGTCCGGCCAGTGCCCCCAGAATGCCCCCCAGCAGCGGATGCCCGAACAAGGCGCCCGCCACCGCGCCCAGCAAGGTGCCCAGCACCAGTGCCGCACTGGCGTTCAAGGCGCGTGGCAGCAGGCCTTCAAGGGCATCGAACATGAGTTTCTGGGTGCCCGGAAATCAAGCCGACAACGACGCGGCTTGCTGGGTCAGACGGTAGCCAGCCCCACGCACGGTCTCGATCAAGCCGGAAGCCTGCACCGGACTGAGCGCTTCTCGCAAGCGCTTGACATGGACGTCAACGGTGCGCTCTTCAATGAAGACATGGTCCCCCCAGACACGGTCCAGCAGCTGCGCCCGGCTGTGCACGCGCTCAGGGTGCGTCATCAAAAAGTGCAGCAGGCGAAACTCGGTCGGACCGATCTTGACCTCGCAAAGATCCGTGCCCAGCTGCCGGTTGACGCGGCGGGTGGCTGGATCAAGTCGCAGGCCATTGATCTCGACCGCGGTGTCCAGCGCCTCAGGCGCCTTGCGTCGCAAAACAGCGCGGATGCGGGCCAGCAACTCCTTGGTTGAAAACGGCTTGGTCAGGTAGTCGTCGGCACCGGCATCCAGGCCGCTGATCTTGTCAGCCTCTTCAGCGCGCGCTGTCAGCATGATCAGCGGCACTTCGCGGGTACGTGCGCTGGCGCGCCAGCGCCGGGCCAGCTGCAGCCCGCTCTGTCCGGGCAGCATCCAGTCCAACAGAATCAGATCGGGCAATTCTCGGTCGACCGCAGCTTGCGCCGAGTCGGCGTCGGCCGCGATCTTCACGTCGAAACCGGCGTGCCGCAGATTGATGGCAATCAATTCGGCAATGGCCGATTCGTCTTCAACAACCAAGACCAGACTCATGCTGCACCTCTCATTCAGCGCACCACGTTCTCAACGTCCTGCACCGAGGTGTGCCGCACGTCGGTGCCCTTGACCACGTAGATGATGGCCTCGGCCAGGTTCTTGGCGTGGTCGCCCACCCGCTCGATGGCCTTGGCCACGAAGATCAAGTCGATGCTGGAAGAGATGGTTCTCGGGTCTTCCATCATGTAGGTGATGAGCTTGCGCAGCAGCCCATCAAATTCCTGGTCGATCTGGTCGTCCTGCTTCAGGACTTCCAGCGCTTTGCCGGTGTCCAGGCGGGCAAAAGCGTCGAGGGCCTTGCGAAGTTGGGCAATGGCCAGGTCGGCTTCGAAACCCAGGTCACCCACGGGCAAACGCAGTCGCGTCGACACGCCGGTGTTGATCAGCCGCTGCACGGTGCGGGCAATGCGCGCCGCCTCATCGCCCACCCGTTCCAGGTTGGCGATGGTCCTGCTGATGGCGATCAAGAGCCGCAAGTCACGCGCCGTCGGCTGGCGGCGCGCGATGATGGCCGACAAGTCGCGGTCGATCTCGACTTCCATCTGGTTGACGCGCTCTTCCTGGCGCATCACCAGGTCGGCGGTCTCGGCGCTGAAGTTGGTCAGTGCATAGAGGGCCTGCGAGACCTGGGACTCGACCAGGCCGCCCATTTCCAGCACGCGCCCGGAAATGCCGCTGAGCTCGGCGTCAAACTGTGTGGACAGGTGTTTGTCGGTCATGGTGTGGCTCCCTCGGCGTTCAGCCGAATCTCCCGGTGATGTAGTCCTCGGTGTCCTTTTTCTTCGGCTTCATGAAGAGCTCGTTGGTGGGACCAAATTCGACCAGATCACCCAGGTACATGTAGGCGGTGTAGTCGCTGCAGCGTGCGGCTTGCTGCATGTTGTGGGTGACGATCATCACCGTGTAGTCGCTCTTGAGTTCATGGATGAGCTCTTCGATCTTGCCGGTGGAGATGGGGTCCAGCGCCGAGCAAGGTTCATCGAGCAGCAGCACCTCGGGCTTGATGGCAATGCCACGCGCAATGCACAGGCGCTGTTGCTGGCCACCCGAAAGGCTGGAGCCGTTCTGGTTGAGCTTGTCCTTGACCTCGTTCCACAGCGCTGACTTCTTCAGCGCCCATTCAACCCGCTCGTCCATCTCCACGCGCGGCAGGGTTTCGAACAGGCGCACCCCGAAGGCGATGTTGTCGTAGATTGACATCGGAAACGGTGTGGGCTTCTGGAAGACCATGCCGATCTTGGCGCGAATCAGCGTGACGTCGGTCTTGGACTTGAGGATGTCCTCGCCGTCCAGGGCAATCGAGCCTTCGGCGCGCTGCTCGGGATAAAGCTCGAACATGCGGTTGAAGGTGCGCAGCAGCGTGCTCTTGCCACAACCCGATGGACCGATGAACGCGGTGACCTTGTTCTGCGGGATGTCCAGGTTGATGTGCTTGAGCGCGTGGAAGCTGCCGTAATAGAAGTTGAGGTCGCGAACGGACAGCTTGACCTTCTCGGACGCGGGTAAGTCGACTCGGGTGTCCATGGTGTTGCCCTGGTTCAGGATTTGTTGCGGAAAAGCACGCGCGCCAGGATGTTGAGCGCGAGCACACCCAAGGTGATCAAGAACACGCCCGCCCAAGCCAGCTTTTGCCAGTTTTCATAGGGGCTCATGGCGAACTTGAAGATGGTGACCGGCAGGCTGGCCATCGGCTCACCCAGGCTGGTGGTGAAAAACTGGTTGGACAGCGCGGTGAACAACAACGGCGCGGTCTCGCCGGCAATGCGGGCAAAGGCCAGCATCACGCCAGTGATGACCCCGGCGCGGGCGGCTTTCAACGTGACCGAAGAAATGACCTTCCACTTGGGCGTGCCCAACGCATATGCCGCCTCGCGCAGCGCGTTGGGAATCAGGCTCAGCATGTTTTCGGTGGTGCGCACGACCACCGGGATCACGATCAGCGACAACGCGAACACGCCGGCGTAGGCCGAAAAGGTCTTGGCATGTGCCACGACTGCGGCGTAGATGAACAGGCCGATGACGATGGAAGGCGCCGACAACAGGATGTCGTTGATGAAACCGGTGACGGCGCCCAGCCAGCCCCGCTTGCCGTACTCGGCCAGATAGATTCCGGCCATCACGCCGATGGGCGTACCCAGGGCCGTGGCCAGCGACACCATGATCAGCGAGCCCACGATGGCGTTGGCCAGGCCGCCTTCGGCCTGCGGTGGTGGGGTGGACTGGGTGAACACCGACCACGCCAATCCGCCAAAGCCCAGCTTCACGGTCTCCCACAAGATCCAGAACAACCAGAACAAGCCGAAAGCCATGGCACTGAGCGCCAGGGTCAAGGCGACCACATTGACGAGTTTGCGTTTGCGGGCCAGCGCCAAGCGGCGCGGGTCCATGTTGGCCAAGCTGCTCATGTGCGGTTCCCTTCGCCCCTGCGCAGCCTGGACAGCAGCACTTTGGACATCGCCAAAACGACAAAGGTGATCAAGAACAGGATCAGCCCCAAATAGATCAGCGAAGCCTGGTGCAGGCCTTCACCGGCCTCGGCAAACTCGTTGGCCAAGGCCGACGTGATGCTGTTGGCCGCCTGGAAAAGCGACAGCGAGTCCAGTTGGTTGAAGTTGCCGATGACAAAGGTCACCGCCATGGTCTCTCCCAAGGCACGCCCCAGACCCAGCATGATGGCGCCGACGACGCCCGTCTTGGTGTACGGCAACACGACCTTGGACACCACCTCCCAGGTCGTCGAGCCCAGGCCATAGGCTGATTCCTTGAGCAGAGCCGGCGTGGTCTCGAACACGTCGCGCATGACCGCGGCGATGAACGGAATCACCATGATGGCCAGGATGATGCCGGCCGACAGGATGCCGATGCCCACGGGCGGGCCCGAAAACAGCGCTCCCAACACTGGCACGCCCGCAAAGGCGCCCTGCAAGGGTTGCTGCACGTAGGTGGCCAGGATCGGGCCAAAGACCAGCAGCCCCCACATGCCGTAGACGATGGACGGAACCGCGGCCAAGAGCTCGATGGCCACACCGAGCGGGCGCTTCAACCAATTGGGCGAAAGCTCGGTCAAAAAGATGGCGATGCCAAAGCTGACCGGCACCGCGATCAGCAGCGCGATGAACGACGTCATCAGCGTGCCGTAGATCATGACCAGGCCGCCAAACTTCAGCTGCACCGGGTCCCATTCGGTCGAAACAAAGAAGCCCAATCCGAACTCGCGGATGGCCGGCATGGCCCCGACGAACAGGGACACGATGATGCCGACCAACAACAACAGTGTGATCCAGGCCGCACCATGCGCCAGCAGCGAGAAGGCGGCGTCAGCCCAGGGCAGGACGCGCCTTCGACCGGGGGGGTCACTTTGTGGAGACACTTTGTCCACCTTCAGCTTCTCGTCATAGGAACTGGCGGGCAGTGTAGCGGCCATGGTTCAGCGCCTCGTCGGTGGGCAATCGATGCGATGTCAGGGCTGAAGCTCAAGCTGGAAAGCCGGCTCCAGCCCGCCGCTTCACTTGAAGGCAATCGGCTTGCCGGACGTGTCCTTGATCTGCGTGGCCCACTGCTTGCGAACCAATTCCTTGACGGCTGGCGGCAGCGGCACGTAGTCCAGGTCGTCGGCCATCTTGTCGCCGTTGGCAAACGCCCAGTCGAAGAACTTCAAGGCGTTGCTGGCGTTGACAGGCTTGTCTTGCGACGCAAACATCAGGATGTAGGTCGGGTTGGTCAGCGGCCAGCTGTCCTTGCCTGGCTGCTCGGTCGTGACCTGGAAGAAGGTCTTGTTCCAGTCGGCGCCCGCAGCGGCGGCCTTGAAGGTGTCGTCATTGGGGGTCACGAACACACCGTCCTTGTTGCGCATCAAGGTGAAGGTCATCTTGTTTTGCTTGACGTAGGCGTACTCCACGTAGCCGATCGAGTTGGGCAGGCGCTGGACAAAAGCCGCCACGCCTTCATTGCCTTTGCCACCGGCGCCCGTGGGCCAGTTGACGGCGGTACCTTCACCGACTTTGCTCTTCCACTCAGGGTTGACCTTGGACAGGTAGTTGGTGAAGATGAAAGTCGTTCCCGAGCCGTCGGCGCGTCGCACCGGAGAAATGGCGGCGTCGGGCAGCGGCACACCGGGGTTCAGTGCGGTCAAGGCGGGGTCGTTCCACTTGGTGATCTTGCCCAGGTAGATGTCGCCCAAGACCTGCCCCGTCAAGCGCATCTGTCCGGGCGCGATGCCCTTGATGTTGACCACGGGAACCACGCCGCCGATCACGGTGGGGAACTGCAGCAAGCCGTCCTTGGCCAGTTCAGCGTCCGTCAGAGGCATGTCACTGGCGCCAAAGTCCACCGTCTTGCCCTTGATCTGGCGGATGCCAGCGCCCGATCCCACCGACTGGTAGTTGATGCGCGCACCCGTGGCCTTGTTGTAGGCGTCGGCCCACTTGGCGTAGACCGGTGCAGGAAACGTAGCGCCCGCGCCTGTGACGTCCTGAGCAAGCGCACCGGCGGAGGCGAGGGACATGCTCGCGGCGAGCATGGCTGAACGGAAGACGGTCATGGCGGAGCCTTGGGGTTGGTGAATAACAAACTGACTTTAGAAGCGCTGGATGACAGCCATGTGACAGTTGTCAAAGCAGCACTCCCCCCATGTGACAGTCGGGCATGGGCTGTCACCAATCGGTCATCTGTGGCTCCTAAGCTGTCAGCTGTCAAAACCCAACTAAGGCAGCAAACATGGCCATCCTCAACCGTAAATCATTCCTTCTGGCGGCAACGGTCGCCACCGTGCTGGGCCTTGGGGCGTGTGCAACCGTCCCCGCGCCCTCTCATCTGGCCGATACCGTGGCCAGAAAGCCTGAACTGTCGACGCTGAATCGCCTGCTTCAGCAGTCGGGCCTGAGCGATACCTTGAGGTCTGGCAGCACGTTGACCGTGTTCGCGCCCAGCGATGAAGCCTTCAAGGCCGTGCCGGCGAAGACCATGGCCGAGCTGTCAGCCAACCCTGAGTTGTTGAAGTCGGTGCTGACCTATCACGTGCTGCCGACCAAACTGACGGCCGCGCAGGTCAAGAACAGTTCAGTGAAGACCGTTCAAGGCGCCAATTTGGCGCTGGCCACGGCCGGCACGTTTGTGACCGTTGAAGATGCGGTCGTGACCCAGGCCGACGTCGACGCAACCAACGGTGTGCTGCACGTGATCGACAAAGTCCTGATCCCGCCCAAGCGCTAAGGCTTGGATCAGCGGCCGGCTGCCGGCCCTCAGCCGGCGGCGGCGGCTGCCGCCATGCGTTCGGCACAGCGTCGCCCCGTCGACCCGTCGCGGGCCTCCACCATCACGCGCAGGACGGGTTCGGTGCCGGAGGCCCGGATCAGCACGCGCCCTGCCTCACCCAGCTCCTGCTCGGCGCTGAGGCGGGCATCGGTGAGCGCGGCGTTGGCCTTCCAGTCACTGCCTTCACGCAGCCGCACGTTGATCATGGTTTGCGGATAAAGCGCCACACCTTCGAGCATAGCGTGCAGCGTCTTGCCGCTGCGCCTGACGGCTTGCATGATCTGCAGGGCACTGACGATGCCGTCGCCCGTGGTGTGGCGGTCCAGGGCCAGCAGGTGGCCCGAGCTCTCGCCGCCCAACTGCCAATCCCGCGCAGCCAACTCCTCCAGCACATAGCGGTCGCCGACCTTGGCGCGAACCATCTTCACGCCCTGCCGTGCCAGGGCTTGTTCGATGGCCATGTTGGTCATCAGCGTTCCAACCACGCCAGGCACGGGCTTGTTCTGAGCCAGACGATCCATGGCCATCACATAGAGCAGTTCATCGCCGTTGTAGAGGCGTCCTTGCGCATCCACCATTTGCAGTCGATCGGCGTCACCGTCCAGCGCGATGCCATAGTCGGCCTGGTGCTCAGCGATGGCCTTGACCAAAGCCTGTGGTGCCGTGGCGCCGACACCCTGGTTGATGTTCAGACCATCGGGGCTGCAACCGATGCGCACCACGTTGGCGCCCAGCTCGTGAAACACGTCGGGTGCGACGTGATAGGCCGCGCCATGGGCCGCGTCAATGACGATCTTCATGCCCTTGAGCGAAAGGGTGTGCGGTACCGTGCTCTTGCAGAACTCGATGTAGCGGCCGCCCGCGTCGCTCAGCCGGCGTGCCCGGCCCAGGTTGGCCGAATTCACCCACTTCGGTGGCAACAGCAATTCGGCTTCGACGGCCAGTTCCCACTCGTCGGGCAACTTGTGCCCACCCGAAGAGAAGAACTTGATGCCGTTGTCATCAAACGGGTTGTGTGAAGCGCTGATCACCACGCCCAGGTCCAGCCGCTGGGCGCGGGTCAGGTAGGCCACGCCGGGGGTGGGCAGCGGCCCGGTGAGCAGCACATCGACCCCGGCCGAGGCAAAGCCGGCCTCCAGCGACGATTCCAGCATGTAGCCCGAGATGCGCGTGTCCTTGCCAATCAACACCACCGGCCGGGGGCTGCTGCGGCGCAAAACCTGCCCCACGGCATGACCCAGGCGCAGCATGAAATCGGGTGTGATGGCGCCCTGCCCCACGGTTCCACGAATGCCGTCGGTGCCGAAATACGTTCTGCTCATGTTGTTCTCTCCTGGTTCTGATTTTCTGCTGTGGGCCGGGTGCGCCGGGCGCACGGGCTGGCACCTTGTGAGCATTTGTGCTGTTGCCACACGAGCAACGCGGCCGACCTCATGCCGCTGGTGGCTCCAACCGGCCGGTCTGCGCGGCGCGCCAAACCGCCAGCGCGTCAACCGTTTCAGCCACATCGTGTACCCGCACCACCAAGGCGCCGTTGGCCACCGCGGCCAGCGCAGCGGCCAAGCTGGCGGCCAGCCGCTCATGCACCGGGCGGCCCGTGATCTGACCCAAGGTTCCCTTGCGCGACCAGCCCACCAGCAGGGGGCGCCCCAAACTCAGCAACTCCCGCTGTCGCGACAGCAGGGTCAAGTTGTGGGCCGCCGTTTTGGCGAACCCGATCCCGGGGTCCAGCACCACCCGTTCGCCGCTCAGGCCGGCCTCCTGCACCCGTTGCAGACTGAGCGCCAGCGACTGGCCCACTTCTTTCACAACGTCTTCGTACTGGGTCAAGGTGTTCATGGTGGCGGGCTCGCCGCGCATGTGCATCAGGCTGACCCCGGCCTGGGGATGGGCAGCCAGGCAAGCCAGGGCACCCTCGCGCCTCAAGGCCCGCACATCGTTGACGATGTCGACCCCCAGGTCCAGCGCGGCCCTCATCAGCGCCACGTTGCTGGTGTCCACTGAAATGGGAATGCCCAGACGCACCGCGTGAGCCAATACCGGAAGCACGCGGTCCATCTCGGCTTGACTGTCAGGCGCAGTGGCACCGGGCCGGGTGGACTCGCCGCCGATGTCAAGGATGTCAGCCCCTTGGGCAAGCAACTGGTCGCAGCGCGCCAGAGCCGCGGTGGGCTCGTGGTGCTGGCCACCATCGGAGAACGAGTCTGGCGTGACGTTGACGATGCCCATCACCAGCGGTCGGGCCAGACTCAACCGAAAGCGGGCGGTTTGCCAGAACAGCGGGGCAAATTCCATGTTGAGATGTTCCAACAAAAACGGGGCCTGAGCCCCGTTCTTTTGAATCAGACCACCGCTGGATCAGGCCGCAGCGGGTGCGCCATCGGTTCCCACGGGCGGCACGACTGAAGTCGTCTTGCTGGCCGACGGCGTCCAGTCCTTGGGCGTGCGCGGCGGCTTGCCGCCCATGATGTCGTCGATCTGATCGGCATCGATGGTTTCCCACTCCAGCAGGGCTTGCGCCATCGCGTGCATCTTGTCCTTGTTGTCTTCGATCAGCTTGCGCGCAATGGTGTACTGCTCGTCAATGATGCGGCGAATGACGCCGTCGACCTTGCGCATGGTCTCTTCGGACATCGATGTGGTCTTGGTCACCGAGCGGCCCAGGAAAACCTCGCCTTCGTTTTCGGCATAGACCATCGGGCCCAGTTCGTCGGTCATGCCGTAACGGGTGACCATGTCGCGGGCAATGCCTGTGGCGCGTTCGAAGTCGTTGCTGGCGCCCGTGGTCATCTGGTTCATGAACACTTCTTCGGCAATGCGTCCACCGAACAACACGCTGATCGTCGACAGCATGCGCTCTTTGTCCAGGCTGTAGCGGTCGCCCTCGGGCAGCTGCATGGTGACACCCAGCGCCCGGCCCCGTGGAATGACCGTCACCTTGTGGACCGGGTCGGTCTTGGGCATGAGCCGCGCCACCAGGGCGTGCCCGGCCTCGTGGTAGGCCGTGTTCTTGCGCTCTTCCTCGGGCATGACCATCGACTTGCGCTCGGGGCCCATCATGATCTTGTCTTTGGCTTTTTCGAAGTCGACCATCTCGACCACACGCCCGCTGCGCCGAGCGGCAAAAAGCGCCGCTTCGTTGACCAGATTGGCCAGATCGGCACCACTGAACCCGGGTGTGCCACGGGCCAGGATGTCGGCTCGGATGTCCTGACCGACCGGCACCTTGCGCATGTGCACGTTCAGAATCTGTTCGCGGCCGCGCACATCGGGCAGCGTCACATAAACCTGGCGGTCAAAGCGGCCGGGGCGCAACAGCGCGGGGTCCAGGATGTCGGGCCGGTTGGTGGCCGCCATGACGATGACGCCAACGTTGGTCTCGAAGCCGTCCATCTCGACCAGCATCTGGTTCAAGGTCTGTTCACGTTCGTCGTTGCCGCCGCCCAGGCCGGCGCCGCGGTGGCGGCCCACAGCGTCAATTTCGTCGATGAAGATGATGCAGGGAGAGCTCTTCTTGGCCTGCTCGAACATGTCGCGCACGCGAGCCGCACCCACACCGACAAACATCTCGACAAAGTCGGAGCCGCTGATGCTGAAGAACGGCACCTTGGCTTCGCCGGCGATGGCTTTGGCCAGCAAGGTCTTGCCGGTTCCGGGGGGGCCCACCAGCAACACGCCGCGTGGAATGCGCCCGCCCAGTTTCTGGAACTTTTGCGGGTCTTTCAGGAAGTCGACCAACTCCTTGACCTCTTCCTTGGCCTCGTCGCAGCCCGCCACGTCAGCGAAGGTGGTGGTGTTGTTGGCTTCATCCAGCATGCGGGCTTTGCTCTTGCCGAAACTGAAAGCGCCGCCCTTGCCGCCGCCCTGCATCTGGCGCATGAAGTAGATCCAGACGCCGATCAACAACAGCATCGGGCCCCAGCTCATCAGAATCGTCATCAGGAAGCCGGTCTCTTCGCGCGGCTTGACGTCAAATTTGACGCTGTTGGCGATCAGGTCGCCCACCAAACCACGGTCGAGGTAAGTGGCGGTGCTGCGAACTTTTTTGTCTTCGGTGGTCAAGGCCAGAATTTCGGTGCCACCACCGGGGTTTTCCTGCAACAGGACGGACTTGATGCGTTTACCACGCACCTCTTCCAGAAATTCGGAGTAACCGATCTGGTTGCCTTGCGCTGTGCCGCGGTCAAACTGCTTGAACACGGTGAAGAGCACCAGCGCGATCACCAGCCAAACAGCGACCTTCGAAAACCATTGATTGTTCACCGCGGCTCCTTTTCCAGTTCAGCGGTTCGGCAGGTCGGGCTCGACAAGCCGAATACCACGGTATATGGGGACGATTCTAGGACAGTCAAGTTGTTCCTTCTGCGGCTTAAGCCCTGGGTCGGTACCTGGAATAACGTGCCGACTGCACACCAATCAAACGGCCAGGAACCCCGGTCTTTGCCTAGGCTATCGCGCTTTCAGTCCCATCCCGACCAGAAAGGTCTCTGCGGACTTGTCGCGCGAGGCCTTGGGCTTGATGGGCTTGACCACCCGGAAAGTGCGCTTGAACAACGCCACCTGTTCGGCGTAGCCACCGCCATGAAAAGTCTTGCAGACCAAAGCCCCATCGGGCTTGAGGTGCTGGACACAGAAGTCAACGGCCAGTTCGACCAGATGGGAAATGCGGGCCGCATCCGTGGCACCGATGCCCGACAGATTGGGCGCCATGTCCGACACCACCACATCCACCGGTCGGTCCGCCAGTTCGGCAACCAAGGCCGATGCGACCGACTCTTCGCGGAAGTCGCCTTGGATGAAAGTCACGCCTTCGATGGGCTCAAAGTCCAGCAGGTCCAGCGCGATGATGGTGCCGCGGAGTTCGCCAACCGCAGCCCCTTCAGGCGCAAACCGGCGCCGCAGGTACTGGCTCCAGGCGCCTGGCGTGGCCCCCAGATCAACCACCACTTGACCCGGCTTGAGCAGTTTCAGAGCCTCATCGATTTCTTTGAGCTTGTAGGCCGCGCGAGCCCGATAGCCCTCGCGCCGGGCCAGCACGACATAGGTGTCGTTGACGTGTTCATTGAGCCACGCCTTGTTGATCTTTTTGCTTTTGCTGTCGACCTTCATGTGCAACCGATAATAGGGCCATGACCGCCATTCAGCTTACGCCCGCCCAACGCAAAGAGCATCGCTCCAGCGCCCACCACCTGGACCCCGTCGTGATGATCGGCGGCGGGGGCTTGACCCCGGCTGTCGAGAAAGAAATCGACCTCGCGCTCAATGCGCATGGACTGATCAAGATTCGGGTGTTTTCCGACGACCGCAGCGCGCGAGAAACGATGTTCGCGTCCTTGACCGACAAGCTCGGTGCGGCCCCCATCCAGCACATCGGCAAGTTGCTGGTGCTGTGGCGTCCGATGCCGCCCAAGGAAAAGGTCGAACGTGAAGACCGCGGCGCCGGCCCGCGCACCGTCAAGATCGTCAGCTTCTCCAAGAGCGGCAACCACCGAGCCACCGTCAAGCAGGTCAAGGTTTACGGCAACGAACGTGTCACCGCCGGTGGCCAGATCAAGCGCAACCGGGTTCGCGTCGCCAGTGTGAAGAAAAAGGCTCAGGACTGACGACCGGCGCGCCAGGCCAGGGCCAGAACCAGGGCCACCTTGACGAGGAAGAACGCCGCGCTCAGCGCATGCAGCTGGCCAAAGCTCAAAACACCCTGCCCGGCCTTCGCAGCCACCATCAGGGGCTGCAGGGCAAAGTAGCCCGCCACGGTGCAAAACAGCGCGCCCAAGGCCAGCAACATGGCCGGCGTGAATTGCCGGCCCTGCCCGCCTGACACCGACCGGCGGGCGGCAAAGCGCTCCAACAGCAGCACCAGCGCGCCCAGCACCAAACTGACATGCGCTTCGTGCGACAGCATGCGCGAAACCACCCGCCCCGCATCGGCCGGCATCAACAAGGCGAACGGGGCTGGTGTGGCCAGGCCCGCAACCGTCAACAGCAATCCGACCCACAGGCCCGGCAGCAGATGCCGGAGCCGAGTCGCCAAGTCGGGCCACGCGGGCATCGCGGTCCCTCAGGCGTAGCGCACGTCCATGATTTCCCAGTGCTTCAAGCCGCCAGGCGCCTGGACTTCGGCCACGTCGCCGACGTGTTTGCCGATCAGCGAACGTGCAATCGGGCTGCTGATGGAAATCAGGCCCAGCTTCAGGTCGGCCTCGTCGTCGCCCACGATCTGGTAGGTGACCTTCGCTTCGCTGTCCTGGTCTTCCAGGTCCACGGTGGCGCCAAAAACAACCTTGCCGTCGGCGTCCAGCGCTGAGGGGTCGATGATTTGCGCTGCGGCGAGCTTGGACTCGATCTCCTTGATGCGCCCTTCGATGAAGCCTTGTTTGTCCTTGGCTGCTTCGTACTCGGCATTTTCGGACAGGTCGCCCTGCGCACGGGCTTCAGCGATGGCCTGGATGACGGCGTGACGCTCCACCGATTTGAGCCGGTGCAGTTCGCTCTTGAGCAAATCGGCACCGCGTTGGGTGAGGGGAACAGTGACCATGGTGCAATCTTGTCGCGAACAAAGTGAAACCGCCGCAGGGGGCCCGGGGGCGACCTGCGGCGGAGGACAAGCCTGAGTTTAGTGCAAGCGCGTCGTCAAGGCCAAGTGCAGTTCGGCGTGCATGTCCTGCAACGACGTGACCGTCAGGTCGTCCTGGTGCTTGAGGGCCTCGGTTGCGGCTTCGGCACCCGCCATGGTGGTGTAGTAGGTCACCCGGTTGGCCAGCGCAGCGGTGCGGATGTAGCGCGAATCCGCAATGGCCGTGCGGGTTTCGTCGACGGTGGTGTAAACCAACTGGATCTCGCCACCCTTGACCATGTCGGCAATGTGCGGCCGACCGTCCTTGACCTTGTTGACCACTCTGACTGGAATACCGGCTTGGGCGATCGCTGCGGCCGTGCCCTTGGTGGCCACCACCTGGTAGCCCATGTCCACCAGATCGCCCGCCACTTTGACGGTGCGCGCCTTGTCGCTGTTCTTGACCGTGAGCACCACCGTGCCCTTGTCCGGAAGGCGCGAGCCCGCGCCCAGCTGACTCTTGAGCATGGCTTCACCAAAGCTTCGACCGACGCCCATGACCTCGCCCGTGGAGCGCATCTCGGGGCCCAGGATGGGGTCGACGCCCGGGAACTTGTTGAAGGGGAAAACCGCTTCCTTGATGCTGAAATAGGGCGGAACCACTTCGCAGGGCGGTAGGCCGGCCATGCTCTTTTGTGACGCCAAGGACTGCCCGGCCATGCAGCGCGCTGCAATCTTGGCCAAGGCCTGACCGGTGGCCTTGCTGACAAAAGGCACCGTGCGCGAGGCCCGCGGGTTGACTTCCAGCACGTAGACCACGGCTTCTTCACCAACGCCTTGAACCGCAAACTGCGTGTTCATCAGGCCCACCACCTTGAGCGCCCTGGCCATGGCCGATGCCTGGCGCCGCATCTCATCTTGCAGCTCCGGGCTCAAGGAATAGGGGGGCAGCGAACACGCCGAGTCGCCGCTGTGGATGCCGGCCGCTTCCACGTGTTCCATGATGCCGCCGATCATGACTTCGGTGCCGTCGCTGATGCAGTCCACGTCGACTTCGATCGCGTCGTCCAGAAAACGGTCCAGCAGCACCGGCGACTTTTCACTGACCCGGACGGCTTCGCGCATGTAGCGCTCCAGGTCCTTGTCGCCATGCACGATTTCCATCGCCCGGCCACCCAGCACGTAGCTGGGCCGAACCACCAACGGGTAGCCGATCTCGTGCGCCAGGGCCAGGGCCTGCTCTTCGGTGCGCGCGGTGCGGTTGGGTGGCTGTTTCAGACCCAACTCGTGCAGCAGCTTCTGAAAGCGCTCGCGGTCCTCGGCGATGTCGATGCTGTCGGGGCTGGTGCCGATGATGGGCACGCCCGCGCGCTCCAGGTCGAGCGCCAGCTTCAACGGTGTTTGCCCGCCGTACTGCACGATCACACCCAGCGGTTTTTCCTTGGCCACGATTTCCAGCACGTCTTCCAGCGTCACCGGTTCGAAGTACAGGCGGTCGCTGGTGTCGTAGTCGGTGGACACCGTTTCCGGGTTGCAGTTGACCATGATGGTCTCGTACCCGTCTTCGCGCATGGCCAAGGCAGCGTGCACACAGCAGTAGTCGAATTCGATGCCCTGCCCGATGCGGTTGGGCCCCCCGCCCAACACCATGATCTTCTTGCATTGCGTGGGTTCGGCCTCGCACTCTTCTTCGTAGGTGCTGTAGAGATAGGCTGTCTGGGTAGCGAATTCGGCCGCACAGGTGTCCACGCGCTTGTAAACCGGGTGCAGACTCAAGGCGTGCCGACGCTCGCGCACCGCGTGCTGGTGGGTGCCCAGCAGCTTGGCCAGGCGGCGATCTGAAAAACCCTTCTTCTTCAGATAGCGAAGCTCTGGCTCGGACAGGCCGGCCAGGTCGCGCGCCGCAACCTGCTTCTCAATGGCCACCAGCTCTTCGATCTGGGCCAGGAACCAAGGATCGATGGCGGTTTCCTCGAACACCTCGTCCAGCGACATGCCCAAGCGGAAAGCGTCACCCACGAACAAGATGCGCTCCGGGCCTGCGTTGCCGATCTCGTCGATGATTTCATCGCGATCCGCTTCTTTGCAGGACGTGCGTTCGCTGAGCCCGTCGATGCCGGTTTCCAGTCCACGCAACGCCTTTTGAAAGCTCTCCTGGAAGGTGCGTCCAATGGCCATGACCTCGCCCACGCTCTTCATTTGCGTGGTCAGGTGGGGGTCGGCAGCCGGGAACTTCTCGAACGCGAAACGCGGGATCTTGGTCACCACATAGTCGATGCTGGGCTCAAAACTGGCCGGTGTGGCGCCACCCGTGATGTCGTTGCGCAATTCGTCCAGCGTGTAGCCCACGGCCAACTTGGCCGCCACCTTGGCAATCGGAAAACCCGTGGCCTTGGAGGCCAGCGCCGATGAGCGTGAAACCCGCGGGTTCATCTCGATGACGATCAGGCGGCCGTTTAGCGGGTTGACCGAAAACTGCACGTTGCTGCCGCCAGTGTCGACACCGATCTCGCGCAGGATGGCGATGCTGGCGTTGCGCATCACCTGGTATTCCTTGTCGGTCAGCGTTTGCGCCGGGGCCACTGTGATGCTGTCACCGGTGTGGATGCCCATCGGGTCCAGGTTTTCGATGCTGCAAACGATGATGCAGTTGTCGGCGCAGTCGCGCACGACTTCCATCTCGAACTCTTTCCAACCAATCAAGCTCTCTTCTATCAGCAACTCTTTGGTCGGCGACAGGTCCAGGCCACGCTTGCAGATCTCTTCAAACTCTTCCGGGTTGTAGGCGATGCCGCCCCCCGTGCCGCCCATCGTGAAGCTGGGCCGGATGACCATTGGAAAGCCATTGCCGCCAATGTCGGCCTGGATGCGTTTTTGCACCGCCAGCGCTTCTTCCATCGAGTGCGCCACACCGCTCTTGGCCGAGTCAAGCCCAATTGACGTCATGGCGTCCTTGAACTTCATGCGGTCTTCGGCTTTTTCAATGGCGTGTTCGTTGGCGCCGATCATCTCCACGCCATATTTGTCCAGAACGCCATGGCGGTGCAGGTCGAGCGCGCAGTTCAAAGCGGTTTGGCCACCCATGGTGGGCAGCAGGGCCATCTTTTCGTCGGGTGCTGCCAGCCTTTCCTTGGCGATGATTTTTTCCAGCACCTGCCACGTGATCGGCTCGATGTAGGTCACGTCGGCCATGTCCGGGTCGGTCATGATCGTGGCCGGGTTGCTGTTGACCAGAATGACCTTGTAGCCCTCTTCCCGCAAGGCCTTGCAGGCCTGTGCACCGGAGTAGTCAAATTCGCAGGCTTGGCCAATGACGATCGGGCCAGCGCCAATGATCAGGATGCTCTGTAAGTCTGTGCGCTTGGCCATTTATGCTTGCTCCATCAGGGTGACGAAGCGATCAAAGAGGATGCCGATGTCGTGCGGGCCGGGGCTGGCTTCAGGGTGTCCCTGGAAGCAAAACGCGGGTCTGTCGGTTCGTGCCAGGCCTTGAAGGGTTCCGTCAAAGAGGCTGACGTGCGTGGCGCGCAGGGTGGCCGGCAGTGACTTTTCGTCCACCGCGAAACCGTGGTTCTGGCTGGTGATGCTGACGCGGCCGGTGTCCAGGTCTTTCACCGGGTGGTTGGCGCCGTGGTGGCCGAACTTCATCTTGAAGGTCTTGGCGCCCGAGGCCAGGGCCATGATCTGGTGCCCCAGGCAGATTCCGAATGTCGGTATGCCTTGTTCGATCAGCGTTCGCGCGGCTGCGATGGCGTAGTCACAAGGCTGTGGATCACCCGGGCCGTTGCTGAGAAAAACCCCGTCGGGCTTGAGCTGCAGGACGTCCGCAGCCGGCGTCTGTGCAGGGACCACCGTCACTCGGCAGCCCCGGCTGGCCAACATGCGAAGGATGTTGCGCTTGACGCCAAAGTCGTAGGCCACCACGTGAAACCGGGCGGTCTGCAACTGGCCATAACCCTGGCCCAAGACCCATTCGGTCTGCGACCATTCGTAGGCCTTGGAAGTGCTCACCACCTGGGCCAGGTCCAGACCGGACATCGACGGTGCTGACCGGGCCAGGTCGACGGCAGCCTGAATCTGGGCTGGCCCCACCACCGTGCCAACGGGAAAAGCGAAGATGCATCCGTTTTGCGCGCCCGTGGTCCGCAGCAAGCGGGTCAATCGACGGGTATCGATGTTGGCAAGGGCGACCGTGCCTTGTTCTTGCAGGTACTGCTGCAAGCTCATCGTGGCCCGGAAATTCGACACCCGCAAGGCCACGTCCTTGACGATCAGCCCCGCAGCGTGAATGCGCTCGGCTTCAACGTCCTCCACATTGATGCCCACGTTGCCAATGTGGGGGTACGTCAACGTGACGATTTGGCGACAGTAGCTGGGGTCGGTCAGGATTTCCTGGTAACCGGTGAGTGCGGTGTTGAACACCACCTCGCCAACGGTATGGCCAGATGCACCACAGCTGGTGCCGACGAAGGTGGAGCCGTCTGCGAGGGCAAGCAGTGCGGGGGGCAAGACGGGCAACAAGTTGAAAAGCTCCGAGGTTCTCGCGCTCGACGATGCCCGGCTGCCTTGACAGGCCGCGGGGCGGATCCGAGGGGAAACCGCTGTCGGAGTTTCGTGAGCGCTGGGTGGGGGCGGGTAAACCTGCGGATTGTAGCCGCCGATCACCGGTCGGCAGGCCTTTACGGCAACTGCAGCGCGGCAATGCCCGCCCTGGCGATCTGCGCGTCTTCACTGCTCTTGACGCCGCTGACGCCGACTGCACCCAGGCAGTGGCCATCCACGATGATCGGCACCCCACCCTCGAGCATGCCTTTCAGATTTGGGGCGCTGAGAAACGAGGTTCGCCCTTGGTTGATCATGTCCTCATAAACCTTGGTCTCGCGGCGTCCCATCGCTGCAGTCCGCGCCTTGGCGGGCGCGATCTCGGCCGAAATGGGGGCCGCGCCGTCCAGTCGCTGCAACCAAAGCAGGTGGCCGCCCGGGTCCACCACCGCCAACGTCACCGCCCAGGCGTTGCGGTTGGCTTCTGCTTCCGCTGCGGCGGCGATCGCACGAACGTCGTCGTGGCTCAGGATGTGTTGTGTTTTCATGTCGTGACGATACCAAGCAAAGGACAGCACTCGGTCCCGGTGCTCTGGTTGCGCGCCTCAGCCAAAACCCACCGGCCCAGCGCTGTGATGGGCATTCCGCTGGATGCGGTAGGGGCATTCACATTGCCCCCAGGCATCCTAGAATGCGATTCGCGGCTGTTTGGCTGCATTGCCACCTCGGAGGTTTCATGAATCAGAGCGTCCAGAACTACCCCGGCCTCAGCGGCGACGGCGCGCTGCAGGTCGAGCGCAACCGAGTGTTGCGCAACACCTACTGGCTGTTGGCCTTGTCGATGGTGCCCACGGTGTTGGGCGCCTGGATCGGCGTGCAGACTGGCATGGCTCGGGCACTGTCGCCGGGTATCGGCTTGATCGTGTTTTTGGCCGGTGCCTTTGGCTTCATGTTCGCGATCGAGAAATTCAAGAATTCGGCAGCGGGCGTGCCGATCCTGCTGGGCTTCACGTTCTTCATGGGCGTGATGCTGTCGCGTTTGGTCAGCATCGTGCTGGCCACCAGCGGCCCCGGCGTGGTGATGACGGCCTTTGGTGGCACCGCTGCGATCTTCTTCACCATGGCCACGCTCAGCAGCGTCATCAAGCGTGACCTGAGCGGCATGGGCAAGTTCCTGACCATTGGTGCGCTGATGTTGTTTGTGGCGATGATCGCCAACTTCTTCTTGCAGTCCAGCGCACTGATGATCGTCGTGGCGATCCTGGGCATGGGCATCTTCAGCGCCTTCATCCTGTATGACCTGCGCCAAGTGCGAGACGGCGTGGAGACCAACTACATCACCGCGACGCTGGGCGTTTACCTGAGCATCTACAACGTGTTCCAGTTCATGCTGGCACTGCTGGGAATGGGCGGTCGCGACGAGTGAGTCTGCGGCAGCTGTGCACCGGAAAATGGGGCCCTCGGGCCCCATTTTTTTGACTCTGGCAGAGCCACTTTCGGCTGACCCCTTCCGCCCTGCGATGGGTCAGCGCCCCACCTGGGCCGCGCCATCAGCTGTCCACGCGGTCAAACACGGCCATGCTCTCAACGTGTGCTGTATGCGGGAACATGTTGACCACACCCGCCAGACTGCAGCGGTATCCGGCCTGGTGAACCAACAGACCCGCATCGCGGGCCAGCGTGGCGGGGTTGCAGCTGACGTAAACAATGCGTTGGGGGCCTTGCCAGTCTGAACCCGAGCGCAAGTCGGCCAGCGCTTTGACCAGCGCGAACGCCCCTTCGCGCGGCGGGTCAACCAGCCAGCGTTGAGCGTGCGGCAGGGCGCGCAGGTCATCTGCGGCCAATTCAAACAGGTTGCGGGCTTCGAAGCGCGTCTGCGCCGCGAGCCCATTGAGGGCGGCATTGTCGCGGGCCCTGGCCACCAGGGTTTCACTGCCTTCAATGCCCAGCACCTGCTCTGAAAGCCGAGCCAAAGGCAAGGTGAAGTTGCCCAAACCACAGAACCAGTCGATGACCTGATCGGTCGGCTGCGGGTCGAGCAAGCGAATCGCGCGTTGCACCAGCACCCGGTTGATTTGCGGGTTGACCTGCGTGAAGTCGGTCGGCTTGAACGGCATCGTGATGTCGTACTCGGGCAACCGGTACGACAGCGCAGGGCCACCCGGGTCGAGCAACTGAACCGTGTCCGGGCCTTTGGCTTGCAGCCACCACTGCACATCGTGCAGCCGGGCGAAGGCCCGCAGGCGATCAGCGTCGGCGGCGCTGACGGGCTCCAGGTGGCGTAAAACGAGCGCTGTGACGCCCTCGCCTGCCGCCAGCTCGATCTGCGGCAAACGGTCACGCTGGTCCATCGATCCGATCAACTCGCGCAGCGGCAACAGCATCTGGCTGACCTTGTCCGGCAGCACCGGGCAGACCGTCATGTCGGCCACGAAGCTGGACTTGCGCTCGTGAAAACCGATCAGCACCTTGGCCTTCTTGGCCACGAAGCGCACCGACAGCCTGGCGCGGTCGCGGTAGCCCCAGGCCGGCCCTTCGATGGGCCGCAGCACGCGCTCGGCCTTGACCTTGCCCAGGTGCCAGAGGTTGTCTTCCAGAACCCGCTGCTTCACGGCCACCTGCGCCGCTGGATGCAGGTGCTGCATCTTGCAGCCGCCGCAGGCACCTGCATGCAGGCCAAAGTGCGGGCAGCCCGGGCGAACGCGTTGTGAGCTCTCGCGCTGCAGGGCCGACATCTGGCCCTGCTCCCACTGGTTTTTCTTGCGCGAGACCTGCACCTGCACACGCTCGGTGGGGAGCGCGCCTTCGATGAAGACCACCTTGCCGTCCTCGCGGTGGGCGACGCCCTGTGCTTCAAGGTCCAGCGACTCGACGACGAGCCAATCCATGCCATTTGCCATCAGCGCCATTATCCGGGCGCTGACAAGTGGCTCAGCCCGTCAGCGCGCCGGCAACAGCCGGGCAGGGTCGACCGGCTTGCCTTGGCGGCGAATCTCAAAGTGCAACTGCACCCGCTCGGCGTCGCTGGAGCCCATCTCGGCAATCTTTTGCCCGCGCCGCACCACCTGGTCTTCCTTGACCAGCAGCGCCTGGTTGTGGGCATAGGCGGTGAGGTAGGTGGCGTTGTGCTTGACGATGACCAGGTTGCCGTAGCCGCGCAAACCCGAGCCTGCATAAACGACCCGGCCATCGGCCGCCGCCGTCACCGGATCACCAGGCTTGCCAGCGATGGCCAGCCCTTTGCTCTTGTTGTCGTCAAAGGCGTTGACCACCGCACCCGCCGCAGGCCAAGCCCAGTTGACATCGTCGTCGGCTTCACGCGCCGCGGGTACCGGGCTGGTCGAGGCCGCAGCTGCTGCAGCCGGGCTGACTGCCCCTGCGCCAGGGGTCGGGAGCGAGGCTGTGGTGGCGGGTGCGCCCGTCGTGGCCGCCACGCCAGTCGCAGCCGTTGTGCCCGTCGTTGCCGGTGCGCCCGTGGCCGCTGCGGCGGGTTTGCCATCGGGTGCCCGGGTTTCCAAAGGGCGCCCCTCGGTTCGGCCAGCCGGCGCGACCGGTCGAACCACCACGCCGTTGACATCGGCCGAAGGCGGCACCACGCGCAAGACCTGACCCACTTCGATGATGTTGGGGTTGTCCAGGCCACTCCAGCGCGCCACATCACGCCAGTTCTGGCCACTCTCAAGCCCGATTCGAATCAAGGTGTCGCCCGGCTTCACGGTGTAGTACCCGGGCTTGCCCGCGTTCTCCGCCCCAGGCAAGGGCTTGGGCGGCGCCGTCTCGACGGCCACCGAGGTTGCGCTGGATGAACCCGCCGGAGCAGGTATCGATGCGGTCGGCCTGGTGGCGCTGCTGCGCTCTTCAACGGGTGCGCGGTGGGTGCCGCTGGCGCATCCGCCCAAAATCAAAAGGGCGCCACAGAAGGCAGCGCAGACACGCCCGGGGGAAGCACCGGCAGCGGGACGGGTAAGCAAAGCAGATGAAATGTTCATTCGATGCCAGATTTTAGAGGGACGAAGTGAACGGCGTCTTGCTCATGGGTCACCAGCCCATCTGAACGCCGGTCGACGATGACCAGACGCTGCCCAGCGCCCGGCCCCGCGTGCAGGGGCGCGACCAGACGGCCGCCGACGGCCAGTTGGTCCAGCCATGCAGGGGGCAACTGCTCACCACCTGCGGCGGCCACGATGCTGTGATACGGCGCACGCGGCGGATGGCCCAGCATGCCGTCTCCAAAAACCAGACGCAGGTCGCCGGGGCGATGGCTGGCCAGGTTGTCGCGGGCCTTTTCATGCAGCGCCTGCAAGCGCTCCATCGAAACCAGGCTGCGCCCCAGCTGCAGCAGCAAGGCGGCTTGGTAACCACAGCCGGTCCCGATTTCAAGCACCCGCCCCAGATGACCGTGGCTGCGCGCATGTTCACCTTCAAACAGCAAGGCCAGCATGTGACCCACCACCGACGGCTTGGAAATGGTTTGCGACCAGCCGATCGGCAAGCTGGTGTCTTCGTAGGCCTGGTTGGCCAGCGCCGTGTCGACGAACAAATGGCGTTCGACCTGCAGCAAGGCCTGCAGGACCGGCTCACAACGCAGGCCGGCCGTGCGCAGCCGGTTCACCATGCGCTGCCTGACGGCAGCCGAGTCCAGGCCCAGGCCCAATGGTGCCCCCTGCCGGGCGCCATCCTGGGCCACCTGTTGCAGGTGCATCTGGGGGCGTACCAACAGCGCTTCATCCGGCCGCAGCGCGGGCTTGCGTTGCACCTGTTCCAGGCCCAAAGGGAAGCGCGGGCTGCGCGTCATGCCAGACCCAGGCGGTCCGCCCAAACCTGGCTGCGCGCGTGGTCGGTCAGGTCCACCTGCAGCGGTGTGATCGACACGAACCCGTTCGCCACGGCATGGAAGTCGGTGCCTTCGCCGGATTCACGGGCGTCACCCGCGGGGCCGATCCAGTAGATCGGATCGCCACGCGGATTGACCTGCTTGATGACGGCTTCGCTGGCATGGCGCCGACCCAGGCGCGTCACCCGGCGCGGCAGTTGGGCGGCGTCGCTGCGGTTGGGAATGTTGACGTTCAGCAACCAGGGCGGGCCTTGCAGGGCGTGGGTTGCCAGCACCTGCTCGATCACCGCGCGTGCAGCCGCTGCGGCGGCGTCGAGTTCACCCCAGCCTTTTTCAGCTTGAGAGAAGGCAATGGCCGGTATGCCGAACAGATAGCCTTCCATGGCCGCGGCGACGGTGCCGGAATACAAGGTGTCTTCGGCCATGTTGGCGCCGTTGTTGATGCCCGACAGCACCAGGTCGGGCCGCTGCGCCAGCAAGCCTGTCAGCGCGACGTGCACACAGTCGGAGGGCGTTCCGTTGACCACCTTGAAGCCCTGCACATGTTCACCTCGCGCTTCAAAGATCGACAGCGGTCGACTCAAGGTCAAGGCGTTGCTGGTCCCGCTGCAATTTTGTTCGGGGGCGATGACGTCGATGTGGCCCAAACCCTGGCAGGCTTTGACCAGGGCGGCCAGGCCCGGAGCGAGGTAACCGTCGTCGTTGGCGATGAGGATGCGCATCCGCGCATTGTAGGTAGGACCCTGCACCCAACCTCAGACCCGAGACCGCCAACGAAAAGCCGCCTCAGAAACGACAAAGGCCCGGTCACCAGACCGAGCCTTTGCGATTGAAAGAACCACCATCAAGCAGGTGGTGCCGGTGAACGGAATCGAACTGTTGACCTTCGCATTACGAATGCGCTGCTCTACCAACTGAGCTACACCGGCGCAGCCTGCGAGTATATCAGCGGCCCCGCGCCTGCCCAGGGCTGCCAGAACCCCTGATCGCGGTGAAGTTCACGGCGGTAAGCTGGCATTTCATCAGCAGGCGCTGCAAATGAAGTTCAATGGGCGCCTCCTCTGGAAAGCAAATGATGACGAACCGATGCCGCCGCACCTTGACCCATCGGACCAACTGATGCCGCCATCGACGCAGCGGAACCGCTGGCGCATCGCGTTGGCCGCGCTGCTGATCTTTGTCAGCTACCAGGCGTTTTCAACGCCCAGCGCAGCGGTTTCCTTTGTGCACATGGACAAGGTTCTGCATGTCTGTGCCTTCGTCTGCCTGACGTTTGTTGCCAGTCGTTCCTGGCCGCCTGGGCGCCAGTCGACTTGGGGCGTGGCGCTGGGCTTGGTGCTCTACGGTGCCCTCATTGAGTTGGTGCAGTCGCAACTGCCGATGCGCGAGGCCAGTCTGGCCGATTGGGCCGCAGACACGCTGGGCATCGCGTTGGGTCTGGCCCTGGCCTACGGGCTGCGGGCTTTCACGGCCAGGTCAGGCAACTGAATCCAAGCCAACTTTTCGGGGTAGCTCACGCCATGAGCTACCCAGCCCAGACACTGTCCTCATGCAACGGGCCTTTTGCCCTGCTGAACCAGGAGAGACAGATGAACCAGGCCCTGCTTGAACTCCCCGTCACCCAGCCCCACCCGGCCGACCGCTGCGCCTTTGACATCGGCTGGGACCATGCGCGTCATGGCCTGGTTCCGCCAGCCGAAATGCTGCATCCAGGCACCCCGGTTTGTCAGGGCTGGATGGCCGGCAAGGCGGTTCATGGCCGACGCACCCTGGTCTGTGGGCGCTTCACGCGACAGTGGCTGGCGCTGCGGCTGCGGGCCTGGCGCGAGGGCGTGGCCTTTGATGAGCAAGCCGTCACGCCCAACTACCTGGGCCAGATTCAAAGTCTGTATTGCCCGGTCCTGCGCACCGCTTTAGGTGGAGCACCATGCCACGCTGACGCAGCCGTCATCGAACGCGTCAATCCACAAGCCGGCTACGCAGCGGGCAACCTGGTGGTGCTGAGCGCACAGGCGGCTGCAGCGCGCCGAGGCGTTGACCTGCAGCAAGCCGTTCGCCTGGCCCGCCAGTGCGAAAGCAGCGGTGAGCCCGCCCACGGGCTGGGGGCCACTGCCTGGTGGCGCGTGGCCGCCTTGACGTCGTTTGCGCAGCCTTTGCCGCTGGCCGAGGCCGCGGCCCTGCCGCTGGCGCTGATGCCGCCCAACCGCGTGCGTTTGCTCAACGCCGCACAGGGTTTGCAGGCCTTGTTGACCCAGACCTTTGCTTCACCGGGCTGGAGCACACGCTGCCTGGCGCTGGCCCAGCGTCTGCCGGCGCACACCCTGCGCCAGGACTTCAACCTGTTTGTGGGCGCGATGGCGCCGCGTGTGCTGGAAGCCGATCAGGCACCACGCGCCCGTCGCCTGGCACTGGAAGACGCCTGGCTGCACGAGCGGGTGCAGCGCCGTTGGCAGCACTTCATCCTGAGCCTGGGTGCACCAGGCACCCAAGCGCTGCTGGATGCGGCGACCGACATGAAGTGGCCTGGCTTGCGCGTGCATGCACACAGCGCCGCCCAAGCCACCGAGGCCTGGGGTCTGCCCGACCCGGTTCAAGGGACCAACCCGAACCAGCCGCCCAATCCGGTTCTCAGCCGGGTTACGGCTGCGCCACCGCAGCCGCGGGCAGCGCGTTCAAACCGCCCAAGAACAGCTGCACGACCAACGGCGCCAAGGACTCATGCGTGAACGGCCCGTCGGGGCGCAGCCAGGTGAAAGTCCAATTGATCATGCCAAACAGCAACATCGCCAAAGGCTTGCCCAGTTGCTGGGCCTGCAGTTCCGGGCGCAGCGCCGCGATGGCGGTCGCGAAGGCCGCCACCACACGGCGCTGGGCGTCCAGCACCGCTTGGCGCTCCAGTTCGTCCAGGAACTTGACGTCTTCGGTCAGCACCCGGTGCTCGTGTTGCGCTTGGGCGTAGGCCTGCATGAAGCGAAGGATCAGTTCACGCAAATGGTCTTGTGCCGGCAAGCCCCGCGCACGAACCTGCGCCACCAGGTCTTCCAGACGAGCCACATGGCCCAGCGTGATCTGGGCCAGCAGCGCGTGCTTGTCTTGCACGTAGTGGTACAGCGTGGCCTTGGACACGCCGCAGGCGGCAGCCAATTCCTGCATCGTGGTGGCGGTGTAGCCGCGGGTGGCAAAGAGCTGCGCGGCACGGGCCAGCACCTGCTCGCGTTGCAGGTCAAAGTCAGCGGACCTTGGGCGGGCCAAACCGCTCAGCGCTCAGCGCTCATCGAAGGAAATGACGACGCGGTCAGTCAACGGGTGCGCCTGGCAGGTCAGGACAAAGCCAGCCTCCAGTTCGGACTTTTCAAGGGCGAAGTTGCGGTCCATGCGCACCCGCCCTTCCAGAACCTTGGCCCGGCAGGTGGCGCACACCCCCGAGCGGCAGGAAAACGGCACTTCCAGACCCGCGCGGCCGGCCGCTGCCAGGATGCTTTCGTCGCTGGGCTGAAAGGCCACCTCGCGGCGCAGGCCGTCACGCACCACGGTGATCAAGGCGGTGGTTGCATCGCCGGCCTGCGGTGCGTGCAAGGTCTTGTCGGCTTCTGAAGGCGGAATCCCGAAGCGTTCAACGTGAATGCGCTCAGGCTGCACACCGGCGGCCAGCAAGGCGGCTTCCGCCACGTCGTTCAGGGCGTGTGGGCCGCAGACAAAGGCTTGGTCCACCGGGCCTGCAAGCTTCAGGAAGGCGTGGATCTTGTCTGCGTCCAACCGCCCGCTGTGAATGGGCGAGTCCATCTCTTCGCGTGAAAAGACCGGGTGCAGTACCAGGCGGCTGAGGTAGCGGTTCTTCAGGTCCTCCAGCTCTTCCTTGAACATCGTGCTGGCCACCCGCCGGTTGCCGTAAAGCAAGGTGCAGCGGGCACGCGGGTCGCTTGACAGCACCGCTTTCAGAATCGACAAGATTGGCGTGATGCCACTGCCACCGGCCACCGCCAGCACATGCTGGGGCCGCAGCTGGACGGCATGGCCAAAGCGCCCTTGCGGTTCCATCACGTCCAGGCTGTCGCCCACCTTCAGCTGCTGGTGCAGCCACGATGAAAAAGCGCCGCCTGCAACGCGTCTGACGCCCACCCGCAGCGGCTCGCCCGGTGCGGCACAAATCGAATACGAACGGCGCAGTTCGCCGTGCTTCAGGGTCAGGTACTGCCCAGCGTCAAACCGGTAGCGGTCGGCCAGACCAGCTGGCACCTCAAAGCTCAAGACCTTGGCGTCTTCGCCCTCCACGCCAATGCTGGAAACGCGCAAAGCATGAAAGTGCGGGCTGCTTATCGTGTTCACGGGGGGTTCAGATCGGTTTGAAGTGCTCAAAAGGCTCGCGGCAGTCCAGGCACCGATGCAGCGCCTTGCAGGCGGTGGAACCAAAGGCCGACAAACGTTCTGTTTGCTCACTGCCGCAGCGCGGGCAGTTCAGCTTGTGCAGGCGCAGTTGCACCGGTGAAGACGCGCCAGCGCCGCAGGCGGCCCCAGGCGGAGCGATACCGTAGCTGAGCAGGCGTTGGCGGCCCAAGTCGCTGATCCAGTCGGTGGTCCAGGCCGGGGCCAGCCGGTGGCTGATGGTGACCGGGCCCAGGCCGGCCTGCTCCAGTGCCAAGCGCACGCTGCTGGCGATGACTTCGGTGGCCGGGCAGCCGCTGTAGGTGGGCGTCAGCACCACCCGGGTGCCATGAGCGTCCGCATGCACCTCACGCACGATGCCCAAGTCACACACCGACAGCACCGGCACTTCGGGGTCGAGCACATCGGCCAACACGGCCCAGGCGGCTTGCTCCCGGTTCAGCGCAACGGGCAGGGCGTTCACCAGCGTCCCCCGGGAAACTGGCGTTGCAGGCTTTGCATTTCGGCCAGCATGAAGCCCAAGTGCTCGCTGTGGCGACCCAAGGTACCGGTGCTGATGAAGGCGCTGTCGGCCGGTGCTGCCAACCGCGCCTCTTGCAGCACGGCGGTGACCCGCGCCAGCCAGCGGCTGCGCAAAGACGCACGCGATGGCCCCAGGCCGCTGGTCTGGGCGTCAAGATCGACCTCGTCCGCTGCAAACAGCTCGTGGGTGTAGGGCCAGATGCGATCCAGCGCCGCCTGCATGCGGCGCGCGGATTCGGGCGTGCCGTCGCCCAGCCGCACCACCCAGTCACCGGTGTGCTGCACGTGGTAACGCGACTCCTTCTGGGCCTTGCCGGCAATGGCCGCCAGCTCAGCATCCTTGGATGCCGTCAGGTCAGACCACAGTTCTTGCAGCCACACCGCCAGCAGGTGGTTGCGCACCACCGTGTCGGCAAAGTCGCCACCGGGCGCATGGGCGCTGCTGCGGCGCATCGGCTGCTCAACCAGCGTCAGGTTCAGGTAGTCGCGCTCGGCTCGTCCAAAGGCCAGCTGGTCTTCGTCCAGGCCCTGCCCTTCCAGATGGGCGGCGTGGGTCAGCAGGGCTCGGCTCTGGCCGATCAGGTCGAGCGCCATGTTGGTCAGCGCGATGTCCTCTTCCAGCACCGGCCCATGGCCGCACCACTCGGCCAGCCGCTGGGCGTGCACCAGGCAGGTGTCTGCAATGCGCAGCACGTAGCGCACCGGGGAGGTCAGGTTCAAGGGCAGCATGTTCACATGTGGTTCACGGATTCGGGCAGCTCGTAAAAGGTCGGGTGGCGGTAGACCTTGTCTTCGGCCGGGTCGAAGTACATGTCCTTGTCGCCCGGGTCGCTGGCGGTGATGTCGCTGCTGCGCACCACCCACAGGCTCACGCCCTCTTGGCGCCGGGTGTAGACCTCGCGGGCCAGTTGCACGGCCATCTTGGCGTCGCTGGCGTGCAGGCTGCCGCAATGTTTGTGGTCCAGGCCCGCCTTGGCACGCACGAAGACCTCCCACAAGGGCCATTCGGCGGCTGTGCTGGGTGGTGCCGCTGTTGTCGGGCCACTCATGCTGCCTGCTCCCGTGTGGCTTGCTTGCGCGCGTGCGCCATGGCCGCTTCGCGAACCCAGGCGCCGTCGTCCCAGGCCTTGACCCGCGCAGCCAGGCGTTCCTGGTTGCAGGGCCCTTGGCCGCCCACCACGCGCCAGAACTCGTCCCAATCGATCGGACCAAAGTCGAAATGGCCGCGCGACTCGTTCCATTTCAGCAGCGGGTCTGGCATCAAAACACCCAGCACCTTGGCCTGCTCCACCGTGGCGTCCACGAACTTCTGCCGCAGGTCGTCGTTGCTGATGCGCTTGATGCCCCAACGGGCACTTTGCGCGCCATGCACACTTTCGCCGTCGGGCGGGCCAAACATCATCAGGCTGGGCCACCACCAGCGGTTGACCGCGTCTTGCACCATCGCGCGTTGATCGTCGGTGCCTTCTTTCATCATCACCATCAAGGCGTCAAAGCCCTGGCGCTGGTGAAAACTTTCTTCGCGACAGATGCGCACCATAGCGCGGGCATAGGGCGCATAGCTGCAGCGGGTCAGCGGCACCTGGTTCATGATGGCCGCGCCGTCCACCAGCCAGCCGATCACGCCGATGTCGGCCCAGCTCAAGGTGGGGTAGTTGAAGATGCTGCTGTACTTGGCCTTGCCGGTGTGCAGCGCATTCAACAGCTGATCGCGGCTGGTGCCCAGGGTCTCGGCGGCGGCGTACAGGTACAGGCCGTGGCCGGCTTCGTCCTGGATCTTGGCCAGCAGAATCGCCTTGCGCTTGAGCGTGGGCGCCCGGGTGACCCAGTTGGCTTCGGGCAGCATGCCCACAAATTCGCTGTGCGCATGCTGGCTGATCTGGCGCACCAAGGTCTTGCGGTAGTGCTCGGGCATCCAGTCCTTGGCTTCGATGAACTGGCCTTCATCGATGCGGGCCTCAAAACGGGCCTCCAACTGCGCCTCTTGCAGTGAGCGCACCGCCTGGCGCTCTTCCTTGGGCGCGGTGTCCATGGCTTGGGTGTACATGTGGCTCTCCTTACTTGGGACGTTGATCGACGACGCGCCGCGCCTTGCCGACCAGGGTGCGTTCGATGGAATCGGGCAAGCCCACGTCGACCTGGGTGCTGACGCCAATCAGGGTCTTGATGCGACTTTGCAGTTCACGGGCGATGGCCAGGCGGTCGGTGTGCAGGTGCGCGACGGTGAGTTCACAGCGCACCGTCACGTTGTCCAGCAGCGCCTCGCGGGTCACGACCAGCTGGTACTGGCCGGACAACTGCCCGTGCTGCAGGATCAGCTCTTCGATTTGCGTGGGGAAAAGGTTGACGCCGCGGATGATCAGCATGTCGTCGCTGCGGCCGACGATCTTGCCCATGCGGCGCATGCTGCGCGCGGTGGGCGGCAGCAGTCGGGTCAGGTCGCGTGTGCGGTAGCGAATCACCGGCAGCGCTTCTTTGCTCAGGGTGGTGAAGACCAGCTCGCCTTCGGCCGTTCCGGTGGCCTCGTCATAGGGCAGAACTTCGCCGGTCAGCGGGTTGATGATCTCGGGGTAGAAATGGTCTTCCCACACCACCGGGCCGTCCTGGGTTTCGACACACTCGCTGGCCACGCCGGGGCCCATCACTTCGCTCAGCCCGTAAATGTCGACGGCGCGCAGGTCCGCGCTTTGCTCCAGGTCGCGCCGCATCGCTTCGGTCCACGGCTCGGCGCCGAAGATGCCCACGCTGAGCGACATGGCGCGCGGGTCCTTGCCTTGGCGTCGAAACTCTTCGACGATGACCTGCATGTAGCTGGGCGTGACCATGATGATGTCGGGCTTGAAATCCTCGATCAGTTGCACCTGCTTCTCGGTCTGCCCACCGCCCATGGGGATGACGGTGCAACCCAGACGTTCAGCGCCGTAGTGCGCGCCCAGGCCGCCCGTGAACAGGCCGTAGCCATAGGCCACATGGACCATGTCCCCGGCCCGCCCGCCCGCCGCGCGGATGCTGCGCGCCACCAGGTCGGCCCAGCGGTCGATGTCACCCTGGGTGTAGGCCACCACCGTGGGCTTGCCGGTGGTGCCACTGCTGGCGTGCACACGCACCGCCTGCTGGCGCGGCACGGCCAACATGCCAAAGGGGTAGTTGTCGCGCAGCACCGCCTTGTGCGTGAACGGAAACCGGGCCAGGTCAGCCAGCGTCTTGCAGTCGCTTGGGTGCACGCCTTTTTCATCAAAGGCCTGGCGGTAGTGCGGCACGTTCTCGTAGGCGTGCTGCAAGGTCCACTGCAGGCGCTTCAACTGCAGCGCCTGCAACTCGTCGCGGCTGGCGCGTTCGATGGGCTCCAGGTCACCCGGGGCGGGCTGTAGCACGGTCATGCAGGGGTCTCCATCAGGCCGGTTTGCCAACCGTTTTGCCAACCGATTGGCCTTCGATCAGCGGCTTGCCCTTGATGCTGTAGGACCGACCTCGAAACGCGGCCACGGGTTCTTGGCGCTGGTTGCGCACGTTGATGTCGTAGACGCCTGTGCGGCCGGCCTTGCTGATCTCCACGGCGGTGGCCGTCAGCACATCGCCCAGCCGTGCGGCAGCAATCAGGTTGACGTCGAAACCCGACGCCACCGTGACTTCGTTGTAGGCGTTGCAGGCAAACGCAAAGGTGCTGTCGGCCAGCGTCGTGATGAATCCACCGTGGCAGATGTCGTGCCCGTTGAGCATGTCTTCGCGCACCGCCATGCACAGGGTCGCGCCGCCCGGGCTGACGGCCAGCACCTGCATGCCCAGGCCTTTGGACGCGCGGTCGTTGCGCCACATCCAGTCGCGGCAGGCTTCGGCCAACGCTTGCGGGGTCATGCCCGGAACAGCTGGGTTGGTGTCATTCACAGGCTTTCAGCGATCCTTGAAGGCGGGCGCGCGCTTGGCAAAAAAAGCGCTCACACCTTCGGCAAAGTCAGCGCTTCGCCCCAGTTCGCGCTGGGCATTGGCCTCCTGGGTGATGGCGTCACCGAAGTCCATCGCCATGGCGCTGTCGAGCACGCGGCGAGTTTCAACCAGGGCCTTGCTTGGCATCAGCGCCAGTTTCTGGGCCAGGGCCTGCACAGTGTCGGCCAGCGCGGCGTCATCGACACAGCGCCAGATCAGCCCGATGCGTTCGGCTTCTTCGGCCGGCAGTTTGTCCCCGGTCATGGCCAGGCCCAGCGCACGGGCGCGGCCAACCAGGCGCGGCAGCAGCCAAGTGCCACCACAGTCGGGCACCAGACCGATCTTGCTGAAGGCCTGTATGAACGACGCGCTGCGCGCCGCCAGCACCAGGTCGCAGCACAGGGCCAGGTTGGCGCCCGCGCCGGCGGCCACGCCATTGACGGCCGCGATCACCGGCACCGGCATCGCGCGCACCTGGTTTGCCAACGGGCGGTAGAAGCGCTCGATCACGGCCCCCACGTCGACATCACCGGTCATGGCCGGGTCCGACAGGTCTTGCCCGGCACAGAAAGCCCGGCCTGCGCCGGTGATGACGACCACCCTGATGGTGGTGTCCGCAGCGGCCTGCTGCAGGGCCGGCAGCAATTCGCCGTGCATGGCGGCCGTGAAGCTGTTGAGCGCCGCGGGCCGGTTGAGCGTCAAGGTGCGGACGGGCCCGGCGGTGCTGACCAGGACAGTGGGTTCCGACATGAATCACCTGTGGCGGCAGCTGGCCGCGTTGATGGCATCTGGGGTCGGGCTCGCGATGATTACCCGACCGCTTGGTCGGCGAATTCTAGAGCGGACCAGGCCCTCGGTCAGAAACAGCAGGTCAGGGCAAACCCAGGCCTCCACGTGACCCCCTTCCTCCCAGGCAAAATCCGCAGCTGCCCTTGTGCCGGTCTGGGCCGGCAGCCACCCCCCTCTTTCGCTCCCGTGACCCCTCCCCACCCCCGCCTGATCCTGCTCGCACCCATGGAAGGCGTGCTCGACCACAGCCTGCGCGACATCCTGACCCGTGTTGGGGGCATCGACCGTTGTGTGTCGGAGTTCATCCGCATCACCGACCAGCTGTTGCCGCGCCGCGTCTACCTGCGTCTGATGCCCGAGCTGCTGAACGGCAGCCGCACCCCGGCGGGCACCCCGGTGCGAGCCCAGTTGCTGGGCTCTGACCCGCACTGCCTGGCGGAAAACGCGGCCCTGCTGGCTGAACTGCACCCGGCTGGCATCGACCTGAACTTCGGCTGCCCGGCCAAGATCGTCAACCGCCACCGCGGTGGCGCGGTCTTGCTGGACGAGCCGGAACTGGTGCACCGCATCGTGGCCGCGGTGCGTCGGGCGGTGCCGGCTGGCGTGCCGATCTCGGCCAAGATGCGACTGGGCCACCAGGACGACAGTCGCATGGTCGACAACGCGCTGGCCATCGACAGCGCCGGGGCCAGCGAGTTGGTCGTGCATGCACGCACCAAAGCCCACGGCTACCGGCCGCCGGCCTATTGGGACCGGATCTCGGCCATCCGCCAAGCCGTGCGCCTGCCCGTGGTGGCCAATGGCGAGGTCTGGACCGTCGCCGACGCCCAGCGCTGCCTGCAGCAGTCGGGCTGCGACGCGCTGATGCTGGGTCGCGGCCTGGTCTCGGACCCCGGGCTGGCGCTGGCGCTGCGCGGTGCCGCGGGTCCCAGCTGGGAAGAGCTGGCGCCGCTGCTGCCGCTCTACAGCCAACTGATTGCGCCGCGGGTGGCCGCCAAACACCGCGGCGGCCGCATCAAACAGTGGCTGAACATGCTTCGCCGGCGCCACCCACAAGCCCAGCTGGCCTATGACGCGGTGCGTGAATTGCAGGCGGCCGACGCCATCGATGCCTGCCTGGCCGCGTTGCGCTTATCGGCAGCGCCACAAGCCCTGGCCGCATGACAGCAACATCTCGACGGGTTTGCACGAGTGCTGGGCCTGGGGCGCGGCCGTGGTGGCCGCTGTGGCTTGCGCTGCCGGCGTCGCCTGTGCTGCCAGGGTGCCCTGTGCTGCCGTTGTGGCCGCTGCTGCCGGCGTGGCCGACCCCAAGTTGGCTTGGCCGACAGCGTCACCCCGTTTGAGGCCGCCCCACGTACAAAGGCCATGGCAGCCGCTTCGTCCGCCCCTTCAGCCCATTCAACCGGTTCAACCGGTTCAGCTGGATCAGCCCGTTCACCCAGCGACGACGAGCTGATGCGCGCCTTTGCAGCCGGTAACGGCGCGGCATTTGAGCAGCTCTACGCCCGCCACCAAGCCGCGCTGTACCGCTTTGTCCGCCGCCTGTTGGGCTCTGCAGCGGGCACGCAGGCCGACGAGGTGTTCCAGGACACCTGGTTGCGCGCGATCCAGGCCCGCCACAGCTGGTCACCCCAAGGGGCTACTTGGCGCACCTGGCTCTTCACGCTGGCCCACCACCGCGCCGTCGACTGCCTGCGCAAGCTGGGGCGGGAGATCAGCATCGACCGTGACGAGACCGAGAGCGAAGTTCAACCCTGGGAACCCACGGCCGCCGCCTGGTCAAACTGGCCAGCGGCCACGGCAGACGCGCAGGATCAGGTCTTTTGGCGTGCCGCCGGGCAGCGCCTGCTGGACTGTCTGGACGGCTTGCCGCTGGCGCAGAAAACCGTCTTCTTGCTGCACCACGAGGACGGGCTGGCGGTCGACGAACTGGCCCGCGCTTTGGAAGTCGGCTTCGAAACCGCCAAGACCCGGCTGCGCTATGCCATGAGCAAACTGCGCACCTGCATGGGCGCCTACCTGCCGCAAAAGGTCAGTGGATGAACCCGATCGAACCCGACGCCCACCTGCAAGCCGCGTTGCGGCATGCACCCGATGCGCAGTTGGCCGCACCGGCCGAGCTGTCGGCCCAGATCCTGGCAGCTGCGCGCCGCAGCGCGGCAGAAGCGCCACGCCAGCCCGTGACGGCGCCAAGCGGTTGGCGGCTGCGGGCCTGGTGGCGCCAACCGCAGGCCAGCGCAGCGATGGCTACTGTGTTGCTCGCCGGCGTGGTGGGTTTGCTGTGGCGCGACGAGCAGCCGGGGCCAGCCAGCAAGCTGGACCTCGACCCGGGCCCGACGGCACAGGCGCCGTTGGCTGCCGCTCCCCCCCCGCCCCCGTCGCCACCGGAAGCTCTGAAGCCAGAGGCTTCACTTCGACTCCGGCCGGCCCAAGACCGGCACCGTGAGCGGGACGAAGCGCCGCGCAAAGCCGAAGCGCGTGAATCCAACGCCGAGCGCGCCCGCAGCACGCCTGCGGTGGCCACCGCAGTTTTGCCGGACGCCGTTTTGCCGAACGCCGATTTGCCAGACGCAGTCGTCGCCGACCGAGCGCGTCAAGCCAGCGCTGAGCAGCCCACAGCGGCGCCAGCGCGCGCACCGTCTGCCAGTTCCGCAGCCGCGGTTGCTGCAGTTACCGCTGCGCCACCCCCGGCAGCAGCAACGGTTACCGCAGCGGTTGCAGCTCCAGGCCCGGCGCTCATGGGCACGCCTTCTCCAGCCGTCGCACCGGGCGCAAGAACTTCAGCTGCGCAGTCGCCCCGGCCTGCAGCGACGCGGCTGGCGGCTGCGCGGCCATCGCCGGCCATTCAGGTGCTGGACGGGTGGACCTGGCAGCCGGGCTCAGCGCTGCGCGATCCCGACCGCGCGTGGATGACCGCCCTGCTTCGGCAGACCCAGGGCAAGTGGCAATCGGTCGGCAACGCATCACCGGCAAGCGCTTCATGGCGACTGGAGCTGTTGGCCTCAGGAGAAGTGCCACAGCAACTCTGGTTGGAAGCTGACAGCCTGCTTTGGTGCAGCGCCGGCCAGGCGTGCCAGCGCGCACCTTTGGCGCCCCAGCAGCGTCAAGCGCTGCTGGATGAGTTGGCTCGCTGAAAGCAAGCACTAAGTGTCAAGACGTCAGGCGACGGGCACGGGTTCCGAGGTTCCGCCCATTCTTGCGGCCGGTTTTCGCCTGAGGTGACGCTACTGTGCCAGCCGCTGGCCGAATGAAAGCCCGAAAAAACCGGGTGCCAAGCCGCCAGTTCGGGACTACCTGCCTTTCGACCCTTCGCCCTGTCAGCCCTTGAAGCGCTGCTGCAAATAAGCCAACAGCGTGCGGATGGTCTGCGCTTCGCCGCCGGGCGGGCGTCCGGGCCGGTGGCCTTCGTTCCAGGCAAAGAGGTCGATGTGCAGCCAGTCCTGATCGGCCGGCACAAAGTCTTCCAGAAACAGCGCCGCGTTGATGGCGCCGCCCAGGCTGCTGCGCCCGGTGTTGACGATGTCGGCAATGTCGCTTTCGATGCCGCCGTGATAGGGCGCCCACAGCGGCAAATGCCACATCGGGTCTTGCACCTGCATGCTCAGGTCGACCAGTTCGCGCGCTTGCGCCATGCGGCGGCAAAACAGCGCCGGCAGCTGGGAGCCCAGAGCGACCCGGGCGGCGCCGGTCAACGTGGCCATGTCGATCATCAGATCGGGCTTGCCTTCCGCGCCATAGGCCAGGGCGTCGCACAGGATCACGCGGCCTTCGGCATCGGTGTTGCCGATTTCGATGTGCAGCCCCTGGCGCGTCTTGAAGACGTCACCAGGGCGAAAGGCGTTGGCTGAAATCGAGTTTTCAACCGCTGGAATCAGCAGCTGCAGCCGCACCGGCAGCTTCATGGCCATCACCAACTGCGCCAGACCCAGCGCATTGGCCGCACCGCCCATGTCCTTCTTCATCAAGCGCATGCCTTCGGCGCCCTTGATGTCCAGGCCGCCGGTGTCAAAGCAGACGCCTTTGCCGACCAGGGTCAGGCGCGGCGCCTTGGGGTTGCCCCAGTTCATCTCGATCAGGCGTGGCGCGCGGCCGCTGGCCGTGTCGGCCGCCCGACCCACTGCGTGTATGGCGGGGAAGTTGGCCTTCAGCAGGGCGTCGCCCACCACCTGCTTGAAGCTGGCGCCGTGCTGCGCGGCCACCAGCCGCACGGCCTCGGCCAGGGCCGCCGGGCTCATGTGCTCGGCCGGCGTGTTGACCAAGTCGCGGGTGCTGGAAATGGCGGCCGCCACGATCAAGCCGCGCTGGGCGGCTTCGCCATCGGGCAGGCTCAACTCGGCCGGTTCACGGCGGCTCGGCTTGTACAGGTCAAAGGTGTAGCCGCCCAACTCCCACGACTGTGCCGCTGCCGCGGCGTTCAGCGCCAGCCCTGGGTCGCCCAGGTGGTAGGCGCCAGCCGGCAAGGCCTTGGGCAACAAAGACAAGACCCAAGGGTCGCTGGCACTGCGCACACCGGCCCAAACCGCCTGGATGCTGCCGTCCGGGCCTGGCAGCAGGACATGGGTGTCGGGCGCGCCAGCAAAGCCCAGCGTCTTCATCCAACGGCTGGCCGCGGCGTCCAGCCGCTTGCTCCAGCCGGCAAAGCCAGCCCGGTCGGTGGTGTGGATCGGAATGCTGTGCTTGCGGGGCTTGCCCAGTCGGACGGTCATGGTGAATGGCTTTCTATCAGTGGTGTTGGATACAACTTGGCGCCATGGCGCGGTGGATTCACGACGCCGGCTTGCACTTGGTCGCATGCCAGTGGCAGCGACGGGCCGGCGTGGGCACGATGCAGGCACTGCACCGACCCAGGAACGCCCATGAGCCTCTTTTCAGTCTTCACGCGGCCCGTCAAGAACATCACCGACGCGCTGATCATGCCCTTCAAGGCCATCTTCGTGGTGGGCTTGACCGGGACCATCAACGCCATGACGTACAGCGGAACCTGGTGGTTCAAGTGGGTGGCCTTCGGCATGGGCATTGCCGTGCTGGTGGCCTTTGCCCGAGCCGCCAAGACGCTGTTGCTGCTGGCTTTGGTGGCCTGGGTTGGAACCAAAATCTACCAACGTTATGGTCAGGCCGCGCGCCAGACTTTTGACGACTGGGTGGCCAAGACCCAGCCACAAGCAGCACAGGTCTTGCAGGCGCTGCGCTCACCGGCCGCGCCCAGCGCCAGCCCAGGCCCGGGCACCGCGTCAGGTTGAAGCCAAAGCGGGGGTGGCGGCCGCCGCGCCACGCTCGACGTGCCAGTCCACCAGGCGGCGCATGTTGCCCATCGACACCCAGTGCAGGTGCATCAGGCCCAGCACACCCGAGCGGTGCAGTTCGGCCACCACGTTGTCGGGCAGGTCGGTGGCCTTCTTTTCGTCGATGGTCAAAAAGCCGTCCACCGTGTGCTGGCGGCCGCCCGGCAGCGTGACGTCAAAGCGCATGTCGACCAGCAGGCCCAGGTCCATCAAACGCCGGCCGACCAGGCGCGTGCGCTGGATTTCGCCTTCCAGGGTTTCCAGCTCCTTCTGCATCGTGGTCAGCAGTTCGGCCGGTTTGCCTTCGGCGTCGAACACCGGCTGGCCCTTTTCGTTGCCGGCGCCCGGGAAGGCCATGTCGACGCAGATGGCAAAGCGCTCCTCATCGACCCGGGCAATGCAGAACGGGTACATGCGCAGAATGGCCGGCATGTACTGGGCGCGCCAGCGCTCACCGCTGACGTAGAGGTTTTCCTGCTGGGTCAGCCCGAGCACCGCAATCGGTGCGATGGCGTCCTTGCCATCGGCTTCCTGGCCGGCCTTGACAAAGACGATCGGGAATTCGCGGCAAACGTCGGCAAACTCGGTGGCCGCCACAAACAGCGCATTGAGGTCCTTGGCCACACCCCAGTCGGTGATGGGCACCTGCAATTTGAGGTTCTTGTGCTCGACGAGGTCCAGCGCGGCGGGCTTCTTGTGCAGGTTCTGATTGATCAAGAGTCTTCTCCAGGGGTTTCTGTGCGGGTGACCAGCACTTTGTCGACTCGTTTGCCGTCCAGGTCGACGACCTCGAAGCGCCAGCCCTCCCACATCACCGCATCGGCGGTGCGCGGCAGCCGGCCGAGCAAAAGCATGATCATGCCAGCCAGCGTGTTGTACCGGCCGCGTTCTTCCTCAGGGAGTTCCTTGATTTCCAGCCGGTCCTTGAACTCCGGCACCGGTATCAGGCCGTCCATCAGCCAGCCGCCGTCGGGGCGCCGAACCGCCCAGGCGTCTTCGTCGGTGGCCGCGCCGAACTCGCCCGTGATGGCCTCCAGCAAGTCGCGTTCGGTCACCACCCCTTGCACGGCGCCGTACTCGTCGACCACGAACACGATGCTGGTGCCGGCCGCGCGAAAGTGCTCGAGCAGTTCCATGCCGGACAGGGTCTCGGGCACAAACACCGCGGGTTGCAGGTGTGAGGCCAAGCTGAGCAGTTCACCGCGTGCCAGCGGTGGCAACAGGCTGGCCACGGCCAGCACGCCGCGCACGTCATCCAGCGAGCCGCGGCAAACCGGAAACCGGGTGTGCCCGCTGTCGGCCACGATTTTCAGCAAACGGTCGAGCGGCTCTTCTTCGTCGAGCCAGACGATTTC
>JANMHH010000074.1:0-3641 GCA_031375065.1 Rubrivivax sp. | reverse complement strand
CACCCGGATCAACTCGCCGCCACTTCCAACACCAACTTGCCAAAGTTATCGCCACTGAACAATTTCGTTAGCGTGCCTGGAAACACCGCCACCCCACCCTTGACCACGTCTTCCTTGCTCTTCATGCGCCCGTCTTTCAGGTAGCCGGCCATCTCGGCAATCGCCAGGTGGTAGCGGTCGGCGTAGTCGAAGACCACGATGCCTTCCATGCGGGCGCGGTTGACCAGCAGGCTCAGGTAGTTCTTGGGGCCTTGCACTGCGGTGGTGTTGTTGTACTGGCTGATGGCGCCGCAGATGATGATGCGGGCCTTGCGGTTGATGCGGGTCAGCACGGTGTCCAGGATCTCGCCACCGACGTTGTCGAAGTAGATGTCCACGCCCTTGGGGCAGTGCTGCTTCAGGCCTTCCTTGACCGGGTCCCATTTGCTCACACCCTCGGGTGCCGGAGCCTTGTAGTCGATGCAGGCGTCAAAGCCCAGTTCCTTGACCACCCAGTCGCACTTGGCCGGGCCACCGGCAATGCCCACCACGCGGCAGCCCTTGAGCTTGGCGATCTGGCCCACGGTCTGGCCCACCGCGCCAGCCGCGCCGCTGATGACCACCGTTTCGCCGGCCTGCGGCAGGCCCACGTCCATCAGGCCGAAGTAGCCCGTCATGCCCGGCATGCCCAGCACGTTGAGCCACTGGGTGACGCTGCCCACACGCAAGTCGATCTTGGCCATGCCGCTGCGCTTGATCTGGTCGGCCGGCACGCTCCAGTATTCCTGCACACCCGGCCCGCCGGTGACATGGGCGCCAACCGGGAAGGCGTCGTTCTTGGACGCCACCACCACGCCGATGCCGCCTGCGCGCATGACCTCGCCGATGCCCACCGGCGGGATGTAGCTCTTGCCTTCGTTCATCCAGCCGCGCATGGCCGGGTCCAGGCTGAGCGCCAGCACCTTGACCACCACGCCGCCATCTGCGGGTTCGGCCACGGTTTCTTGGGTGTGCTGCCAGTTGGTCTCGGTGGGCAGGCCCACCGGGCGGGCGGCCAGGCGGACCTGGTGGTTGATGACGGTAGCGAGGGCGGTGGTCATGATGGTGTCTCCTGAATCGGGTCGAGGCCGCGATCGTAGCGGCGAGCTGCGCCAGGGCGAGTCACTTGCGCGTCAGTGCCAGGTGCCGCTTGGCGCTGCGGCGAGCAAGCACTGATCAAGGCAGCGCCGGACCAACGCGGCTCAAGCCGCAGGCGCCACCACGGCGCCGCGGATGCCGTGCCGCGCCAGGCTGGCCGCGACGAAGCCGCTGGCTTTGGCGCGCTCGACAAAGCCCCGCAGCAGCAACTGCGCGGCCTCACCGCGATTGGCCTGCACACCCATGGCCTGCTCGATGACCATGAAGCGGCCGGGCAGCAGGCGCAGGCCGGGCAGGCGCGCGGCATCGGTTTGCAGCTGCTGCTTGACGCCCGCCGCCACGTCAGCGTTGTCGGCCAGGAAACTGTCAACCACGGCCTGCGAGGTGGTGGTGCGCAGCAGCTGCGCAGCCTTGAGTTCGCGGCTGAGGTAGAGGTCGTATGCACTGCCCTTCGCCACCATGACCTTGGTGCCACTGCGGTCCACCTGCGCGTTGTCGCTCAGCGCCGAACCCTGGCGCACGAGGTAGGCACCTTCTATTTGCACATACGGTGCGCTGAAACGCACACCGTCGCTGCGCAGCGGATCGACAGCGAAAAAGCCGATGTCGGCCAGCCCGGACTTGACGGCTTCCACCGACTTCAGTGCCGCGTCAAAGACGACCATCTCCAGCGCCACGCCCAACTCGGCCGCCAGCGCCTGCGCCAGATCGACCGAGACGCCGAAGACTTCGCTGCCATCGGCCCTGCGCCCAGCCAGGATGGGGTTGCCCAGGTTGATGCTGGCGCGCAGCTTGCCGGTCGGGGCGAAGTTCTTGACCAGCTCGTGCGCCACTGCCCTTGGCGTGGCGCAGCCGGTGCCGGCAAGTAAGGGCACGGCGCCCAGGGCGAAGGTCATACGGCGGCGCGTCCAGGGTTTGTTCATGCGTTCATTGTCTGGGTCAAGGGGCGGGCGTCAACGGTTGTGGGCAAGGATGCTGCGCAGGGTCCGCGCCCGTGCACGCATGCACTTCCACGGTGACGTGCTTCAGCTGTTGGACCGCAGCCAGCCGCTGGCGATAGTCGGCCGCGGGCAAGGGCGCATCGGCCACCACCGACAGCGCCGCGCTCCAGGCCTGCGCGCCCACCTGCCACACATGCAGGTCGGCCAGCTTGGCGTCGCCGTCGGCTTCAATCAGGTCACGGATGCGCTGCGAGATGGCCGGGTCTTCGGTGGCGTCGACCAGCGCGCTGCCCGTGCGGCCCAGCATGCGCCACGACCAGTGCCCGATGACGGCCGCGCCCAACAGCGCCACTGCAGGGTCGAGCCAGCTCAGACCGAACCAGGCGCCGCCGGCCAGCGCCGCGATGGCCAGCACCGACGTGAACGCGTCGGCCAGGACATGCAGGTAGGCGGCGTTGAAGTTGTGGTCGTGGCCATGTCTGTGACCATGACTGTGGCCGTGTTGATGGTGGCTGTGCTCCCCGTGGTGGGATGCATGGCGCTGCTGCCCATACACCAGGCTGCCGCCCTCACCGTGGCCTGCGTCAACCTTGGGGTCGATGGCAGCGGGCTTCAGAAGCCAGATGCTGGCCATGTTGACCACCAGACCGACCACCGCCACCACCAGCGCGTCGACATAGTCCACCGGACGCGGCTGGCGCAGCGCGCTCACCCCTTCCCAGGCCAGCCACAGCGCCACACCCAGCAACACCAGGCCGCTGGTGTAGGCGGCCAGCACTTCAATCTTCCAGCCACCAAAGGCGTAGCCGGCGGCACCGCCAGGCAGGGCGCGGTGGCTGGCGGCCCGCTGCGACAGGCGATAGGCCAGCACCGCGCCGCCCAGCGCCAGCGCGTGGGTGCCCATGTGCCAGCCATCGGCCGTCAGCGCCAAAGAGCCGGTCCACCAGCCGGCCAGCAATTCCACCACCATGGTGGTCAAGGTCAGCAGCGTCACCCAGGTCAGCGCGCGCTCGCGGCGGGCCTGGTTGGGGTCGGCAAAGGCGTGGCTGTGTCGAAACGGCCGCAGGTCGTGCGCGTGGCTGTGCAGTGCACTCATGCGGGATGGGGCTTGCGGTTTTCCGGTCGGAGCCAGCCGCGTCAGGGCGTCTTCAGCACCGAGGTCAGCGTGTACTGGCCATTGACCCGCTCGGCGGTGAAGCGGATGCGGTTGCCCACAGCCAGATTGTCCAGCAGCGTGGGGTCGGCCACCCGGAACACCATGGTCATCGGTGGCATGTCCAGGTTCTTGATTTCGCCGTGTTTCAGGGTCACGCGGCCGCCGGCCTTGTCCAGCTTGGTGACTTCGCCAGTGGCCGCAGGGGTCTGGGCCCAGGTCAGGGTGGCCAACAAGGCGCTGATGAAAAAGACGACAAGTCGATGCATGAAGGTGCTCCTGGCGTCGGGTGGTTTGCGTGCGAACCGCTTTCCTCTATGTGGGGGCAGCTGACGCTTTCTACAATGCCCAGCACCATACCTCAGACGCCGGAGCGCCACCATGGGCAGCTTGAACCCACCCTCCCACGACATCGACCTGTCCCACATCAC
>JANMHH010000056.1:0-9462 GCA_031375065.1 Rubrivivax sp. | reverse complement strand
ACGTGGTCGTCAGACAGTGAGCCTGTGCTGGCTTGTGCGTCGGGCGCGGTCAGCGCCAGCCACGCGGTGCTGCCCGCCAAACCGTCGGTGGCATCGAACTGGGTGGCGCACAAGGTGCTGAGCTTGCCCTGGGTCATGCGCTGGCGGTGCAGCGCGGTGCGAACCTGGTGGCGGGCCGAACGCTGGGCGCCCATCAGCCATTCCAGCCCGGCCACCACCCGCAGGTCCAGCGCGCGACGGCCGCGGTTGTGCAGCCGCACCTTGAGCTGCAGCACCGGGCTGTGCAGGTCCACGCACCACGCCAACTGCACCTGCAGATCACCGCGCTGGTGTTCGATGCGCGTGAAGCCGATGCCGTGTTGCACGCGGTAGTCCACACCCGCCGCGCCAAAGGCAGACGCGGTGGCGCTCCAGGCTTGGCGGCTGCGCCGGTCCTGCAGCCACAGCCACTGCGCCGGCGGGTCGGCCACCGGGTCGTTGCTCCAGTCGGTCAGCCGGTGCAGGCGGCTGTTGTGGGCCCAGATGCAGCCCGGCCCGGCTTCGCTGACGTGGCACCCGAACCCTGGATTGGCCAACACATTGACCCACGGTCGGCTCGGCCGTTGGCTGGCGCCGGCCACGAATGAAAACGCGCCGTCGTCGCTGGCAAACTGCCCCACCGAGGCCGGCAGCGCCCGCTGCGCTGCGGTGGCGCCGACCGCCAGCGGCGCGGTCGACACCTCCTGGCGGCGCTCGCGCGCCCGTTCGTGGCCCTGCACCCAGTCCTGCACGTGGTGCACCAGCGAGCGGCCATCGGCCACCAGGCTCAGGCGGGCCAGCGCTTGCAGCGTGGCCAGCTCGCCAGCATCCAGCTCGTCGGCCCGCAGCAGGTGAAAGCCAATCGCTGCTGCCACTGCGCCGTCGGCGTTGTGCTGATCGCGCAGCAGCGCGATGTCGTGTTGCAGGGGCATCAGGTAGGACGCCGGCTCGGTGTTCACCACCACCAGGTCGCAGGCAATGCCGCCCCAGGCCCACAGGCGCAGCGCCTGCGCCAAGGTGCGCAGCAAGCCCACGCCCTGCAAGGCCAGGGCCGACACCAGCAACACCGGCCGGTCACCTGAAATGCCCAGCCGCCACAGCCGGCGGCGCTGGCCCGCGTTGGCCAGCGCGGCGCTGGCGGCGTCTGGGTTGGCTTGGCTCAGCCCTTGCACCAAGGCCGTGGTCAGCAGCTGAACCGCCGCAAAGTTCTCGGCACTGATGCGCAGGGCGCGCAGCCGGATGCTGGCCAGCGTGGCCGACATCAACGAGGCGCGCTGCACGTGGCTGGGCTGACGGTATTTGTCGACCAGCGAACGCAGCGTGGTGGGGTCGGCGCTGGCCGCGGTGGCAAAGGTCAGCTCGGCTTTGGCCATCGGCGCAATGCGCACCCGCACCGCCAGCACACACACCGGGTCCAGGCCGGTGTCCAGCACCAGGTTGGTCTGGGCGCGGTTGGTGTCGGGGCCGCTGGTGTCGGCAGTCCGCTCGGCTGGGCCCGCTGCCGGGGTTGCAGCGGAGCCTGCGCCCTCGCCCGGCAGTGCGTGCAGCTCGGCCAGCGGCTGACTGACGGCGCGGTTGCGGCCCAGCCAGCGGGCGCGGTCGGTCTGGCCTTGCAGACCCAGGATGGTCACGTCCTGCGGGTCTGGCTGGGCCAGGAAGTGCGCCATCTGCAGACCGGTTTCGGTGGCCAGTCGCGGGGTGCGCTGAAACAGCAGCGCCTGCTGTTCGGCGCGCCACTCGGCCTGCACGAACAAGCCGCCAAACGCCGGGTGCGCCTCATCGGCCTGGGGGTCGGCCAGCGTCACTTCAAAAGCCGACATGAGCTCGATCTCGATCGCCTGGTGGCTGGTGTTGTGCAGCTCCACCTGGCGAAACTCGATGTCGTCTTCGGGGCTGACCCAGACGGTGACGTGGGCCTTCAGCTCGGGCCAGGTGGCGTCGAAGCACACCCGGTCGGCGTGGAACACGCTGCAGTAGCTGGCCGCCGGGTCGGGCGCCGGATGCTGCGTGACGGACACCGGCGTGTCGCCGGCGCGCCGGCGGATGTAGAAGAAGCTGCCGCAGGCGTCGCGCAGCGCGTCGTCGCGCTGCCGGGTGATGCCCAGCGCGCCCAGCCGGCTGCCGCCCGCGCCATTGGCGCGCAGCGTCACGCTGTAGCGGCCGTTGGACAGCAGCTGCGTCGGCTCCACCGCCTGCTGGCCGGGCAAGACCTCGCGCAGCAGCGCGGGCAAGCGGCGCACGGCGGCCTGCGCCGGCTGGCCTGCCGTGGGCACGTGCAGCAGCGACACCTCGCGCGGCGCGCGCTCGTGCAACAGCGAAGCCACCGCTTCCATCGGGGCGCTGGCCATACCCCAGCGCTGCACCAGGCCGCCCAGCAGCACGTTGCTCAGGGCCACCAGGGTCATGCCTTGGTGGTGGGCCATGAAGGTGTTGACCCGCGTGAAGCGCTCCGGACCGGCCTGCACCGCCGGGGTGTAGTCCAGTGCTTCGATGAAGCCCAGGGTGCCGCGTGCGCCCAGGGCCTGCAGCGCTGCCAGGTTCAAGGCTGCTCGACGAGGGTCGATCAAAGTCGCCAGCGCGGTGGCGTAGGGCGCGATGACGCGCTCGTCGGGCGGCGTGCGGCGCAACGCCAGTCGCGGCACGCCTTGCGGCGCGTACTGGTAGGCCAGCGTGTGGTCGCAGCCGGCGTAGGCCGACTCTGAAATGCCCCACGGCATCTGTTGCTGCGCGACAAAATCGATCTGCTCTTGCAGGGCCACCTGGCAGGCCTGGCTGAGCGCGCTGTCGGGCGGCTCTTCCAGCACCAGGCTGGGCATCAGGTACTCGAACATCGAGCCCGACCAGCTGCGCAGGCCCGCCACCGCACCCAGCGCATAGAAGGGGCGGCCCAGCGCCGCCCAGTGGCGCATGGGCACGTCGCCCTTGGCAATGGCCAGCAAGCTGGTCAGGCGCGACTCCGACGCCAGCAGGTCGTAAAAGCCAGCGTCCAGCTGCTGTTCGGCCACCCGAAAGCCAATGTGCAGCAGGTGCCGCCTGCGGCTGTACAAGAAGCCGAACTCGGCCTGCCAGGCCATCTGTTCGCACTGCGTCACCAAGGCCAGCAGGCGGCTCTGCTCCGGGCCCACCGGGGTGGCGCGGGCCAGCTCGGCGCAACCCTGCGCCAGGGCCAGCACGTGGCCACTGAAGTTGCCGCTGTCCACGGTGGAAACATAACGTGGCAACAGCGGTTGCAGCGTCTGCGTGTCGTACCAGTTGAGCAGGTGGCCGCGATAACGCTCCAGGCGCGCCACGCTGGCCAGCGTGGCTTCCAGCCGGTCCAGCAGTTCGGCCACGGTGATGAAGCCCAGCCGCTGCGCACAGGCCACGCTGAGCAGGTACAGCCCGATGTTGGTCGGCGACGTGCGGTGGGCCAGCATGTCGTGCGGCGTGGTCTGCAGGTTGTCGGGCGGCAGGTGCTGGTCCTCTGCGGTCACGCAGCGCTCGAAGTAGCGCCAGGTGTCGCGCGCCACGTTTTGCAGGTAGGCCTCGTCGACCCGGGGCAGGCGGCGGGCCGCAGCATCGGCCGGCGACCGGCTGACCCACCAGGTCCACAGTGGCGCCAGCGCCCACAGCAGGCACAAGGCCAGCGCGGCGCCGGGTGTGGGTGTGTCGGCCAGCAGCAAAGCCGCCAGCATCAGCGCTGCCAGCGCCGAGGTGGCCGCGTGCTGGCGCCACAGGGCCGGCAGGCTGCGCTGCGCCGATGCATGGGCGGCGGCGGCGGTGGTCCATTGCAGCAGGTGACGGCGGCTGTGCAGCGTGCGCCACAGGGCGCGCGCCACCGCGTCCAGCGACTGCACGGCTTGCTGCAGCAACATCGCCAGGTGCCACAGCCCGCCCAGCAGCGCGCGCGCCAGGTCGGCGCCGGCCTGGCGGTAGAAGTGCCACAGGGCAATGTCGTCGCGGCTGGGCGCCAGGCCGGCCACCGCGCCCATCACCGGGCCCGCCACAAAGGCCGCCAGCACGAGCACCAGCACCGTCGCCAGGCTGGGCCCGGCGCCGGCCAGGGCCAGCAACACCGCGGCCAGCGACAGCGGCGCCACCAGCGAACGGCGCAGGTTGTCCAGCATCTTCCAGCGGTGCACGCCACGCAAGGCAAAGCGGCGCGGCTGCAGCAGAAGCGGCAACAGTTGCCAGTCGCCGCGGGTCCAGCGGTGCAGGCGCGCCGCGGCCACGTCGGCATGGTTGGGCGCGTCTTCCACCAGCGTGATGTCGGTGACCACCGCGCAACGCGCCAAGGAGCCTTCGAGCAGGTCGTGGCTGAGAACTTGTTCCTGCGGCAGCCGGGCGTGCAGCACCTGGTGCAGCGCAACCACGTGCAGCAGGCCCTTGCCGCTGAAGCTGCCTTCGCCAAACAGGTCCTGGTAGACCTCGGAGCTGGCGGCGCTGTAGGGGTCGACACCACATTGGCCGGCAAACAGGCGGTGAAACAGCGTCGCCTGGCCTGCCGCCGGCAGCGGCGTCACCAGGCGCGGCTGCAAGATGGCATGGCCGGCCACCACGCGGCGCAGCAGCGGGTCGACTCGCGGCTGGTTGTGCGGGTGGGCGGCCACCCCGACCAGTTCGCGCAGGCGGCCTGGTGGCAGCTCGGTGTCGGCGTCCAGGGTCACGATGTAGGGCGTGCCGGCCTGCAGCTGCGAAGCCTGGCCCAGGTCGATGAAGGCGCTGTTGTCACCGGTGGCCAAAGCGGCCACCAGCTGCTCGAGCTTGCCGCGCTTGCGCTCCCAGCCGATCCAGGCCTGCTCGCTGACGCTGAAGGTGCGGTGCCGGTGCAGCAGCACAAAGCGCGGTGCCGGCCCCGGCCGCGGATGCAGGGCGTTGAGCTCCTCCAACTGCGCCAGGGTCGCGGCCAGCAGCGCCGGGTCGCTGTCCAGCTGTTCGGTGGGCGCGTCGTGCCAGTCGCTGAGCAGCGCAAACTGCGCGTTGTCCTCGGGGTTGGCCAAATGGTGCAGGCGCAAGCGGTGCCACAAGGCAGCCGCCCCTTGCACGCTGCCCAGCAGCGCCGGCACCACCACCAGCACCCGGTGCTCGGGCGGTATGCCGCCGGCCAGGGCCAAGCGCGACAGGTGCTGCGGCGGCACCGACTCACTGATCAAGCGGTTGACCAGCGCCACCACCGCCTCGGACGCCGGTCCCAGCAGCAACAGCGCGAACGCCCAGCTGGCCCAGCCGGCCCAGCCCGCGCCCACCGGGTTGGCCACCACCGCCAGCAGCACGCCAGCGGTGAGCCCGGCCAGGCACAGCAGGTACAGCGGCAGCACGGCGCGCGGTGCGGCCCAGACCCGCACGCGCCACCAGCGGTCGCGCAGGCCGAGTGCCAGCGCCAGCTGGCGCCGACCCTTGCCACGCAGCCAGTACGGTGCGGTGTGTTGCCGCCCTGCGACTGCCGCCGGCGCGGCGACAACCGCCGACGCGGCGTCGGGATCGGCTGCGGCGGTCGTGGGCGGCGCTGGCGCCATCAGCCGCAGCAGTTCACGCGCCACATCCTGTTCGCTGCGCTGGCTGCGCCGGGCCAGGCTTTCAATGCCGTGCAGCGTCTGGTCACGGGTGGCGCTGTCTTCGGCCGCAAAAAGCGGCGCCGCCAACAGCTGGCTCATCAGCGTGCTGCCACGGGCCACGATGTCGGGCCAGTCGGCGCTGGCAATGGCGCGCAGCGACGTGACGGCGTTGCTGACGCTCAGGTTGTCGGCGGCCTGATCGGCGTTTTGCTGGGCTTGCAGCGCCGGTCCGTCGGGCAGCGCGGTTTGCAGCCAGGCCAGAACCTCGGCCGGGGCCCGCACAGCGGGCAGCGCCACGCGGTCCTGCAGGCGCTGCGCCAGCTTGGCCAGAAAGACCGGTGCCACCGCCCGAGCTTGCAGTTCGGCCACCAGCGCTTCCAGCGCGGGGACGGTCAGCTGCGCAGCGCGGTCACTGCACAGGTTGGCCAATTCGCGCGCTGCCTTGTGGCTGGCCAGGCGTTCGGCCAGACGCCGCAGGTTTTCCACCAGCACCACCCGCAGCGTGGTGGGCAGGGCCCACATTTCGCTGAGGTTCAAGGTCCGGCTGTCCTGGTAGGCGATCAGGTAGCGCAGCAGCAGGTCTTCGTCAAAGGCGCTGTCGGTGTGGGCCACAAAAGCCCAGGCCACACCATAGACCCGGGGCAGCCCGGCCAGTGGCTCGCTCAAGAGCACCGGCAAGGCGCGGAAATAGCTGCGCGGCAGGCCTTCGCGGACCGCCTTGAGCTGGGCCTCGATGAGGTGGAAGTTGTCCAGCAGCCACTCGGCCGCCGGGCTGATGTCGTAGCCGGTGGCGGCTTGCGCACCGATGTAGGCATAGGCGTGGCGCAGCATCTGCACATTGCTGCGAAAGCGCGGAAAGAAGCTGGCGTGTCGGGCCGGCTGCAACGCTGCGTCGTGGGTCAGGCCCAGGCTGCGCCCGTGCTGCGCAAACCGCTCGGGACCAAAGATCTCGGAGCGAATCGGCGGCAACACCGCACCCTGGGTCGGGTCCAACAAAAATAACAGCGCCTGGGGCGCATCGGGCACCAGGCGCTGCAGAGCCGAGATCGGCATGGTCTAAAACAGCATCAGCAAGCCACCGAGCACGACCACCAAGACGGCCAGCGTGCTGACAAAGCGCGGTGCCACCCAGCCGTGCACCGCCTGCACGCCGCGCTGCAGGGCCTGCAGGCGCGGGTTGCCCGCGCTGCACTGCTGCAGGTGGTCGCCCAGCGCGTTCAGCTCCATCGGGGAGGTGTCGACGCTGTGGCCGTAGGACGAAGTGCTCCAGCGTGGACCACCGCCGCAGGCGGGGCCCGACTCTTCGCCGGTGCCCAGGTGGGCATTCGCGCTGAAGTTGGGGCTCAAGGTCATGGCGCTCAACTTCAACGGGTGCCAGACACTTCAAGCTCGACCCGACGGTCGGGCTGCAGGCAGGCGATCAGCTTCGCATTGGCCGTGTTGCCCTTGCAATCTGCAGGTTTGGTCACCGGTGAACTTTCGCCCACGCCCACGGTCTTGATCTTGGCGCCATCGACACGGCCGTTTTGCGACAGGTACTGCTTGACGGCTTCAGCGCGCTGCATCGACAGCTTCTCGTTGTAGGCCGTGCTGCCCAGGCGGTCGGTGTGACCTTCCACCGTGACGGTGTCGAATTGGGTACCAGCCAGTTCACTGGCAAAGGTGTCCAGCGCGGCGCGGCCTGCAGGCTGAACCGTTGCAGCGTCAAAGCCGAAGATCGACTCTGCCGAGTAGCTGACGCGGCGCAGCGGCACCACCACCGGAGCGGGCGGCGGCGGTGCGACAACCACCACCACGGGCGCTGGCGCCGGGGCCGCCACCACCACCGGCTCAGGCATCGGTGCGGGGGCCGGCGCGTAGACCGGCGCAGGCGCGACGTAGGCTGCGCGCGGTGCCGGTGCGGCGCTGCGTCCAAACGGGAACACCAGGCTGACCGAGTACATGCGAACCTTGCCGCGGCCGTTCGAAGCGTCGTCGACGCGGTATTCCTCGGCTTCGCCACGCATCATGAACGAGTCGCTGAAGGCGTACTGCAGGCCCAGGCCGAACTTGGGCGTGGTGGTGCGTTCGCTCGGGTTGGCGCGAGGCGCCGTGACCGAGCCAGTGCCCGTGTACTGCGAGCGGGTGCGTGTGTACATGGCGCCAGCGCGGCCCAGCAGCGAAAAGTTCTGGCTGATCGGCAGCGTCAGCACCAGGTCGGCATTGGCACCCTGGGCGCGAATCTCGCCGCCGAGCACGCCGGTCGGCAAAACGCTGTTCTGGAAGCCGTATTTGCCCAGGTTGAAGTAACCCACCTCCATGCCCAGGTAGCGGTTGAACTGGCGGCCGAAGAACACCTTGTAGCCGGCGTCGCGGCGGTCGGTGGCGATGCTGTAGTTGGTGAAGCCACCCACCGGCGCCGGGCCGATGTTGGTGTTGCTCAGGGCGACGTCATCGAAGACACCGCGGGTCTGGCCAGCGCCCAGGCCAAACAGCCAATAGCTGTCCTGGGCCTGTGCGACGCCAGCCGTCAGGGTGCCGGCCACGGCCATCGCGGCCAGCGTCAGGACGCGCAAGGAAGTGAGCCGCGAATCGCGACCTTGAAGCCGAAGGTTCTTGTTCATGGTGGATCTTTCGTGTAGTTGCAAAGGGTCGGTGAAAGGAAGGCTGGTGAGAAGCCTGCCAACACCGCGTTTGTAGTGGTCAAGCCGGCCACCGTCTGTGCGCTGGCGAACTTGCTTTTGGGTGCGCCGCCGCACAGATCGCCGAGCGCCGCGATTCCAGAATCAGCCCGGCAGCCGCAGACGCCCGCCCCCTTCGCTGAAGGGGAGCCGAAGCAGCCCCCACGACCCAAGGTGTCCCCATGTTTCAGCGCTGCCTTCCCATTTCCTGTTTGGTGCTAACGCTCATATTTGCAGCCAACCCAGTTTGGGCGCAGAAGACGCAGGCCAACCTGTCCCAAGGCAACACGCCAGCCCCCACCCCCATGAAGGTTGCACGGGACGAGTTCCTGCGCAACAACCACTGGGACACGGCCCGCGGCCGCTGGTTGACCTTCAAGGTTGCACCGCGCAACGTGGACGCCATGACCGGCGACCAGTTGCGCTTCGAGTCCGCGCAGCTGACGCGCACCCACCAGTGGGACGAAGCCAACCGCCTGTGGGTGAAAAGAGAGCGCAGCGCGAGCCTTCAACAAACGGCCCTGACCACGCCTTGAGCAGGCCGCAAGTCCGGCCACCCGACACCCGCCTGGGTCTTGAGACGGCCCGCCGGCCAACCGGCCAACCGGCCAGCCATCCAGCCAAAGGGCTGATGTGAACCCAGCTGTTGCCAAGCCCGAAAATCAAGGCATGACCGATCCTTCCACCACAGAAGCTGAGGCCGTGGCCACGCAATGGGCTGCCAACCAGGCCGTGGGCTTGACCACCGCGCAGGCCGCGCAGCGCCTGGCCGAGCAGGGTCGCAACGAATTGCGCGGCGCCCCACCGCGGCCGACCTGGCAGCGCGTGCTGGCGCACTTTCAGGACCCGCTGATCTACCTGCTGCTGGCCGCCATCGCCATCGCATTGGGGGCCTGGTGGCTGGAAGGCCGCAGCGGCTGGCCGGTCGACGCCGTGGTGATCGCTGCGGTGGTGCTGCTCAATGGCGGTCTGGGCTTCCTGCAGGAAGCCAAGGCGCGCGACGCGGTGGCGGCGCTGGCGCGCATGACCGAGGCCACGTCAGCGGTGCTGCGCGACGGCCAGCCGCTGCGCGTGCCCAGCGCCGAGCTGGTGCGCGGTGACCTGCTGCTGCTGGGCGAGGGTGACGCGGTGGGCGCCGATGCGCGCCTGCTCGAGGCCACGTCGCTCAAGGTGCAGGAGGCTTCACTCACTGGCGAAAGCGAAGCGGTGCTGAAGGACCCGGCCACCCTGCCCGGCGCCGTGCCGCTGGG
>JANMHH010000037.1:0-5418 GCA_031375065.1 Rubrivivax sp. | reverse complement strand
GCTGGGCCTGACCGAAGCCGCCGCCATTGCGCGCGCCGTGGCGCGCAAGAACAACGACACGCTGGACGGCAACCAGGAATTCATCGGCCAGGGTCTGGCCAACCTGGTGGGCTCGTTCTTCTCGGCCTTGCCCAGCAGCGGTTCTTTCAACCGATCAGGCGTCAATGTCGAGTCAGGCGCACGCACACCGCTGGCCGCCGCCAGCGCGGCCATTTTCCTGGTGCTGCTGCTCAGCTTTGTGGCGCCGCTGGCCAGCCACCTGCCGGTGGCGGTGGTGGCGGGCCTGCTCTTTGTGGTGGCTTGGGGCTTGATCGACTTTGTCGAGATGCAACGCATCTGGCGCGAAGAGCGCCACGAGCGTGCGCCACTGCTGGTAACGCTGATCGCCACCGTGACCTTGTCGCTGGAGTGGGCGATCTTGCTGGGCATCACCAGTGCGCTGATGGCGCGGCGCTTGGGTCGCTGATCGACTGAGGGTTTGGTGTTCGGATTCAGTTGGTGATGCACCTGGGCGCTGCGCGGCCGACCACCGCCAGGCGCTGGATCAACTGTGCCGCTACATCACCTGCCCAGCATTGGCCAGCGAGCGCGGAAGTTCGTTGCCGAGATCCTGGAACCGCCGGCGATCGAGAAGATCTTCACCCACCTGGCTCTGCAGGCCGAGCCCGGACACAAACAGTCCAGTGGGCTTCTTGTACCTGGCGAGGAGTGCGGCCACTGGCCCGGCGCGCCCAGCAAGGGGCCCGACGCTGCCCAACCATCACCGTTCAGGCGACCCGGCGACCAGGGCCCTTGGAATCGGCTGCGTCCGAGGGTTTGCGGGACCGATGGAGGAGGCCGGATGACAAGGGGTGCCCCACAGACGGCGGCCCAAGAAGAACGATTTCCGTATGGGCTGTCAACGCTCAGCCGGTCTCAGCCAGCTCCAAACCCCGAATCAAGCGCGTCGGGTGCCGGATGTCATATTCGGGGTGCCATGGGGAAGGAAAGAGGGGCGCTTGGAGACACTGTCTTCCAGCGCCAGAACAGGGAACAGTGGCAACAGCCGGTGCAGGGTTTTCATGGTCCGGTGCCACTGGATTCAACGAGCAGTGGCGCGGCGCTGCCGGCACTCCGACGGCAGACCTGGTGCACCCGTGGCGCGCCAGGCGCGGCGCAGTTGCACGTCCGACAAAAAGCCCCGGGGGCGGCTGGCTGCGTGTCGAGTGGCTTTACAGAATGCGCAGAACTCCGGGCGACCGTGCTGCATGTCCTTGAATTCATTGGATCGAAGCACGAGGTACAGATCCTGCTTGGTAGGAGAACGCCACACCGGCGTGACTCTTCGGAGCATCGATGTTCAAGACCTTCAAACGCATGCTGTGCGCCGCTGCCCTGCTGGTGGGGAGCCTGTCGGCCCTCGCGGCGCCGATCAACCAAGTCTGGGTCAACACCAACCCCGACAACCCGTTCGGCTTGTTCGACACGCTGGCCTTCCGCTTCGTGTCGCAGACGCCGGCTCAATCCGGGTTCAACAACGTCATCGTCTCGCCCAACAACGGCTGGCTGTCGCTCGGTTTCGATCCGTCGCTGACCTACGCGGTTGGCAATGAAGGCGACGCGATCAACTTCACGCTGGCATTCGATGGCCTTGCAACGGATCAGGTGCAGTGGGAAGTCTGGTACTACCGGGACCAGCAGGCCCTGGGCGGCGCCCGCTACATCGGTGACGTGGGGCGCACCTCATACCGCTTTGCTCTGCTGAGTCTTCAAAACAACCCGCCCGCGGCCGTGCCCGAGCCGGCCTCGTTGCTGCTGACTGGCGTGGGCCTGTTGGCCTGCGTCGCGGCACGGCGGCGGCGCGCCGTCGGCAGGGCCTGCTGAAGCGCACGAGCGCGCAAGCCGCTGCAGCGATGTGGCGGCGGCGGGATCCGGCCGATGGCAGCAAGTGGGTCAGGTGCTGCCGTCCCGCATGGCCGCCACCTCGTCGCAGATCGGCGACCCCGAGATCGGAGTCCGTGGCGGGATGTTGGGCAGCGCGTCGATCGGGAACCACTGCGGATCGGCAATGTCATCAATCTGCGGCACGATGTCGCCGCTGGTTCAGCGCGCGGTGAAGGCGATCATCAGGCTGTCAGGAAAGCCATCTCTGGCTGCCACAGTAGCGAAGCCGGTCCGCCTGGATGCCCACCTCCTCGACAACCTCGCGGCGGACGCAGTCCGTTGCCGCGCGCGGGTGGGGCCGCAAGAGGCTGAGGCGCCCGCGCGGGCCTTGCCACGCGCCAAGTGCGAGGCAATTTGCGCGCATCGCCACCTGTGCATCACTACCCGGTGCGACCGAACTGAGCCAGCATTGCGCGCCGCGCCTGGCCGCTGGAGTCGGCTGCGTCCGAGAGGTTGCGGGACCGATAGAGGCGGCCTGACGACCTGGATGGCAATCTTGGCAATGGCCCAGAGGCCTTTTATGACACGGTGCTCAACATCACCTGGTTGCGCAACGCCAATGTCAACAGTGGCCCCAACACCACCGGGCAGCTGGATTGGCCGCAGGCGCTGGCCTGGAGCAGCAACCTGGTCGTCAACGGCGTCTCAGGCTGGCGCTTGCCAACGATGGTGGACACCGGCGCATCCGGCTGCGACTTCAGTGCAGTCGGTGGCTCGGACTGCGGCTACAACGCCGCGCCGGCCACGAGCGAAATGGCGCATCTCTTTTATGTGTCCTTGGGCAATGCAGCCCGTTGTGTGCCCGGTGTAGAGATCTGCACTCCACCTCCCGGCGGCATTGGCCTGGTAAACAGCGGCGCCTTCCTGAACATGGCACGTGGCACCTACACCACGGGTCTTGAGCACGCCCCACTGACCACAGAAAGGTGGATGCTCGACACCGATGATGGCTTTCAGTTCATTCGCCCCAAGAACAGCCTGACCTATGCCATGGTGGTGCGGGATGGTGCGATCGGCACGCCGATGCCGTTCACGTTTCCGGATCCCGTGGTGGTGCCGATTCCGGAGCCTCAGTCATACGCGATGATGATCATCGGCCTGGGCGTGCTGGGGGTTATGGTCAAGCGAAACAAAACAAGATCTGCGCTCTGAGCGGAGTAAGAGGCGCAGCGTTCGTCAAGCCTCTGAGCCAAGCCCTTGGATCGCAGTCAGATCTACGCCACCACAGCGTCGATGGAAAACGGCGTGCGCCCAGCCATTCAACCGGCTGCCGAAGCAACGATCAAGGACCGCGCCTGACCGACGCTAGGCTCTTGCGGTTCGGCGCGCTGTTGTCCAGCGTTGCGAGGTTCACGCCTCGTCCAGCAGAACCGACACCGGGAAGTGGTCGCTGAAACCGTTCACGTTGACGTTCTCGGCGGCGTTTCCTTTGGGCAGCCCGAAGCGGATGGGGCCCTCACCCACGCGGTGACTCACCATCTCGGGAAACGCTTCGATGCGCGCGCTGCCCAACCTGACCTTCAAACGGTTGGGTCCGACCAGAAGGCCTTTGGAGACCAGGATCTGGTCGAACAGATTGCCGTCCCCGCCAAAGTACAGCGTGCCGTCGATGGTGCGCGGCTTGCCACGCCAGTCGACCACCGCCTGCGTCAGGTAAGACCAGGTCAGGTTTAGCAGCTTGGCACTCTGTGAGCGCTCGACATCTCCCTGCTCGCGCCCCGCAACGGCATGCACCCTCAGAGACGGGTCGAAGGGGTCGTCGTTGAAGTCGCCCATCGCCAGCAGGGCCACGTCGGGGCCTTTGACTTCGCGAATGCGTTCGTGCCAATAGCCCAAGGTCTCGCCAGCTGTCGCGCGAAAGCCTGCGGAGTACTGGGAGCCGGCACCGGCAGGCGCTGAGCGCGATGGCCAGTGGTTGGCCTGCGCCACCAATTCCTGGCCTGCTGCGGTGACGAAGGTGCACTGCGAGATGTCGCGCGTGCCGGTACGACGCATCACCCAATGCGAGAAGAACTCTTCGGTGTGCGCGGTCAACCTTTGCGTGTCGTGCAAGAAGGCGGTGTCGATGCCGCGGCGTTCGCGTTCTGCGTCCGCGTGCACGATGCCGTAGCTTCGCGCCGGCAACAGCCCGTTCAACCGCGCGGCCAGGGTTTCCAGAACAAAGCGGTTCTCAACCTCGCACACGCCCAGCAGGTCGGGCCCGGCGCCGCCGTTCATTTGCCGCACGATGTGGGCCAGCTGGTCGATCTTGCGGTCGAACAGCGCGGGGGTCCAACCGCTCAGGTCCTTGGCCACCTTCTTGGCCAGCCACGGCTCACGCCCTGCAAAGCCTTCTGGCGCGAAAAGGTTTTCCAGATTCCAGAATGCAACCAAGTAGCTCGCCATGGTGGTGTGCCCTCCTGGGCAAGCAGGCTACGGACGAAGCTGAGCTGCGTCAATGCGACGGTTAGGGGCACCTGACCCTGGTGGAGGCAACAGCCCAGGACGAAACTGCGGTCACAGAACCCACCCCTCGAATGCGGGATGGTTCTTGTGCACCACCCTCTTTGTCATGGTTTTGTCATGGGCCTGTCACGCGCCCGCTGAAACATGTCACAACCAAGCAGTTGCTGGCGGTTTGCTAGTGCCTTGACCTCACATGACCTCATGAAAAACATCAAACGAACTGCGCTGGCTCTTTCACTCACCGCCCTGGCCACCACCGCCGCTTTGGCCGCACCGCTGTCAGCTGCCACCCGTGCCTGGAGCTACGCCCACGCCGGCAGCAACAACTTCCTGTCAGAGATCGTGGCTTTCGACGGCAGCACCGGTACCTTGTGGGTGGCGGGGGTCAGCGGCGTGGACGTGCTCAACGCCAGTACGGGGGCGCTGGTGCAACGCATCGACACGCGCGCCTTCGGTTCGATCAACAGCGTGGCCGTGAAAAACGGTGTGGCTGCGATGGCTTTCGAGTCTTCTGCCGTTCGCACCGACCCCGGCGTGGTCAAGCTCTTCAACACCAGCACGCGCAGCTTGCTGTCGGGAACCAACAGCTTTGCGGTGGGCGCGCTGCCCGACATGCTGACCTTCACGCCCGACGGTTTGCGCCTGTTGGTGGCCAACGAGGCCACGCCGTCGACCTACGGCACCGCCACCACGGCCAGCGGGGTGTTTCCGCGCAGCTTTGGCGCAGCGGCGGTTGACCCGGCGGGCAGCGTCAGCATCATCAACCTGGCCAGCGGGCAGATCACCACCGCAGGCTTGGCTGGCGTGGCGCAAAGTGGCAACAACATCCGCAGCAACACGGGCATGGACTTCGAGCCGGAGTACATCGCCGTCAATGCCGCCGGCACGCGGGCTTATGTGTCGCTGCAGGAAGCCAACGCCATGGGGGTGCTGAACCTGCAAACGGGTGCGTTCGAACAGGTCATTGGCTTGGGGGCGAAGGACTTCAACACGCCAGGCAACCGCATTGACCCGCTCAACGGTGGCGGTGCCAACCTCATCAACACACCC
>JANMHH010000170.1:0-3364 GCA_031375065.1 Rubrivivax sp. | reverse complement strand
TCCTTGATGGCGCCGGTGAAGCGCTGCCGGCTGTGTTGGCGCCGCTCCAGCAGGCCCACATGGCGCTGCACGGTGACACCCTTCAGCGGCACGACGCGCAACGCAGCGTCGCGCGACCACTGTTCGTTGGCCAGCTGCGGCACGATGGAAATGCCGAAACCCTGGCGCACCAGCGCGACGATGGCCTCCACCGAATTCAGCTCCATCGCTTCTTGCACCGTGACGCCGCAGGCGGCGATGACTTCGTCCACCAGTTGGCCCGTCCACAGCTGGCGGTCGAAGCGGATGAAGGGGCATAACGACAGCATGGTCAGCGCCGCATCGGGCAATTCGAAGTGCGGCGCTCGCGGCACGATCATCACCATCGGTTCGCTGTACAGCGGTGTCCACACCAGGCTGGCTGCCATGCGTGCCGGTGGCTGGGTGACCACCGCGGCGTCGAGTTCGCCACGTTCGACGCAGAGCGCGAAGTTGGCCGACTGGCCGGCCAGCAACTTGACCTCCAGAGCCGGGTGGCGCTGCTTCAGCGACCACAGGCAGTCGGCAAAGGCGCCCATCAGCGCCGACACCAGGGCGCCCATCACCACCGTGCCACCCAACTGGGCGTCGCCGGGCCGTACGGCCAGCGTCTCGTACTGCAAGACAAGGTCTTGCACCTGCGCCACCATGCTGCGACCCGCCGGGTTGAGCACGATGGACCTGGCGCTGCGGTCAAACAGCGGCAGGTGCAGGTCCTCTTCCAGGGCGCGCACCTGCTGGCCAACGGCCGCTGCGGTCAGGCCGATTTCCTGGCCCGCAGCGGCAAAACTACCCAGGCGCGCCGCGGCCAAAAAAGTGCGCAGGGTTCGGATCGACGTCATCCCGCAACTCTAAAGAAAAACTTCAGCTCGATGAAAGAAAGTTTCGCTTTGGCTTTGCCTCGCTGCTGGCCATACTCAGTCTGTACGAGTGCAGAGCCAAGCGAAGGAAAGGCATGACCGCAACGCTGAAAGTGAAGGTCTGGCGCGGCAAGGCACAAGGCGGCTTCAGTGCTTATGAGGTGCCTCGCCTGGGCAGCCAGACGGTGCTGGACGTCGTCACCCACATCCAGCGCCACCTGGAGCCGACGCTGAGCTACCGCTTTGCCTGCCGCGTGGGCATGTGCGGCTCTTGCGCGATGACGGTCAACGGCAAGGCGCGCTGGACCTGCCGCACGCACGTGGCCAAGGTGGTTGACGCGGGCGGTCAGCTGGAAATCGCGCCGCTGGCTAACCTGCCGGTGATCAAGGACCTGGCCACCGACATGACCGAGTTCTTCGACAAGTGGGCGCGTGCCAAAGGCCAGTTCACGGGCACCCAGACCCGCCACGACGACTTTGCACGTGTCTCGCCCGCCTCTCCAGAGCGCCAGGCGGCCAACGCCGGCATCGAGTGCATCGGCTGCGGTGTCTGCCAGGCTTCCTGCGACGTGGTCACCTGGCGGCCCGACTACCTGGGCCCGGCCGCGCTGAACCGCGCCTGGACCCTGGTCAACGACGTGCGCGATGTCAACCAGGCCGAGCGCCTGCGCGCCGTGGCCGGTGACGCCGGTTGCCACGCCTGCCACACGCAAGGCTCGTGCACCGAGCGCTGCCCCAAACAATTGGCGCCCACGCTGGCCATCGCCGGCCTCAAGCGCACCGTGACCCGGGCCGCCGTGCGCGGCGAGCTGTGAACACGCCAGCGATGAACGCCGACCCTGCCCTGCACCTGGCCGTCGCACAAGCGCGCCGCTGGTACTGGCAGCGCATCAGCGCGATGGTGCTGGCGCTGTGCGTGCTGGTGCACCTGGTGGTGATGGTCTACGCCGTGCGCGGCGGGCTCAGCGCGGCCGAGATCCTGGGCCGCACGCAGGGCAACTGGGCCTTCGGCGCTTTTTATGCGGTCTTCGTGGTCGCCTGCGCGGTGCATGTGCCGGTCGGCGTGGCCAACATCGCGCGTGAGTGGTGGGGCTTCAGCGAACGCGCGGCGCGTGCCTTGTCGCTGACGCTGTCGCTGCTGCTGCTGGTGGCCGGGCTGCGCGCGGTGGTCGCCGTGGTGTGGCTGCCATGAAGCGGCGCAACGACCATCGCGCCCGCTCGCATCCGGCGTATTGGGCTTTTTTGATGCACCGGCTGTCGGGCCTGGGCCTGGCGCTGTTCTTGCCGCTGCACTTCTGGGCCCTGGGCCAGGCCCTGCATGGCGCTGCGGCGCTGGACGGTTTTTTGAAGTTGGCCGACCAGCCACTCTTCAAGGTGGCCGAATGGGGCCTGGTGGTGCTGCTGGCGTTGCACATGATGGGCGGTGTGCGTTTGCTGCTGATCGAATTCGGCAGCGCTTCCGGTCTGCGCAAGAATTGGATCGCTGGCGCGTTGGGTTTTGCCGCGGCCAGCGGCATGGCCTTTGCGCTGGCGTTGTTCGCTTGAACGACTCCGCGATGGCGCGCAGCCACCCGCACCTTGCAGACCTGGAATTTCTGGAGACAAACCGCATGAACACCGCCTGCTTCAACATCACCCGCCGCTTCGCTCTGCGCCAAGTCGCTGCAGTCAGCGCCGCGCTGCTGCTCGGAGCCGCCGCGTCACCGGCTTTGGCGCAGGCCTGGCCGGCCAAGCCCGTGCGCATCGTGGTGCCGTTTGCGCCGGGCGGATCCACCGACGTGATCGCGCGCATGGTGGCGCAAAAGCTCACCACCCTTTGGGGGCAGACCGTGGTGGTCGAAAACCGCGCCGGTGCCGGTGGCAACGTCGGTGCCGACGTGGTGGCCAAAGCACCGGCCGACGGCTACACGCTGCTGATGGCTTCGGGCAGCATCACCATCAACCCGCACCTGTACAAGAGCATGCCCTTCGACACCAAGAAAGACCTGGTGCCGATTTCCAACGTGGCCAGCGGCCCGATGCTGGTGGTGGTGCCCGACGGCTCGCCGGCCAAGACCCTGAAGGACCTGATCGCGATGGCCAAGGCCAAGCCGGGCGCGCTGAACTTTGGCTCGGCGGGGGTGGGCAGCCAGGTCCACCTGGCGGCGGAAAACTTGGCCGACGCGGCCGGCATCGACATCAGCCACGTGCCCTACAAAGGCGAAGCCCTGGCCTTCACCGACCTGATTGGCAGCCAGACGCAGTTCATGGTGGGCAACTTCGCTGCGGCTTCGGCGCTGCTGGGCAAGAGCCGCCTGCGCGCCCTGGCCGTCACCGGCAAGCAGCGCCAGCCGCAATTGCCCGACGTGCCCACCGCCATCGAAGCCGGCTTGCCTGGCTTTGAGAACTACGGTTGGTTCGGCTTGCTGGCACCGGCCGGCACGCCAGCCGACATCGTCAGCAAAGTTCAGCGCGACACCGCCAAGGTGCTGGCCGAGACCGAAACC
>JANMHH010000169.1:0-8272 GCA_031375065.1 Rubrivivax sp. | reverse complement strand
TGGCCCCGCTGCACCTGCGTGGTGGCCACCGAAGTGGTCGCCATGGACGACCCGGTGGAAGTGGCACTGCGCAAGAAGCGCGACTCTTCGATGCGCGTTGCCATCGCCCAAGTCAAAGACAGCGCTGCGGCGCATGCCTGCGTATCCGCTGGCAACACCGGCGCCTTGATGGCGGTGGCGCGCTACCTGCTGAAAACTCTGGACGGCATCGATCGGCCCGCGATTGCGGCCGTCATGCCCAATCGCCGCGACGGCTACACCACGGTGCTCGACCTGGGGGCCAACGTCGACTGTTCCCCCGAAGTGCTGCTGCAGTTTGCCGTTTTGGGCAGCGCCTTGGTGGCCGCGGTGGACGGCAAGCCCGAGCCCACCGTGGGTCTGCTCAACGTGGGCGAAGAGATCATCAAGGGCAGCGAGACCATCAAGCGCGCGGGTGAACTGTTTCGAAGTGCGGGGGCCTCCGGTCAGATCAACTTCTATGGCAACGTTGAAGGCAACGACATCTTCAAAGGCACCGTCGACGTGGTCGTCTGCGACGGTTTTGTGGGCAACGTGCTGCTCAAGACCAGCGAGGGCCTGGCGTCGATGATGTCGGACTTCATCCGCCAGGAGTTCACCCGCAACCCATGGACGAAGTTGGTTGCTTTGGTCGCCTTGCCCGTGTTGCAGCGCTTCAAGCACCGCGTAGATCCACGCCGCTACAACGGGGCCGCGCTGTTGGGTTTGCGAGGGCTGGTCTTCAAGAGCCACGGTTCTGCCGATGCCTATGCTTTCGAGAACGCTTTGGCGCGGGCTTATGATGCCGCCCGCAACCGGCTCCTGGACCGCGTGCACGACCGGCTCGGTTTGGCGCAAGCGGCGCTGCCGACGGCTGATGCCGCGCCAGACCTCGCGGCATGAACCCGACACCTTTGTCACCTGCATCTGGTCCCGCTTTTCGCTACGCCCGCATCACGGGCACCGGCAGCTTTTTGCCGCCTCGGCGGTTGAGCAATGCGGACATGACAGCCCTGCTGGCCGAGCGGGGCCTGGAAACCAGCGACCAATGGATCGTTGAACGCACCGGCATTCGGGCCCGGCACTTTGTGGACGACGGCGTCAACAGCAGCGACCTGGCGCTGCACGCCGCGCGCGCTGCGCTGTTGGCCGCCGGCCGAGAGGCGCAGGACATCGATCTGATCATCGTGGCCACCTCCACGCCAGACATGGTTTTCCCGTCGACAGCCTGCATCTTGCAAAACAAACTCGGCGTGCACGGTTGCCCTGCCTTTGACGTGCAGGCCGTGTGCTCGGGCTTCGTCTACGCCTTGGCGGTGGCAGACGCCATGATCAAGGCCGGCTCCGCCAGTTGTGCCCTGGTGGTGGGCGCTGAAGTCTTCTCGCGCATCCTGGACTTCAACGACCGCACCACCTGCGTGCTTTTTGGTGACGGCGCTGGCGCCGTGGTGCTGGAGGCCAGCCATGAGCCCGGCATCCTGGCCACCGAGTTGCACGCCGACGGCCGCCACGTGGGCATTTTGTGCACGCCGGGAACGGTGGCGGGTGGTCAGGTGCTCGGCAGCCCCTTGCTCAAGATGGACGGGCAAGCTGTCTTCAAGATGGCGGTGGGCGTGCTCGACAGTGCGGCACGAGCGGTGCTGGAAAAGGCCGGGCGACTTGCCGAAGACCTGGACTGGTTGATTCCGCACCAAGCCAACATCCGCATCATGCAAGGCACGGCCAAAAAGTTGCGCCTGCCCCTCGAAAAACTGATCGCCACCGTGGACGAGCACGGCAACACTTCAGCGGCTTCGGTGCCGTTGGCGCTGGACGTCGCCGTCAAAAGCGGCCGCGTGAAGCGCGGCGATACGGTCTTGCTCGAAGGTGTCGGCGGCGGTTTCACCTGGGGCGCCGTGCTGCTCGACTTCTGATCTACTTCGATCAAACGGGCCCGGACTTCACACCACCTATCTTCATGACCGCTTTTGCATTTGTCTTTCCGGGCCAGGGCTCGCAGTCGGTGGGCATGCTGGACGCCTGGGGTGACCACCCTGCCGTTCTTCAGACCTTGGAAGAAGCCAGCCAGGCCTTGTCGCAAGACATGGCCCAACTCATCCGCGTAGGCCCCAAAGACGCGTTGGACCTGACCACCAACACGCAGCCCGTGATGCTGACCGCGGCCATGGCCTGCTACCGCGCCTGGCTGGCCGAGGGTGGCGCAGAACCGGCAGCCGTGGCCGGCCATTCCCTGGGCGAGTACAGCGCCTTGGTAGCTGCAGGGTCCTTGACCCTGGCCGACGCCTTGCCCTTGGTGCAATTTCGCGCCAAGGCCATGCAAACCGCGGTGCCGGTGGGTCAGGGGGCCATGGCGGCCATCCTGGGCCTGGACGCGGCCGTGGTGCGCGAAGTCTGTGCCGCGGTGGCGCTGCAAACCGGCGAGGTCGTGGAGCCAGCCAACTTCAACGACCCCAAACAGACCGTCATTGCCGGCAGCAAGGCCGGGGTGGACCGGGCCTGCGAGCAACTCAAGGCACAGGGTGCCAAGCGGGCCCTGCTGCTGGCGGTGTCGGCGCCGTTTCACTCGTCGTTGATGAAGCCGGCGGCAGATGCATTGGCCGAACGCCTGAAGTCGGTGGCTGTGCTGACGCCCCGAATCGCGGTCATCAACAACATCGACGTCGCCGTGCAAAGCAACCCCGATGCCATCCGCGATGCGCTGGTTCGCCAGGCCTTCGGGCCGGTGCGTTGGGTCGAGGTGACTCAGGCCCTGCGCGCGCGCGGTTTGACGCACATTCTGGAATGTGGGCCGGGCAAAGTGCTGGCCGGCCTGGTCAAGCGTGTAGACGCCGAAATTCAGTCAACCACGGTCCTGGACCCGACCAGTCTTGCTGCCGCCAAGGAGATGCTGGCATGAGCGATGCACAACCGGGCTCAGCCGCCCAAGTTGCCTTGGTGACGGGCGCTTCACGGGGCATTGGCCGTGCCATCGCCAAGGGCCTTGCCGACGCCGGCTTCGTGGTGGTTGGCACTGCCACCAGCGAGGCCGGTGCCACCGGCATCAGTCAGGCGCTGGCCGCGCAAGGTGGCAAAGGGATCGTCTTGAACGTCACCGACGGCCCGGCATTGGATGCGGCGGTGGACGCGGTGGTCAAGCAGTTTGGCGGCCTGCACGTGCTGGTCAACAACGCGGGCATCACGCGCGACACCTTGTCCATGCGCATGAAAGACGATGATTGGGATGCCGTGGTCGACACCAACTTGAAGGCGGTCTTTCGGGCCTGCCGCGCGGCCACCAAACCGATGATGCGGCAGCGCTACGGCCGCATCATCAACATCACCTCGGTAGTCGGGGTCAGCGGCAACGCTGGCCAGGCCAATTACGCGGCCGCCAAGGCTGGCGTGGCCGGCATGACGCGCTCGTTGGCGCGTGAACTGGGCGCCCGTCACATCACCGTCAATTGCGTGGCACCCGGTTTCATCGCCACCGACATGACGGACGGACTGCCTGAAGCGGCCAGGTCCGCGCTGCTGGCCAGCATCCCCCTGGGTCGCCTGGGGCAGGCCGAAGAGGTTGCGCACGCGGTTGTTTTTCTGGCGTCGGCGCAGGCCGGCTACATCACAGGGACCGAATTGCACGTCAATGGCGGCATGGTCATGAATTGAGCCCCTTTGGGGCCCAGAATCCCGGTGCCCGCCCGGCCGGTAGAATCCCGGGCTGTTTTTTCCGATCCCACTCCTGGAGGAGTCATGAGCGATATTGAAGCGCGAGTTAAAAAAATCATTGCAGAACAACTGGGTGTGCCAGAGTCTGACGTCACCCATGAAAAAGCCTTCGTGGCCGACCTGGGCGCCGATTCCCTGGACACCGTGGAATTGGTGATGGCTCTCGAGGACGAGTTCAGCATCGAAATCCCCGACGAAGAGGCCGAGAAGATCACCACCGTTCAGCTGGCGATCGACTACGCCGTCGCGCACAGCAAGGGCTGATCATTGATGTCGGGCCGCCGCCGCGTTGTCGTCACAGGTCTCGGGCTCATCAGCCCCGTGGGCAACACGGTGGCCGAGGGCTGGTCCAACCTGTTGGCTGGGCGCAGCGGCATCGACCTGATCACCAAGTTTGACGCGTCCGGCTTCAGCTGCCGCTTTGCGGGCGAAGTCAAAGGCTTCAATGTCGAGGACTACATGCCTGGCAAGGAAGCCCGCCACATGGACACCTTCATCCACTACGGCATGGCTGCGTCCATTCAAGCCGTACAGGATGCGGGGCTGCCGCATGGTGACGCGCTGGACGAAGTGTCGGCCGAGCGCATGGGCGTGATGGTGGGTTCGGGCATCGGTGGATTGCCGCTGATCGAACAGACCGAAGACGAATACAAGGCACGAGGCGCGCGACGAATTTCGCCGTTCTTTGTGCCGGCCTCGATCATCAACATGATCTCGGGCCATGTCTCTATCAAGTACGGTTTCACCGGTCCCAACCTGGCCATCGTGACCGCGTGCACCACCGGCCTGCATTGCATCGGTGAGGCCGGGCGCATGATCGAATACGGTGACGTGGACGTGATGGTGGCCGGCGGCGCCGAGAGCACCGTGTCACCGCTGGGCTTGGGCGGCTTTGCTGCTGCGCGGGCCCTGTCGACGCGCAACGACGACCCCAAGACAGCGTCGCGCCCCTGGGACCGCGACCGCGACGGCTTTGTGCTGGGCGAAGGCGCCGGGGTGCTGGTGCTGGAGGAGTACGAACACGCCAAGAAGCGCGGCGCCAAGATCTACGCCGAGCTGGCCGGTTTTGGCATGGGTGCCGACGCCTTCCACATGACGGCGCCCAACGTGGATGGCCCCAAGCGCAGCATGCTGGCTGCGCTGCGCAACGCGCGCATCAATGGCTCTGAAGTGCAGTACCTCAACGCCCACGGCACCAGCACACCGCTGGGCGATGCCAACGAAACCAATGCCATCAAATTGGCCTATGGTGACCATGCCAAGCGCCTGGTGGTCAACTCCACCAAGTCGATGACGGGTCACCTGCTGGGTGGTGCTGGCGGCATTGAGTCGGTGTTCACCGTGTTGGCCACTCATCATCAGGTGTCACCACCCACCATCAACATCTTCAACCAGGATCCGGAGTGCGACCTGGACTACTGCGCCAACGAGGCGCGGCAGATGAAGATTGACGTCGCCGTCAAGAACAACTTCGGCTTCGGCGGCACCAACGGCACCCTGGTCTTCCGCCGCGTCTGAGGCCGCATGCACGCGGCCCCTGCGGTGAGCGTGCGCAGCATTGGGCTGGGTCTGTGGCACGGTTTGGCTGTGCTCTTGCCCGGCCTGGCGGCGGCCAGCGTTGGTGCATGGGTTCTGGCGCACGCCCAACTGGCCGTCTGGCCAGCGGTGTTGCTGGTTCTCGCCGCGGCCGTGCCGCTCTGGCTTGGACTCAGACCCCAGGCCTTTTCTTTTGCTTGGGATGGCCAGCGCTGGTTGGCACTGAGTGCTGACACCCTGGAAGAAGAGGGCCGCGTGTTGGTGATGCTCGACCTGGGCCCATGGCTTTTGCTTCGTTGGTGCCCCTTGCTCCCGCACCTGGGGAAACGTTGGGTTCCGGTCACCGCGACCGAGGCCATGCCCAACCTGCATGCCTTGCGTGCTGCGGTATATTGCCAACGCCTTGAACCCACTCCTGGCACCCGCTCGGCCCGACCCGGCCAGCCAGCAGCGGAGCCCGACTGAATGGCCGATGCGGATGCAGACGCTCTGCTTGTCGAGCGAGTCAAGCTTGGAGATGTCCGGGCGTTTGAGATGCTGGTGGTCAAGTACCAGCGTCGCATCGAACGCCTGATCGGGCGCATGGTGCGCGACGTGGACCTGGTGCAGGACATCGCGCAAGAAACTTTCATCCGCGTCTACCGGGCATTGCCCCAGTTCAGAGGCGACAGCGCTTTCTACACATGGCTGTATCGAATCGCCGTCAACACCGCCAAAAAAGCGCTGATGGACATGAAGCGCGACCCGCTGGTGTCCGAGGCGGCCTTGTACAGCGATGAAGACGGTGAGGAAATTTCACGCGCAGAAAGTGAACTTACTGACGGCGCGACACCCGAAGCCTTGCTGGCCAGCAAGGAAATCGCGGCCGCGGTGAACGCGGCCATCGACGCCTTGTCCGACGATCTGCGGCAGGCCATCACGCTGCGCGAGATCGAAGGTCTGAGCTACGAAGAGATCGCCGAAGCCATGAACTGCCCCATCGGAACCGTCCGCTCCCGTATTTTCCGCGCCCGCGACGCCATCGCCGCGCGCTTGAAGCCCTTGCTGGACACCCGCGACGGTGTGCGCTGGTAAGGCCATGGGCCCAAACGCCACACGCCAAGAATCCAAAGCGACCTGAACCATGAACCCATCTTCCGATCCGTCCTACCTGGCGCCCGTGGACGCCGACGCTCGCCAGTGGCTTTCGGCTGCGGCCGATGGCGAGGGCCCGGCTGTGGACAAGGCCAGTCAGCTGTGGCGGGTCAGCGAAGACGCCCGTTCGACCTGGCACCGCTACCACCTGATCGGCGACGTGATGCGCTCGGCCGAGTTGGCTCGCCCCCCGGCCCACGATGCCGCCTTTTTGACGGCTTTGCGCAGCCGCATGGCAGCCGAGCCCGTTATGTTGGCCCCGGCCACCAAGCCCAGCGTTGCGGCACCTGCGCGCCGCTGGCTGGCACCCGCGGCCGTCGCGGCTGGTTTGATGGCGGTGGCCGGGGTCTTGGTGGTGTCCCGCCTGTCCGGGCCCGTGGAAGCCTCCAGCGCTGTCACTGCGGCCGTTGAATTGCCTGCCGGTGTTCGGCAGGCCAGTCATGGTGCCTTGGCTTTGGGCGCCCAGCCCGCCGTTGGCACCCTGATCCGCGACCCACGTCTGGATGAGTTCTTGCGCGCCCACCAGTCGGCTCGCGGTGGCCTGGCCGCGGCCTTGCCAGGCAACACACTGCGGCGGGTGGAAGCCAACGGGCCCGAGGGCTCGGCAAAGTGATGGTCTTGTCAGGCCGTCTGTGGTGTGCTTTGGCCATGGTGGCGCTCTGGCCGTTCTGCGCACGAGCGCAAGTCAGCGAGGTGGAGTCGACGGGTGCCGTGACGCTGAGCGCCAGCGATGCCAGGGCATGGTTGACGCGCATTCACGTTGCGGCTCGCGGGGGCAACTACCAGGGCACCTTGGTTTACAGCACCGGTGGCCAGTTGTCGAGCTCACGCGTCTGGCATTTTTCGGTTGGCGACCAGGCCTATGAGCGTTTGGAGGCCTTGGACGGACGCCAACAACGGATCACCCGCCACAACGACATCGTTCATACGTTTTGGCCGCAGACCAAGGTCGCGGTGGTGGAGAAGCGCGAGACCTTGGCCGCTTGGGCCACCACCCCACAGCAGATCGACCCGCAGGCGCTGGACCAGTACGACCTGCGACGAGAAGGAAGTTCCCGGGTGGCCGGCCGCGAAGCCGCCGTGTTGCTGTTGGAGCCGCGTGACGCGCTGCGTTATGCACAACGGCTGTGGGCTGATCAGGTCACCGGGCTGATGCTGCGGGCTGACGTGATGGGCGGTGCGTCCAGGGCTGCGCGGGTGGTGCTCGAGTCCACCGCGTTTTCGGAAGTCGAGATCGGCGTCAAGCCGCAACCCGAGTTGGTGATGCAGTTCATGCGCAAGCTTGACGGCTACCAGCAGGTCAGGCCCCAGCAACAGCGCACCACGCTGGACGCAGAAGGGTGGGCGCTGTCCAAGCCGGTTCCTGGTTTCCGTCTGGCAGGCAGCATGCGCCGGGGCATGCAGACCGCTGGCGACGACGAGCCCGTTTTGCAGGCGGTGTTTACCGATGGCCTGACCCATGTCTCGGTCTTCCTGGAGCCCTTCAAAGTGCAGCGCCATCAGGCTGAGGTGCAAGCCCAACAGGGCGCGACGTCCACCGTCATGGCGCGGCGCGGTGACCATTGGGTGACCGTGGTCGGCGACGTGCCAGCCGCCACCTTGAAGCTGTTTTCCGTAGCATTCGAACGCTTGCGCCCCTGACTCGGGTGCATGGGCCGTGGGGCCGCGTACAAAAAACCGAAAGATCAGAACATGACCGCATCACTCTTCACCTTGGGCCGTCGCTGGACGGGTTCTCTGGCGTTCAGCCTGGTTCTGTTGGTGGGCCTGGCAAGCAGTCTGCCGCTGCACAGCGCCCAAGCGCAGACGCTGGCGCTGCCCGACTTCACCGAACTCGTCGAGCGGGTCAGCCCCTCGGTCGTCAACATCCGCACCACCGAAAAGCGCACGGGCACAGCCA
>JANMHH010000523.1:0-3217 GCA_031375065.1 Rubrivivax sp. | reverse complement strand
ATACAGCTCGCCGCCGCGGGCGCGCACTTCCTGCAGGTTGCTTTTCAGCTTTTCCAGCAGCGCGTCGTTGGGGGCCACGGTGACCACCGGCATGTCCGCCGTCACCAGCGCCAGCGGGCCGTGTTTCAGTTCACCGGCCGGATAGGCCTCGGCGTGGATGTAGCTGATTTCCTTGAGCTTGAGCGCACCTTCCAGCGCGATGGGGTAGTGCAGCCCGCGGCCCAGGAAGAGTGCGTTTTCCTTGCGCGCGAAATCTTCGCTCCAGGCGATGATTTGCGGCTCCAGCGCCAGCACGCTTTGCAGCGCCACAGGCAGGTGGCGCAGGGCCTTCAGGTGCTGGGCTTCTTGTTCGTCGGTGAGCCGGCCGCGCACCTGGGCAAGGGCCAGCGTCAGCAGGTACAGGCCCGCCAGCTGCGTGGTGAAAGCCTTGGTGCTGGCCACGCCGATTTCAACGCCGGCGCGGGTGATGTAGGCCAGTTCACATTCGCGCACCATCGCGCTGGTGGCCACGTTGCAGATGGTCAGTGTGTGCTTCATGCCCAGGCTGCGGGCATGCTTCAGGGCGGCCAGGGTGTCGGCGGTTTCGCCGCTTTGCGTGATGGTGACCACCAGCGTGCGCGGGTCGGGCACGCTGTCGCGGTAGCGGTATTCGCTGGCGACTTCCACGTTGGTGGGGATGCCGGCAATGCTCTCCAACCAGTAGCGCGCGGTGCTGCCGCTGTAGTAGCTGGTGCCGCAGGCCAGGATCAGCACGCGGTCGATGTCCTTGAAGATGCGGTGGGCGCCGTCGCCAAACAGTTCGGGGCTGATGCCTTCCACGCCTTCCAGCGTGTCGGCCAAGGCACGCGGCTGCTCGAAGATTTCTTTCTGCATGTAGTGGCGGTAGGGGCCCAGTTCGGCCGCGCCACTGTGGGCGTGCACGGTGCGCACGGTGCGCTCCACGTTCTGGTAGCGGCCGTTGGTGTCCAAGCTGCTGATCCAGTAGCGGCCCAGTTGCAGGTCCACCACGTCGCCTTCTTCCAGGTAGACGATCTGGCTGGTCACGCCGGCCAGGGCCATGGCGTCGCTGGCCAGGAAGTTTTCGCCAGCGCCTTGTTCGCCCACGCCCAGTACCAGCGGCGAACCGTGGCGGGCGCCCACCACACGCAACGGCTCATCACGGCAGAAGACAGCGATGGCGTAAGCCCCGCGCAGGCGTGGCAAGGCGGCTTGCACGGCCTCCAACAGGTTGCCGTCGTACAGGCTGTGCACCAGGTGGGCGATGACTTCGGTGTCGGTCTGGCTGGAAAAGACATATCCACGCTGGCGCAGTTCGGCGCGCAGCTCGTCGTGGTTTTCGATGATGCCGTTGTGGACCAGCGCGATGCGGCCGCTGGCGGCTTCGTTCGCACCGGGACCGGCTGAAAAATGCGGGTGGGCGTTGTGCACCGCCGGCGCGCCGTGGGTGGCCCAGCGCGTGTGCGCAATGCCGGTGGTGGAGCCTATGCCGTCGGCGGCCACGCTGGCTTCCAGTTCGGCCACCCGCGACGTGCTGCGGGCGCGCCTCAATCCGCCGTCCTGGTGCACCGCCACGCCGCAGGAGTCATACCCACGGTACTCCAGGCGCTTCAGGCCTTGAAGGAGGATGGGAACGATGTTGCGGTTGCTGACGGCGCCGACGATGCCACACATGGGTTGGGTCCTTTGGGTTCTGGGGTGGCGGATGCTAGGCCAACCGGTTTGGTTTTTTCTGTCAATCTGTGCGGTGTTCGTGACTGATTCCGTCGCTACATCTGATTCATGAAATATTCGCTTTAAAAGTTCTGCATGGAGACTGATAATTTCTTCATGGATCTCGACGCCACCGACATTCGCTTGCTCGAACTGCTGCAAACCGACGCCTCGCTGTCCAACCAGGACTTGGCCGAACGCGCCCACACCTCACCCGCCACCGCCCTGCGCCGGGTTCGGCGCCTGGTCGATGAAGGGGTTATCGAACGCCGCGTGGCACTTCTGAACCCCGACCGGCTGGGCCAGGGCCTGACGGCGCTGGTGGAAATCACGCTCGACCGCCAAGGCGCCGAGCACCTGCAGGCCTTTGAAGACCGTGCGGTGGCTGAAGTTGCGGTGCAGCAGTGCTACCGCGTGTCACCAGGCCCCGACTTCATGCTGGTGCTGCAGGTGGCCGACATGACGGGCTACCACGCGCTGGTGCAGCGCCTGTTCACGCAGGACGCCAATGTGCGCAACGTGAAGGCGTTTTTCAGCGTCAAGCGGGGCAAGTTTGATCCGCGCTTGGTGTTTTCAAACGAAGGCTTGACGGGCCCGCGCTGAGCGGCCGCAGGCCCATGGGCCATGGATAGGCAGCTGTGTGCTGGCGCAGATGGGTTGGCGCGGTGGTGAATTGGCGGCAGCAGAGCGGCCGTTGCGGGTCGGCCGCTGCCGGTCAAACGGCCACGGGTTCTGACGTGGCAGCACGCCGCGGCAAGGCCAAGCACAACCGCGTTCCACCCTGCGGCGCTGGCAGCGTGTGCAGCCGGCCGCCATGCAAGGTGGCGATGCGCTGCGCGATGGCCAGGCCCAAGCCGCCCATGCCACCGCCGGTGTGGCGGCGCAGCGCTGGGTCGCGCACCGAGTCGCCCGCATCCAGGCGCTGCTGCAGTTCGGGCGGCAGGCCCGGGCCGCCGTCTTCCACCACCACCGCCACTTCGGCGTCGCTGCAGCGCATGCTGACCTGCACCGTGTCGAAGCCCGGCGAATGGCGCACCGCGTTGTCGATCAAGTTGGTCAGCGCGCGCTCGATCAGGTGCAGGTCGCCGTCCAATTCCACCGCGCCCGGTGGCTGGCCCGCCAGCCTGACCCGGCCGGCCGGCATCAGCAGGCCAAACTTTTGCACCGCGTCGGCCACCAGTTCGTCCAGGCGAAAGCGCTCGCTGTGCAGCACCTGCTCCATCGACTGCAAGGTGGCCAACTCAAACAGCTGCTGCGTCAGGCGGCGCAGCTTGTCGCTTTGCGCCAGCGCGGTGTCGACATGCTGCGCGGCCTGCTGCGGGTTGCCGGCGCCCGCACGCAAGGCTTCCAAGTGGCCATGCAAGGCGGTCAACGGGGTGCGCAGATCGTGCGCCACGTTGGCAATGACTTCGCGGTGCGCAGCGGCATGGCGCTGCTGCTGGTCGTGCTGCAGCGACAGGCGCTCGGCCATCGCCTGAAAGCTGTGACTCAGCGCGCTGACTTCATC
>JANMHH010000519.1:0-4496 GCA_031375065.1 Rubrivivax sp. | reverse complement strand
GCCATCGACAGGCTGAGCAACAGCCCCGTCAGCGCGTGAGAGAAACGAAAAACCTGGAGCGGCGACATGCGGCGTGCCTGAAAGCCCGGCTCAGCGAGCGACCCGGCATTCTGGCCGAGGACGGGCTGGCCAGCACAATGGCCTGGTGATGCACGTGCAGCCCTTACAACATCAAGACCCCGCAGTGGCGCAGCAGATCCACGCCGTGTGGGCCCAGGCCTACGCCCAGGAGGCCCGGCTGTTGGGCCTGTCGGACTTCCCGCCCTTGCAGCGCACGGTGGCTGAACTGCAGGCCGACGGCGACGCCTACCTGGGCGTCCGCATCAGCGGCACGCTGGTCGGCGCGCTGGCCTTCGGGCCCGACCCGGAAGGCGGGCAACTGCTGGTGTCGGTGCTGGTGGTGGCGCCGGCCGCCCAACGCCAGGGCGCCGCTCGGGCCTTGCTGAAACACCTGCTGGGCCTGGCCGGCCCCTGGCCGGTGGCGGTGGCCACCGCGCAGGCCAACCGTCCCGCGGTTCTGCTCTATGAGTCACTGGGTTTTGTGGCCTACCGCCAAGGCATCGTTGGGCCCGACGCCCTGGCCATCATGAAGCTGCGCCACCCCAACAGCCCCGTGCAAGTGCCAGCTCAGCGTCCCACGCCGTAGCGCCGCAGCTGCTCCAGGTCGAGCACCCGCACGCCACCGTATTCCACCCGGATCACAGCGGCCGCCTGCAAAGCCGCCAAGGCCTCGTTGACCCGCTGCCGGCCCAGCCCGACCAGGTAGCCCAGCTCTTGCTGGGTGATGCGCAGCAGCTCACCCACGCCCGGGTACAGCACCGGGTGAAACAAGGCCGCCAGGCTGCGCGCGACGCGCTCGTCGGGGTGGGTCAGGCGGTCGATCTCGCGGGCGCCGATGAACTGGCCCAAGCGCTCGTTGAGCTGCATCATCACAAAGCGGTTGAAGCCGATGCTGCGGTCCAGCAACCAATGGAAAGTGCCCGCGGTGATGCCAGCCACCTCGCTCTTGCGCAGGGCCTGGATGTTGTAGCGGTAGACCTCGTTCTTCAGCACCGTGCCTTCACCAAACCAGCCGCCCGAGGGCACGCCGGTGAAGGTGATGGGGATGCCCATGGCGGTGTCGTTGCTCATCTTCAGCAGCCCGTCCAGCACGCCAAACCAGTAGGTCACGGGCCGGCCGACACGGCAGACCAGTTCGCCGGGTTCGACGGTCAGCACGCGCAGGTCGGCTTCGACCCGCTGGCGCTCTTGCGCATCCAGCCGGCTCAGCCAGGGAATGAGCGCCAGATCGGCCGGCTGCGCTGCTCGCGAACGCGACGACTGCACGGCTGCAGCACGCGAAGCTGACGGGAAAGCGCGTGGTGCCATGCGTGTGTTGTCGGTGAAAGACCTGTGAGGGTGAACCCTTGAATTGTCGTCACAACGACAACATGGCGTCAAAGTGATAACCAGAATGCGCCTCAAAGCACCAGGAGACAAGCCCGTGCCGTCGACGTTTCCCCGTTTGATGTTGGACCACGCCCAAGCCCGCCCCCAGGCCCCCGCGCTGCGTGAGAAGGTCTACGGCATCTGGCAAACCACCACCTGGGCACAACTGGCCACGCTGGTGCGGCGCCTGGCCTGCGGCTTGGCGCATGCGGGTGTGAAGCGCGGCGACCACCTCATCGTGGTGGGCGACAACCGCCCGCGCCTGTATGCCGGCATGCTGGCCGCTCAGTCTTTGGGCGCCATTCCGGTGCCGCTGTACCAGGACGCCGCGTCCACCGAGTACACCTTCCCGATCAACAACGCCGAGGTGGCTTACGCCATCGTCGAAGACCAGGAGCAGGTCGACAAGCTGCTGGAACTGCGCGAGCAGTGCCCCACGCTGAAACGCATCTGGTTTGACGACCCGCGTGGCCTGCGCAACTACAACGAGCCAGGGGTCGACAGCCTGGACGCACTGGTGGCTGCAGGGCAGGCCCACGATCAGAGCAACGCACGCCTCTTCGAAGACGAAGTGGCCCAATGCCAGCCGCACGACGTGGCGGCCATGTTCTTCACCAGCGGCACCACCGGCAACCCCAAGGGCGTGGTGCACACCCACCACACGCTGCTGGACCGCGCCGCAGCCGGCCAAAGCTTCGACAAGCTGACCGACCAAGAAGAAGTGCTGGCCTACATGCCGCTGGCCTGGATCGGTCAGAACATCTTCAGTTATGCCCAGTGGCTGGCCTGTGGCTATGTGGTCAACTGCCCCGAGAGCGCGGCCACGGTGATGATCGACCTGAAGGAAATCGGGCCGACCTACTACTTTGCGCCGCCGCGCATTTTTGAAGGCCTGCTGACCAGCGTGATGATCCGCATGGAAGACGCGTCCAGCCTCAAGCGCCGCGTGTTCCACCACTTCATGGACGTGGCCAAGCGTGTCGGCCCCACCTTGATGGACGGCAAGTCGGTCGGCCTGGCCGACCGTTTGATGTATGCGCTGGGCAACCTCACCGTCTATGGCCCGCTGCGCAACACGCTGGGCCTTTCACGCGTGCGGGTGGCCTACACCGCCGGTGAAGCCATCGGCCCCGACCTGTTCACGTTCTACCGCAGCATCGGCATCAACCTGAAGCAGCTGTACGGCAGCACCGAGACCGCCGTGTTCGTGTGCCTGCAGCCCGACCACGAGGCCAAGGCCGACACCGTGGGTGTGCCCATCAACGGCGTGGAAATCAAGGTCACCGAGAGCGGCGAAATTCTGGTCAAGAGCCCCGGCCTGCTCAAGGAGTACTACAAGAACCCGGCTGCCACCGCCGAGGTTTTGACGGCCGACGGCTGGTACCACACCGGCGACGCCGGCTTTCTGGACGCCGGCGGTCACCTGAAGATCATCGACCGGGCCAAAGACGTGGGCCGGATCAAGGGCGGGCCGTCCGACGGCGCCATGTTTGCGCCCAAGTACGTGGAGAACAAGCTCAAGTTCTTCCCCTTTGTCAAAGAGGCCGTGGCCTTTGGCGACCAGCGCGAAAAGGTCTGCGCCTTTGTCAACATCGACTTCGAAGCGGTGGGCAACTGGGCTGAGCGGCGCAACCTGCCCTACGCCGGCTACACCGACCTGGCAGCCAAGAAGGAAGTGCTGGAACTCATCCGCGACTGCGTGGAAAAAGTCAATGCCGACCTGGCCTTGGACACCATGCTGGCGGGCAGCCAGATCAGCCGCTTTTTGGTGCTGCACAAAGAGCTGGACGCCGACGACGGCGAGATGACCCGCACCCGCAAGGTCAAGCGCGGCTACATCAACGACAAGTACCAGGTGCTGGTCGACGCGCTGTATGGCGGCAAGACAGAACAGTTCATCGAAACGGCGGTGAAGTTTGAAGACGGCCGCACCGGCAGCGTCAGCGCCACGCTGCCGATCCAGGATGCCAAGACCTTTGCGTCGGTCAAGGCCGCAGCATGAGGGCCGCAGCATGAGCAAGAAAATCGGCGACGTCATCCTCGACGTCAAGAACATCAGCCTGCGCTTTGGTGGCGTCAAGGCGCTGACCGACATCAGCTTCGATGTGCGCGAACACGAGGTGCGCGCCATCATCGGCCCCAACGGCGCCGGCAAGAGCAGCATGCTCAACTGCATCAACGGTGTTTACGCGCCGCAAGAAGGCACCATCAGCTTTCGCGGCCAGACCTTCAGCCACATGAACAGCCGCCAGGTGGCCGAGATGGGCGTGGCCCGCACCTTTCAGAACCTGGCGCTGTTCAAGGGCATGAGCGTCATCGACAACATCATGAGCGGGCGCAACCTGCGCATGAAGACCAACATCTTCCAGCAGGCCATGCGCAACCCCTGGTTTGGCGCCGCTGAAAAGGAAGAGTCCGAACACCGCCAGGTGGTCGAGAAGATCATCGACTTCCTGGAAATCCAGGCCTACCGCAAAACGCCGGTGGGCCGCCTGCCGTATGGCCTGCAAAAGCGCGTCGACCTGGGCCGCGCGTTGGCGATGGAGCCGCAGGTGTTGCTGCTGGACGAACCGATGGCCGGCATGAACGTGGAAGAAAAGCAGGACATGAGCCGCTTTGTGCTGGACGTCAACGACGAGTACGGCACCACCATCGTGCTGATCGAGCACGACATGGGCGTGGTGATGGACATCAGCGACCGGGTTGTCGTGCTCGACTACGGCAAAAAAATCGGCGACGGCACACCTTCCGAGGTGCGTGCCAACCCCGACGTGATCAGCGCTTACCTGGGGACTTCTCACTGATGCTCAAGCACCACGTCAACCCTTTCATGCGGGAGCCTTCCTGATGGGCGCCTTCCTCGAAACCCTTTTTGGCGGCCTGATGACGGGCATGCTGTATTCGCTGGTGGCGCTGGGCCTGGTGCTGATCTTCAAGGCCAGCGGCGTCTTCAACTTTGCGCAAGGCGCGATGGTGCTGTTTGCGGCACTGGCGATGGCGCGCTTTTCAGAATGGTTTCCGGCGCTGCTGGGCTTTGACAGCAAGGTGCTGGCCAACATCCTGGCGTT
>JANMHH010000503.1:0-2569 GCA_031375065.1 Rubrivivax sp. | reverse complement strand
GCTGGGGGCAGCTGGTTTCTGGGCGTCGAACTGGGCCTGGGGCTGGTGGGCTTGTGGATCGCTTACGCGGCCGATGAGTGGCTGCGCGGCTTGTTGATGTGGCGGCGCTGGGCGCAGTTGAAGTGGGTGCCGCATGCGCGGAGCAGTCGGCGGCGGGTGATGAAGAGCTGAGGCGGCGGGAGCGCAACTTCAGCGCAGCCCGTGGGCAGTAGCTGAAGGTGGCGACACAGCGTACGCTCAGCTGCCTCGAGCAGGAGCAGGAGCAGGAGCAGGAGCAGGGGCAGGCGCGGTGTCGGCCCCGCCCTTGCTGCCGGCCAGATGTTGCTCCAGAAAGCGCTCGACGCGCGACCAGAAGTCGGACTCCGTTTCTGTGTGCATCCAGCCGTGTCCTTCTTCGGGGTAGAGCACCGCCTGGAGCTGCGGGTTGTGGGCTTTCAAGGCGTCGCGCATGGCTTCGAAATGCACCACCGGCACCCGCGCGTCCCAGTCGCCATGGGCCAGCAGCAAAGGGCTGCGCAGGCGCGCGGCCTGTTGCAGTGGCGAGTGCGCTTTCAGCATCTGAGCGTCGGCCACCGGGTCGCCCATCAGGCGCGGCAGACCATAACGCTTGGCTTCACCCAGGATGTCGCTCCACTGCAGGCTGTACATCATCTGCAGGTCGGTGACGGCCGCCCAGGCGACGCCGGCACGAAAGAGCTCTGGCTCTTGCACCAGCCCCATCAGCGTGGCGTAACCGCCATAGCTGGCGCCCAGCAACGCGATGCGCGCCGGGTCGGCCACCCTTTGTTCGATGGCCCAGCGTGCGGCGTCGGCCAGGTCGGTCTGCATGGCCTGGCCCCACTGACGCCAGCCAGCCCGAAAGTGATCGTAGCCATAGCCGGTAGAGCCCCGGAATTCGGGCTGCAGCACGGCGTAGCCGCGGCTGGCCAGAAACTGCACCTCGGGGTGCCATCGCCAACTCATGCCTCGCACCCAGGGGCCACCGTGCACCCACACCACCAGCGGCAAGGCGGTCTTGCCGCGCCCTGGCGGCAGCGTCAACCAGGCTGGGATGCTGCGTCCGTCGCGCGCCTTGAACTGAACGAAGTCGGTCTGCGCCATGCGCCTGGCGTCGATTTCCGGGTGACGGTCTCCCAGGCGAACCATTTTTTGGGTCTGCCGGTTGTAGGCCAGGGTGCGCGTGGGCTGCTGGTCGGAGCCTGCTTCGATCAACACCCAGGGCGAGTTGCCGCGCTGCGGCAGCGACAGCCGGTTGCTGGTGGATGGCAACAAGGCGTCGACGCGGGCCTGCAAGGTCTTGGCTTCCACGTCCAGCCAATGCGTGACTTCGGCGTCGATGGTGTAGCGCAGGCCCACGAGGCGACTTTCGCTGACGATGAACCGCGCATGAACGTCGAACACCGGGTGCGACAACAGCGGCGTTGCAGAAAGGCTGGCTCGTTGGGTGTCGACCGTGAACAGCGCGGTCCGACCCTGGTGGTCAGCGCTGACATACAGCCGGTCTTGTTCGTCGACAAACAGGGGCTGCCAGTCATCACCTTCCAGGGTGGTGCCGCGGCGCAAGAGGCGCCAGGGGCCGGTGGCGTCGCGCCACAGCAACTCCAGGTCGGTTCCCTGGCGCGTCACCACCGCGCGCAGGCGGCGTTGAAAGTCAAACACCCAGCGTTGCGCATGCAGCGGCGCCTCGACTTGGCGGTGCCCCCCTTTGCGGGCGTTCAGCCAAAGCAATTCGTAGTGGCCAATGCGCTCTTTGCTGATCGCTTCGGGTCGATAGACGAGCACCTCGTCTCCCGCTTGCGGCGGCGCTGGCTGCAGCAGACTGAAGTGCCAGTGCAGCGCGGCGCGCAGGCCCGTGTCAGGGGTCACAAAGCCGCCTGGGCGGGTCTCCACCAACTCACGGATCGACCCACCGTTGGCATCGACGCCAAACAGCCCAGGACCGTAGTCCACGCGCCTGAAGTCCGTCAGCGTGACCTCGGTGTCAAAGACCAGCCGCTCATCGTCCACCCACTGGATGTCGTCGATGTGGCTGTTGCCGATGGCGGCCACGGCATTGGCCTTTTGCGTTTCCAGGTCGAACACGGCCAAGCGGGCATGTCCCTTGCCGGCCGGCGTGACGCGCATCGCCACTTTGGTGCCCATCGGTGAAAGAACGGCGGTACCCAGGAGCGGGCGACCGAAAAAGGCCAGCACCGGCGGCAGAGGGCCGGTTGCAGAGACAGCGGCAGCGGGTGCGGTGGCGGCCTGTGCCGCCGATTCCGATGGACGCAGCGCCGCCAGGCTCAGCGTGCTGAAAACCGCATCGCGCCGATTCATGACACCACGCCTTCGCTGTACGGTGGTGTTGTCTGCCATCAGCGCGCCGCCGCGCAATGGCGGTCGATGAAGTCGGCATGACCTGGCATCACGTCGACGCAGCGCCCGATCAGCTCGTGCACACCGCCCAGGTAGCTGGTGATCTGGGCTTCGTCCAGACTGTCCACCAGTGGGTGGTAGCCGCGAGGTTGCAGGTGCTGGCCGTGCATGACCTGGAACCAGGCCAGCTCGGAGAAGAGCTCGTTGTTCTCGC
>JANMHH010000477.1:0-1849 GCA_031375065.1 Rubrivivax sp. | reverse complement strand
GCCGCGCAGGGCATGGCGGTGCTGCTGGCGCTGTGCACGCTGCTGGGGGTACCGCTGGCGCCCGCGTTGGTCAGTGGCGCCTTGCTGCTGGCGCTGGTGATGCTGCTGGTGGGCCTGGGCGCGTCCTTCCTGCACCTGGGCCATCCCTTGCGCGCCTGGCGTGCGGTGGCGATGTGGCGCACGTCGTGGTTGTCGCGTGAAGTGATCGTGCTGCCGGCCTTCATCGCGGTGGTGGGCCTGTGGTGGCTGACGCTGCAATTGAGCGGGCCGCTGGCGCCATGGCTGCCTTTGCCACCTCTGCTGCCTTGGCTGGTGCTGGCCCTGGCCGCGCTGCTGTGGTTGTGCACGGCCATGATCTACGCCTGCATCCGCTTCATTGCCGAATGGGCCCACCCCATCACCGTCGCCTACTACGGCTTGACGGGTCTGGCCTCAGGCGCCTTGCTGTTTGGCGCCGGCGCAGCGCTGGCCGGTGAAACGGACTTGGCACGCGGCCTGGTGCCGCTGGCCACCGTGCTGGTGCTGGGCGCCTGGGCGCTGCGGGTCATCACGCTGCACCGCAACCAGGGCCTGAAGCCGAAGTCCACCTTGCGCAGCGCCACCGGCTTGGCCGGCACGCCGCTGGTGCAAAAGAGCATGGGCATGTCGGCCGGGTCGTTCAACACACGCGAGTTTTTCCATGGCGCCAGCGCAGCGGCGGTGCGCCACGTGCGCTTGGGCCTGCACGGGCTGTGCTTTGCCTTGCCAGCCCTGTTGTTGCTGGCGGTGTGGGCCGGTGCACCCACGGCGCTGCTGGCCTTGGCCCTGCTGGTGCATGTGCCCGGGTTGCTGGCCGAACGCTGGTTGTTCTTTGCCCAGGCCCGTCACCCCCAGAATCTGTACTACCAACAGGTGTCCTGAAAAAAGCAAGCATGCCCATGCCCCAACTGCCCTTCATGCGCTGGCAAGACGACTGGCGCCAGCCCGGGGTGGTGCGGGCCGACCTGCTGGCCGGCTTGACGGGTGCGGTGGTGGTGCTGCCCCAGGGCGTGGCCTTTGCCACGCTGGCCGGCCTGCCACCGCAATACGGCCTGTACGCGGCCATGCTGCCCTGCATCGTGGCGGCCCTGTTCGGTTCCAGCCGCCTGATGGTCACTGGCCCAGCCAACGCCATCTCCTTGACCACCATGGCCTTGGTCGCGCCACTGGCTGCCGTGGGCTCGGCTCAGTACATCCACCTGGTGCTGACGCTGACGTTTCTGGTCGGCCTGATGCAACTGCTGCTGGGACTGGCCCGCGTGGGCGCGTTGATCGACAAGGTGCCGCATTCGGTGGTGGTGGGCTTCACGGCGGGCGCGGCGCTGTTGATCTTTAACAGCCAGCTGGCGCCGCTGCTGGGCTTGAGCGTGCCGCGGGGCGTCAGCGTCTGGCAGAACCTGCACAACGTGTGGGCACAGGCGGCGGCCTTCAGCCCGGCCGCACTGACCGCCGGCCTGGCCACGCTGGCCTTGGCGATCCTGGCCAAGCCGATCACGCGCATCGTGCCGGCCATGCTGGTGGCTGTCGTGGGCGGCAGTCTGTGCGCCATGGCCTTGGCCAAGTTGGTGCCGCAGTGGCCTGCACTGACCATGGTCAGCGCGCTGCCCGGCCCGCTGCCGCCCCTGTCCTGGCCCGACCTGTCAGTGGACACCGTGCGCAGCCTGTTCGGCGCCACGCTGGTGATGACCCTGCTGGGCCTGACCGAAGCCGCCGCCATTGCGCGCGCCGTGGCGCGCAAGAACAACGACACGCTGGACGGCAACCAGGAATTCATCGGCCAGGGTCTGGCCAACCTGGTGGGCTCGTTCTTCTCGGCCTTGCCCAGCAGCGG
>JANMHH010000452.1:0-9789 GCA_031375065.1 Rubrivivax sp. | reverse complement strand
CCTTCGCTGGGCGCGGTCAGGGCCAGGGCCTTGAACGAAGGGTCCAGCTGGCCATCGTTCAGGATGCCGCGCAAGGCCTGTTTCAAAGGCTCGTCCAGTTGCGGGCTCTGGCCTGAAGCCACGGCTGCCAGCAGGCGGTCCAGCATCAGTTTTTGGCCGGCTTCCCAGCGGTTGAAGGCGTCGCTTTCGTGTGACAGCAAAACCAGGCGCTGGGCGTCGGACAAGCCGTCGATCAGTTTCACGGGCGCGCTGAAGCCGCGCAACAGCGACGGCACAGGCTCGTGTGCGACACCTTCGAAGACCCAGCTTTGCTCGGCGCTGTCCAGCACCAGCAAGCGCTCGGCCTGCAGTGTCTGGCCATCGGCGCCCAGCAGCGCCATCGACACCGGGATCACAAAGGGCAGCTTGTTGGGCTGACCGGGTGAAGGCTCGCTGTGCTGGCGCAGGGTCAGCGTGTAGCGCTGTTGCTCAGCTTCGTAGTGGCCACTGGCGCTGAGCTGCGGCGTGCCGGCCTGTGCGTACCAGCGCTTGAAGACGTCCAGCCGCTGAGTCAGCGCGCTGTCGGGGTTGGCGTCGGCAATGGCCTGCGCGAAGTCGTCGCAGGTCACGGCCTGGCCGTCGTGGCGCTGGAAGTACAGCGCCAGGCCCTGGGCAAAGCCGGCGTTGCCCACCAGCGTGTGCATCATGCGCACCACCTCGGCGCCCTTTTCGTACACCGTGGCGGTGTAGAAATTGTTGATCTCGGCGTAGCTGTCGGGCCGCACCGGGTGGGCCATGGGGCCTGCGTCTTCGGGGAACTGCATGGCCCGCAGGCGCTTGACGTCGTCGATGCGCTTGACGGCGCGGGCCGACGTGTTGCCGGCCATGTCCATGCTGAACTGCTGGTCGCGAAAGACCGTCAGGCCCTCTTTCAGCGACAGCTGAAACCAGTCGCGGCAGGTGATGCGGTTGCCGGTCCAGTTGTGGAAATACTCGTGGGCAATGACACTTTCAATGCCTTCAAAGTCGTCGTCGGTGGCGGTGGATGGCGTGGCCAGCACGTACTTGGTGTTGAAGATGTTGAGGCCCTTGTTCTCCATCGCGCCGCCGTTGTAGTCCTCGACGGCCACCACCATAAAGCGGTCGAGGTCCAGCGCCAGGCCAAAGCGCGCTTCGTCCCACACCACACTGGCCACCAGCGAGTTCATCGCGTGTTCGGTTTTTTCCAGGTCGCCGGGGCGCACATAGATCTGCAGCAGGTGATCACGGCCGGCGCGGGTGCGGATGCGCTGCTCACGCGCCACCAGCCGGCCCGCCACCAAAGCAAAGAGGTAGCTGGGTTTGGGGAAGGGGTCGTGCCACTTGGCGAAGTGACGCCCGTTGTCCAGCTCGCCCTGTTCCAGCAGGTTGCCGTTGCTCAGCAAGACCGGGTAGCGGGCCTTGTCAGCACGCAGCGTGACCGTGAAGACGGCCATCACGTCGGGCCGGTCCAGGTAGTAGGTGATGCGCCGAAAGCCTTCGGCTTCGCACTGCGTGCACAGCATGGCCTGCTGCGCGCCGCCGCTGGTGTACAGGCCCGACAGCTCGGTGTTCTTGTCGGGCGCGCAGGTGTTGCGGATGTCCAGCGTGAAGTTGTCGGACTCGGGCGGGTTGTCGATGACCAGGTCGCCACCCTCGTGGCGGAACGAAACACTCTGGCCGTTGGCCTGCACGCGCAGCAGCGTCAAGCCCACGCCTTGCAGGCGCAAGGGTTGGCGCTCGACCGTGGTGTTGCGTTCGATCTGCAGCCGGCTGCCGACGATGGTCTTGACCGGGTCCAGATCGAAGGTCAGTTCGACCGAACGTATGGCATAGGCAGCCGGTGTGTAGTCCTGGCGTCGCACAAGGGTGGTGCTGGCATCGCGCATGGCGGGGTGTCTCCTCGGGTGGCGGGCGCTCGCCGCGCCCGTGTCGGGCTTTACAGCCCTTGCTTCAGACTGGCTTCGATGAAGTTGTCCAGGTCGCCGTCCAGCACTTTTTGGGTGTTGCTGATTTCGACGTTGGTGCGCAGGTCTTTGATGCGGCTTTGATCCAGCACGTAGCTGCGAATCTGGTGACCCCAGCCGACATCGGTCTTGGTGTCTTCCAGCTTTTGCTGTTCTTCCATGCGCTTGCGCATCTCAAAGTCATACAGGCGCGAACGCAGCCGCTTCCAGGCCACGTCGCGGTTGCTGTGCTGGCTGCGGCCGTCCTGGCACTGCACCACGATGCCGGTGGGAATGTGCGTCAGCCGCACCGCCGAGTCGGTCTTGTTGATGTGCTGGCCACCGGCGCCGCTGGCACGGAAGGTGTCGGTGCGCACGTCGGCCGGGTTGATGTCGATCTCGATGCTGTCGTCCACCTCGGGGTAGACAAACAGCGACGCAAAGCTGGTGTGGCGACCGCCGGCGCTGTCAAACGGGCTCTTGCGCACCAAGCGGTGCACGCCGGTTTCGGTGCGCAGGTGACCAAAAGCGTAGTCGCCCTCAATCTTGATGGTGGCGCTCTTGATGCCGGCAATTTCGCCCGGGGTTTCGTCTTCCAGCGTGGCCTTGAAGCCCTTGCGTTCGGCGTACTTCAGGTACTGGCGCAGCAGCATGCCGGCCCAGTCGCAGGCCTCGGTGCCACCGGCGCCGGCCTGGATGTCGACAAAGCAGTTCAACGGGTCGGCGGGGTTGCTGAACATGCGGCGGAATTCCAGCTGTTCCACCGTTTCTCGCAAGGCGTGGGCTTCAGCTTCGATGGCGCGGATGCCGGCCTCGTCTGCTTCGGCCTTGCTCATGTCAAAGAGCTCGGTGTTGTCCGACAGGTTGGAGGCCAGGTGGTCGATCGTGCCGACCACGGTTTCCAGCGTCTTTTTTTCGCGGCCCAGTTCTTGCGCCCGCTTGGGCTCGTTCCAGACGCTTGGATTTTCCAGCGCGGCGTTGACTTCGTTCAGCCGCAGACTTTTGCGGTCGTAGTCAAAGATACCCCCGGAGCTGCTCGGTGCGGGTGCTCAGGTCGGCGAGCAGCGAGCCGACGGCGTTGATTTGTTCGATGTCCATGCGGCGGATTTTCGCATGGTGTTCAGGCGGCCCGGCGCGACGGCTTGGGCGATGGGTGCAGTGCGCTGCCCGTGGCGGCCTTCAGAAGGCTTGGCGGGTCAGTCTGCGCCATCCAGGAAGGCCGCCAAATGCTGCGCCAGCGCGGCGGGCTGGTCGTGGTGCAGCATGTGGCCGCACGGTGAAAGCACGACGCGCTTGACCTGCTTGACCTGGTCCAGGCGGCTGTCGAATTCGGCGTGCGAATAGCGCGTGCCCCACCACTTGGCCATCTCGGTGCGGTCGCCTTCGGCCCACAGCAGTGGCGCGGTGATGAGCTTCCAGGTTTGCAAAATCTCTTCCACCCGATAAAGAACCGGGTTGACACGCTTGTGGGCCGGGTCGCCCAGCACGTGCCACAGGCCGTCGGCCGCCGGCTGGGCCCAATGCGGCGCCAGCCAGGCGGCCTTGTCGGGCGTGAGCAGCGGGTTGTTCTTGACCAGCCGCGCAGCAACCTCGTCGACACCGGCATAGGTCTTCAAGCGCTGCGGTGTCTTGAGTTCGTCCAACCACTGGGTCAGCCGCTGTGCTGCCGCGCTGGGCTCGGCCCGGGGCAGGCCAAAGCCCTCCAGGTTGACCAGGCGGCGGATGCGGTTGGCTCGCACGCCGGCGTAGCTCATCACCACGTTGCCGCCCATGCTGTGGCCCAAAAGGTCGATTTGCGGGAATTGCGCGGCGGGCACCAGAGCGTCAAGCAGGGCGTCCAGGTCGGCCAGGTAGTCGGGGAACCAATAGGTGTCGGCCTGCGGTGTGGCAGTCAGGCCGAAGCCGCGCCAGTCGGGGGCGATGATCCAGCGGTCAAAGCCGTCGGCCTGGCTCAATTCGTCGACCAGAAACTGGAACGAAGCCCCGACGTCCATCCAGCCGTGCAGCAGCAACAAAGGCGGACGCTGGGCCGTGGCCAGGCTGGCGTCGCCCCAGACGTGGGCGTGGTAGCGCAGGCCGCGCAGGTTTACAAACGTGGAGCGCGCCGGGCGGCGCGCGAGATAGGGGCCGGCAGGGGTGGTGGTCATGCTGTCACTGTAGGCCACACCGGCGCCAGAGGCTGTCAGCCTGGCGACGCTGCGGGCCACAATGGCGCGATGAACACCCCACACACCCTGCGCCCGGCCACGAAGGCCGACCTGAGCGCCATCGTTGGCCTGATCACCGAACTGGCCGACTTCGAGAAACTGACCCACCTGGTGGTGGTCACGCCCGAGTCGCTGGAGCCGCACCTGTTTGGGCCACGTCCAGTGGCTGAAGCGGTGGTGGGCGAGGTCGGTGGCCAGGTGGTGGCCTTTGCCTTGTTTTTCACCAACTTCAGCACCTTCCTGGGCCAACCCGGCTTGTACCTGGAAGACCTGTACGTGCAGCCGGCTCACCGTGGCACGGGCCTGGGTAAAGCCCTGCTGGCGCACCTGGGCGCGTTGGCGGTGGCGCGCGGCTGCGGCCGCTTCGAGTGGAGCGTGCTGGACTGGAACCAGCCGGCGATCGATTTCTACCGCGCCATGGGTGCCACGGTGATGCCCGAGTGGCGCATCTGCCGCCTGGCGGGCCCGGCGTTGCAGGCCTTCAAGCGCTGAGCGATGGGCGCCGCCGGCGCCCGATCAGCCGACCACGGCCGCCATCAAGCGGTCCAACGGCACCCGGTGGTTGACGCTGCTTTGGCCCACCACGGCCACCACCGCGTGCGCCCGGTCGGTGGTTTCGCGGCGCACGGGGCGTGGCAGCGGCGCGCCCCGCGCGTTGCTCAGGCAAGCCACCAAAGGCGCTGTGATGGTGGGACCGCGACTGACCACCACCGCCACTTCGCCCGAGGCCAGACGCACATGGCAGCCCGGTGGGTAGATGCCAAATTCCTTGACCAGCGCCGCCGTCATCGGGTGCCCGGGGTCTTGCATGAACATCTGGCGGCCCGCTTGGTCGGCGGCCAGGCACTCGCGGTTGTTGCGTGAGGCCAGCTTGGAGGTGTAGAGGTCGGAGCGGCGCACCAGCGAGGCCAGGTCACACACGTCGGTAACGCCGCTGGGGTAGCCGGTGCCGTCTTCGCGTTCGTGGTGTTGCAGCACCGACTTGAGCCACAGCGGGTCGGTGACGCCGGCCGCTTCCAGGATGCGCACGCTGCGCATCGGGTGGGTTTGCAGTTCGTTGCGCTGTTCGGGTGTGGGGGCGGTGGCTTGGCGGGCCAGTTGGCCTTGCAGCTCCAGCATCGACAGGTTCATGGTCAGGGCCACCTTGAAGGCGCGTGCGGCGTCATCGGCCTCCCAGCCCATGCGCTGCGCCACCAGCATGCTGGTGATGGCGGTTTGCAGCGAGCGCTGGGTGCCGTACTCCAGGTCGACGTTGGAGCCCTGCTGCAAGATTTGGAAGATCGCCAGATCGGGGTCGCGCGTGACCAAAGCCTGCACCGGAAGGGCGGCTTCGGCCAGCGCTTGTCGGAAGCCCGGCGCGTCGGACGTGCGCAGCGTCTGGCCGACCTGAGTCAGCGAGTGGCTCCACAGTTGTGGCAGCAACTCGCGCGGCGCCTGCAGGATCTTGTCGACCGGGCTTTGCAGCTCCGCCATGTCGACCAATGCGCCACGGGACATCAAGGCTTCGAGTTGCTCGATCGACGCCACGGTCTGGCCCTGCGCCAGCAGCAAGGTCTTGTCTGCATTGCGCACACTGAACGGCAGTGGAAGCCCCAGTTGCACCCGGTGCTTGACAGTGGAGAGGTCGGCGTAGGCCATGGTGTTTTGATGTTGCGAGAACCCGGAAAATACCCGGTACCCCTGTCTTTTCGGCAAGGGGCCCGGCGAACTTGACCTGCATGGTTGTGCAGGTGTGATGGGCCGTGCCGGACGGCGCTGCCACGGGTGGGCTTGGGCCGAGTTTGGGAAAGGCCCGACAGCGGGGCTGCCGCGGGCGCCTTAAGCTCGCTGCATGAAACGCCGATATCCGCCCCAGGACGCCCACGCTCAACTGCACCACGGCTTTGTCTGGCGGGTGCCAAAGCGGTTCAACATCGCCCAGGTGTGTTGCACGCGTTGGGCGCAAAGCCCAGGCTCGGCGAGCCGAACCGCGGTGGTTTGGCAACATGAAGACGGCGCCCACGGCGAGCTGAGCTACGCCGAGCTGCAAGCCCAGGCCGACCAGCTCAGCCACAGCCTGTGGCAGTTGGGCGTGCGGTCCGGTGACCGCGTCGCGGTGGTGATGCCGCAGCGGCCTGAGACGGCGGTGGCCCACATGGCGCTCTACCAAATGGGTGCGGTGGCCATGCCGCTGTCGATGCTGTTCGGCCCCGACGCCCTGGTCTACCGGCTGCACGACAGTGGCGCGGTGGCGGCCGTCGTCGACGAAAGCGCCATCGCCAACCTGCGCGCGGTGCGCGCCGATTGCCCGGATCTGAAGACGGTGCTGGCCGTGGGCGCTGCTCAAGGGCAGGGCGACCTGGACTGGTTGACCGTGCTGCAGGGTCGGCGCGGTCGTTTTCCGCCCTGCAAGACCTTGGCCGATGACCCGGCCGTGTTGATCTACACCAGCGGCACCACCGGGCCGCCCAAGGGTGCGCTGATTCCGCACCGGGCGCTGATCGGCAACCTGAGCGGTTTTGTCTGCAGCCAGAACTGGTTTGGCAGCGCTGACGATGAAGTCTTCTGGAGCCCGGCCGACTGGGCCTGGACCGGCGGCCTGATGGACGCCCTGTTGCCGACGCTTTATTTTGGCCGCCGCATCGTGGCCTACCAGGGGCGGTTTTCGCCCGAGACCGCGTTCGAGCTGATGCAAGACCACGCGGTGACCCACACCTTCCTGTTCCCCACGGCGCTGAAGGCGATGATGAAGGCGGTGCCAGAACCGGCCCAGCGCTACCGGCTGCGCCTGCGCGCGCTGATGAGCGCGGGTGAAGCGGTGGGCGATGCGGTGTTTCACTGGTGCGAGCAGTCTTTGGGCGTCATCGTCAACGAGATGTTCGGACAGACCGAGATCAACTACATCGTCGGCAATTGCGGGGCTTATCGCGGTGCTGACGGTGTGCGACGCCCGGCCTGGCCCGCCAGACCGGGCAGCATGGGCCGGGCCTACCCCGGTCACCGCGTGGCGGTGATCGACGACGCGGGCCTGGAGTGCCCACCCGGCACGCCCGGTGACGTGGCGGTGCATCGCCTGGACGTGCATGACCAGCCCGACCCGGTGTTCTTCCTGGGCTATTGGCGCAACCCGACTGCCACCGCTGCCAAGTTCACGGGTGACCCGGCGGCCAGCTGGTGCCGCACGGGTGACAGCGCCATCATGGACGCGCAGGGCTACCTTTGGTACCAGGGCCGCAGCGACGACGTTTTCAAAGCCGCCGGCTACCGCATCGGCCCCAGCGAAATAGAAAACTGCCTGGTCAAGCACGCCGCGGTGGCCAATGCCGCGGTGGTGCCCAAGCCCGATGCCGATCGCGGTGCCGTGGTCAAGGCCTATGTGGTGCTGGCGCCTGGCTGGCTTGGCAGCCCGGCGCTGGTTCAGGCCCTGCAACAGCATGTGCGCGGCCAGCTGGCGCCTTACGAGTACCCCAAGGAGATCGAGTTCATCGATGCCTTGCCGATGACCACCACGGGCAAGGTGCAGCGGCGCGTGCTGCGGCTGCAGGAAGAAGACCGGGCCCGGCAGGCGGGCCAGCCGGCCCCGCGTTGAGCGTGCGGCTCGGTTGTCGGCCCGGTCAGCGGCCAGGCCCGCGGCTTGACCGGCTGCCACGCCGTACAGGCGAGGTCATTGCACTGCTGTGACAATCACGGCCTGCACATCGCATTTCACCCCCCAGACGCATTCATGGCCAACCTCATCGTTCACGGCGGCACGCCACTCACCGGCCGCATCGTCCCATCGGCCAACAAGAACGCCGTGCTGCCGATCCTGTGCGCCACCTTGCTGACCCAAGAGCCGGTGCGCCTGGTGGGCATTCCCGAAATCACCGACGTGCGCAAGATCCTGGAGATCTTTCGCCAGCTGGGCAGCGCGGTCAGCGTGGACTACGCGGCGGGCACGCTGGACGTGCACCACCAGAACACGCAATTCGACCCGGCCACGCACCACCTGCCCGAAGAAATGCGCAGCTCGATCATGCTGGTGCCGCCGTTGCTGGCGCGCTTTGGGGTGGCGCGCATTGAAAACGACGTGCAGGGGTGCACCTTGGGTGTGCGCGAAATCGACCCGCACGTGGAAGTGATGGAGCGATTTGGCGCCCACGTGGAGCGCCGCCGCGAAGCCTTGATCATGCGCACCGATGGCGGCTTGAAGGCCAACCACCACTGGCTGGACTACGCTTCGGTCACCACCACCGAAAACTTCGTGCTGTGTGCGGCGCTGGCCCAGGGCACCAGCACCTTGATGAACGCCGCCAGCGAACCGCACGTGCAGGAGTTCTGCACCTTCATGACGCTGCTGGGGGCGCAGATCGAAGGCATCGGCACCAGCCGGCTCACGGTGCACGGTGTGGGCAAGCTCCAGGGCGGCGAGTTCCGCTTTGCCGAAGACTTCCACGAAGCCGTGACCTTCATGGCGCTGGGGGCCATCACCGGTGGCTGCATCACGGTGAAGAATTCGGCGCCCGAGCAATTCCCCCTGATCGACCGCACCTTCGCCAAGTTTGGCGTGCAGGTGGTGCACGAAGGCGGCTGGTCACACACCGTGGTGGACGGGCCGCTGCGCGTGAAGGAGCCTTTCACCAAGAACATCCTGCCCAAGGTGGAAGCCGCACCCTGGCCCTACCTGCCAGTCGACCTGCTGCCCATCTTCGTGGCGTTGGGTGTCAAGGCCGAAGGCAGCATGATGTACTGGAACAAGGTCTACGAAGGTGCCATGGGCTGGACCAGCGAACTCAGCAAGTTTGGCGCCCATGCGTTTCAAAGCGACCCGCATCGCATCATCACTTTTGGCGGCAAGACGCTGACGCCGGCCGAGGTGGAAAGCCCTTACATCATCCGCGTGGCCATTGCGCTGTTGATGTTGTCTTGCAGCATCCCGGGCCGCTCGGTGATCAAGAACGCCACGCCGGTGCGCCGCGCGCACCCGCGCTTTGCCGAAAACATCCGCGCGTTGGGTGCCCAGATCGAATGGGTCGAAGGCGACTGAACGGGCGGGGCAGGAGCGCCAGTTGGCCAAGAAGGACAAGCACGTCAGTGAGACCCCGGCCACCCAGGTCCTGCGCCGCGCTGGCGTGGTGTTCACCGAGCACCCTTACGACTATGTCGAGCACGGTGGCACCGCCGAGTCGGCCCGCCAGCTGGGTGTGACCGAGCGGCAGGTCATCAAGACGCTGGTGATGCAGGACGACAAGGCGCAGCCTTTGATCGTGCTGATGCACGGCGACATGCAGGTCAGCACCAAGAACCTGGCGCGCGAACTGGGTGTCAAGAGCGTCGAACCCTGCAAGCCCGACGTGGCGCAGCGCCACAGTGGCTACCTGGTGGGCGGCACGTCGCCGTTTGGCCTGCGCAAGTTGATGCCGGTGTGGGTGGAGGCCAGCGTGCTGGCGCTGCCGCGCATCTGCATCAACGGCGGGCGGCGCGGGTTTTTGGTCGGCATCGATCCGCAGGTGCTGGTGCAGCTGCTGCAGGCCCGGCCGGTGCACTGCGCGCTGGCCTAAACTCCCACCGCATGAATGCCCTTTGGATCGCCGCAGCCTTGCTGGCTGCCTACCTCATCGGTTCGCTGTCGTTTGCCGTGATCATCAGCCGCGCGCTGGGCTTGGCTGACCCGCGCAGCT
>JANMHH010000445.1:0-9107 GCA_031375065.1 Rubrivivax sp. | reverse complement strand
GGCGCTACCGGCAGCGCCTGAAAGACCGTCATGCCGCGCTGACCTCCAGCTTCATCCAGGCATCCAGGGTGGCGCCGGGCGCCACCGCGCGCAGACCGTGCGCGATGGGGTCGGCCATGTGGATGGCGTTGCTGACATGACTGACCGGCTCGACACAATAGATCGGCTTGTCAGCTGGCGTATAGACCACCAGGTAGGGCAGTGAAGAGGTCAAGCGCAGCGACAGCTTTTCGTCGCGGATGCGGGCCGGCCCACGCCAGCCTTCAAAACAATTGTCAAAGGCCAGATGGGTCACGTCACCGTCGATGCCAGGCTGCGGAACATGGCGGGTAGGCAGACCGCTGGCGTCGTTGTCCCAGCGCTCGGTGAGCTCGATGTGCAAACGGCTGCGTTCGCGCTTGGGGAAGTACGGGTGCCAGCCCAGCCCGGCGGGCTGCGGGTGGGCCTCGCGGTTGGTGAAGGCCAGGTGGACCTCCAGGCCCGACGCCGACAGCACGAACCGTTGCCGCGCCTCAAAGGCAAACGGCCAGTGCGCATCGGGCGTGTGGGTGTAGCTCAACTCGGCTTCGGTGGCGCTGCAAGACACCACGGCCCAAGCCCGTTGCCAAGCCACGCCGTGCACCGAGTGCGGGTTGTCATCGAAATTGGGCGCTGTGGTGTGGTCGCGGCCCAACCAGCGAAAGCGCCGGTAGCCCAGCCGGTTGGAGTACGGCACCAGCGGATAACAACCCGATTGGCGTGACGTGCTCAGGTCCCCCGGCTCGGTGCTGCGCAGCACCGGCAGGTCACCCCGCCAGAAGCCGGCCACGCAGCCGCCCAGGTCGGGCCTCAAAACCAGGCGCAGGTCGCCGGCACGCAATTCAAGGGATGTGGTGATGGTCGTCTCCAAAAATGGCTCTGATGGCCTGGGCCCGATGATGCCGCATACCTGAGTGAGATCTGTTCGCTGGGGCTCAGATCGTCCAGGGATGCGGGCTGGCTGCCAGGCCATAGCGCTGGCGGGCGGCGGTCGGCAACTCGGCCGGGACCAGGCCGTCGTCGGCCAGCGCCTGCAGCGCGCGCTGCACGATGTGCCCGGCACCGACTTCAAAGAAGTCGCGCAGCTGGGTGCGGCCGTCGCTGCGGCCAAAACCGTCGGTGCCCAGCGTGACGTAGCGCCGGCCGGCCGGCACCCAGGCCCGCAGTTGTTCGGGCACGGCGCGCACGTAATCGGTGGCGGCCACGATGGGGCCGGCGGTGGTGTTCAAGACCTGCGTGGCCCAGGGTTCGCCAGCGGATTGCCCCAAGGCCCGCCAGCGTTCACAGGCCATGCCATCACGCGCCAGTTCGCTGAAGCTGGTGGCGCTGCACACCTGGGCCGCCACGTTCCAGTGCTCGGCCAGCCAGCGCGCGGCTTCCAACACTTCATGCAGGATGGCGCCGCTGCCCACCAAGGTGCACTGGGCGCGGGGTGCCTGCAGCGCCGTCACACCGGCAACGGCGGGCAACACATAGAGGCCACGCAGCACGCCGCTTTCCACGCCGGCTGGCATCGACGGCTGGGCGTGGTTCTGGTTCATCACGGTGAGGTAGAAAAACACATCGTGCGGTGCTTCATCCGCGGTGCCCAGCATGCGCTGCAATCCGTGGTGCACGATCAGCGCCAGCTCGTAGGCAAAAGCCGGGTCGTAGGCCACGCAGTTGGGTACCGTGCTGGCGATCAGGTGGCTGTGGCCGTCCTGGTGCTGCAGGCCTTCGCCGCCCAGCGTGGTGCGGCCCGACGTGGCGCCCAGCAGGAAGCCGCGGCTGCGCTGGTCGGCAGCCGCCCAGATCAGGTCGCCCACCCGCTGAAAACCAAACATCGAGTAGTAGATGTAGAACGGCAGCATGGTCAGGCCATGCGTGCTGTAGCTGGTGGCGGCGGCCGTCCAACTGGCCAGCGCACCGGCTTCGGTGATGCCTTCTTCCAGGATCTGGCCGTCACGGCTTTCGCGGTAGCTCATCAGGCTGGCCGCGTCTTCGGGCTCGTAGTTCTGGCCCTGCGGCGCGTAAATGCCAACCTGGCGAAACAGGCTGGCCATGCCAAAGGTGCGCGCTTCGTCGGCCACGATGGGCACCACGCGCGGCCCCAATTCGGGCAGCTTGAGCAGGTTGGACAGCAGGCGCACAAAGGCCATCGTGGTGCTCATCTCCTTGCCGTCGGCCTGCAGCGCAAAGCTGGCAAAGGACTCTACGGTGGGCACCGGCAGCGAAGGTGCCACGGTTTGCCGCGCGGGCAAGGGGCCACCGAGCGCGGCGCGGCGTTGCTGCAGATAAGCAGCTTCCTCGCTGCCCGGCGGCGGGCGGAAGAAGCGCTGCGCACGTGCGTCGTCGTCGCTCATCGGCAAATGAAACCGCCGCGCAAAGTCGACCAGCTCGTCGCCGTCGACCTTCTTATGCTGGTGCGTGGTCATGCGGCCCTGGGCGCTGCTGCCCATGCCATAGCCCTTCATGGTCTTGGCCAGGATGACTACCGGCGCGCCACGGTGCGCCACTGCGGCTGCATAGGCGGCGTGGATCTTCACCAGGTCATGGCCGCCGCGGTGCAGGCGGTCGATCTCGTCGTCGGTCATCGCGCCCACCAGGGCCTGCAGTTCGGGGCTCTGGCCGAAGAACTTGTCGCGGTTGTAGGCGCCGTCGTTGGCGCTGAAGGTCTGGAACTGGCCGTCCACGGTGCGGGCAAAGGCGCGTGCCAGGGCCTGGGTGTGATCGCGCGCAAACAGCGCGTCCCAGTCGCTGCCCCAGACCAGCTTGATGACGTGCCAGCCGGCGCCGGCAAACACCGTTTCCAATTCGTCGACGATGCGGCCATTGCCACGCACCGGGCCGTCCAGCCGCTGCAGGTTGCAGTTGACAACAAAGACCAGGTTGTCCAGCCCTTCGCGCGCGGCCAGGCTCAGGCCGGCCAGCGACTCGGGCTCGTCCATTTCGCCGTCGCCAAAAAAGCCCCAGACGCGGCGGCAGGCGGCCTCACTGGCCTCACCACTTGCTTCACCACTTGCGACATCCTTCGCGACATCCTTCGCGACATCACCCACGGCGCCGCCGCGGTCGCTGGCGGGGATCAGGCCACGGTGTTCCAGGTAACGCATGAAACGCGCCTGGTAGACGGCCGACAAAGGCCCCAGGCCCATCGAGCCGGTGGGGAACTGCCAGAAGTCGGGCATCAACCAAGGGTGCGGGTAGCTGCTCAGGCCGCGCACCGCCTGGCCCTGGGCACGCAGCGCGGCGGCGCCAACCTCCTGGCGATAGTGGTCCAGGTCGTTTTCGCTCAAGCGGCCTTCGGCAAAGGCCCGCGCGTAGACACCGGGCGCCGAGTGCGGCTGGAAAAACACCAGGTCGCCGCCGTGGCTGGCGTTGCGGGCGCGGAAGAAGTGGTTGAAGCCCACTTCAAACAAATCAGCGGCCGACGCATAACTGGCGATGTGACCGCCCAGTTCGCCCTGGCGCGCGTTGGCGCGCACCACCATGGCCAGCGCGTTCCAACGCATGATGGCAGCCAAACGCTGTTCGGTCTCGAGCTTGCCGGGGAAGGGGGCCTGATCATGCAGGCTGACCGTGTTGAGGTAAGGCGTCTGGCGCTGCGGTTGCCAGGCCAGCGCGTGGCGGCGGGCTTCGTCTTGCAGCGCGCCCAGCACGAAGCGCGCACGGTCGGGCCCACTTTGGCGCACCAGCGTGGCCAGCGCGTCCAGCCATTCGCGGGTCTCGGCAGGGTCTTGGTCGCCGGGGAAGCGGATGGTGTGAAGCAGCGCTTCAAACTCATCGCTGCCGGGAGGAGGCAGTGCGGTCATGCTGGATTCTCAGGATGTTGCACAAGGTAGCCTGGGCTGAGGGTCTTTCGATGATGCCTGCTCATCCCGAGCGAAAAACGCCCAGCCGCTGACGCCATGTCTCAGGCCCTGGCCCTGGCCCTGGCCAGCAGCCCATGAAGCGGCCCTCACCACCGGGTTCCCGGCGCGTCGAGTTCCACCCTCAGGTAGTGCGCACCCGGTATCGGGTTGAAGTAGTAGGGCGGAATTTCTTCGAAGCCCAGGCTGGTGTAGAGGCCACGCGCGGCTTCCATGTCGTCCAGGGTGTCCAGCAGCATGCAGGAGTGGCCGGCCTGGGTGGCCAGGTCCATCAACTGCTGGGTCATCAGGCGGCCCAGACCAAAGCGCCGAAAGGCGCGCCGCACATACAAGCGCTTCATCTCGCAGGCGTTGACGTGGTCTGATTCCGGCAGCGGCCGCATGGCCACACAGCCGGCCGGTGCGCCGTCCACCAGGGCCAGCAGCAGGGCGCCGCCAGTCGCTGCGTACTCACCGGGCAGACCGGCCAGTTCGGCTTCGAAGTTTTGAAAGCACAAGTCGACGTTGAGGGAACTGGCGTATTCGCGGAACAGCTCGCGTACCGCCGCCACGTGCTCGCTGCTGTCGGCGGGTATCAGCTCGATCTGCGGGTCGGTGTCCATGGGCGTCAGACCGCCAGGCTGGCCACCCAGGCCGCGCCCGCGGCGCACAGCGCAAACAGCACCAGGGCCAGGATCCGTTGGCGAGGGCCGTCCGCGCTGGCCGGTGTGTCGGCCGGCAGCGGCTTGTCACCCACCAGCATGGGCTGCACCAGGTTGTGCTTCTTCTTCAGCAGGTAATACAGGATGGCAGCGACATGCAGCGCCACCATGGCCAACACGATCCACTGCCCGTACTGTTTGTGCCAGCCGGTGGCCTGGCTGACGATGTCGGGGCTGACAAAGCGGTTCAGCGGGCCCACCGTGGCGATCTCGTCGTCGGCCACCAGGCCGGTGGCCACCTGCAGCGCCAGCAGGCCCAGCAATCCGAAGACCGAAAAACTGCCCAGCGGGTTGTGACCCACGTCCAGGTGTTCACCGGCCTGGGTTTGACCCCGCAAATAGCGCAGCACCGTGGCCGGTGCATAGATGAAGCTGGTGAAGCGCGACCAGCGCCCACCCACCAAACCCCACAGCACCCGAAAGACCAACAAGGCCAGCACCAGGCAGCCCAGGCGCATGTGCCAGACCATCGCGTTGCCACCGATCTTGGCCGAGACCACCGAGCCGACGATGGCCGCCGCCAAGGTCCAATGGAACAAACGCGTGGGCAGGTCCCAGACGCGGACGGCTGTGATGGCGGTGGGCGCAGGGGTTTGACTTGGCAACATGTTCGCAGCGGGCTCCAGCGCAACGGGCGCTCGGTGGCATAACCATAACTCGGTCGCGGCCCCTTGTGCCCTCGTCCGCGGTGGCTCAGGGCTTACCCTGAACGCGGAATGTTGCTGCAGGCCGTTGCGTACACTGGGCAGGCAGCCCGTTTTGCTGTGCTGCTGCTGATGAATGTCACTTGATCCACCCACCGATCTGTCTTTCAGGAGAGCCCGCATGACCCGTTTGATCCTTGCCGCCGCCACCGTGGTCGGCCTGCTGACCGCCATGCCCGCTGCCGCGCAATTCCAGAAGCCGGAAGACGCCGTCAAGTACCGCAAGGCCGGCATGACGCTGATTGGCGCCCACTTTGGGCGCATTGGTGCCATGACTTCGGGCCGCGCACCCTTTGACGGTGCTGCTGCAGCCGCCAACGCGGAAATCATCACCCGCATCAGCAGCCTGCCTTTCGCCGGCTTTGTGGATGGCACATCGGGCACCGAAAAAGGCACACCCAACGCCAAGGTGTGGAGCGAACGCGCCAAGTTCGACGAGGGCGCCAAAAAGATGCAGGATGAAATTGCCAAGCTGGCCGTGGCCGCCAGAGCCAACAACCTGGACACCCTGAAGGCCGCCTTTGGCAGTGCTGCCGGCACCTGCAAGAGCTGCCACGACGACTACCGCAACCAGTGATGGTTGCAGGCCCTGCGCAGACGAAGCCCGCCTCGGCGAGCTTTTTTCTGGGCGCGCACCGGGTGACAGGGCACGCTGGCGTGGGTCGCGGATGCGGGTTTCAGTCGCCGCTCACCTCGCCAGCATCGGCTCGGGAGCCAGGCCCGCAAACCCCAGTACCACGCGCCGCGTCATGGCGCTCTTCTTTTCGATCTTCGTCACCACCACCGCCCCTACGTCAGCCGTGTTGGCCACGTGGGTGCCGCCACAGGGCTGCAGGTCGACGCCTTCGATCTGCAGCACGCGGATGCGGCCCAAGCCATCTGCTGATCGAGGTGGCTGCACGCTCATGCTGCGCACCAGGCCGGGGTTGGCGTCGAGCTCTTCTTCGCTGATCCAGCGGTGGCTAACAGGGTGGGCCTCGGCCACCAGGCGGGCAATGCCGGCGTTGAGCGCGTCTTTGTCGAGCGGCTCGTTCATGTGAAAGTCCAGCCGCGCGTAGCCCTGCGTGATGGAGCAGCCGTCTACCGGGTGCGGCACCAGCGCGCACAGCAAATGGGTGGCGGTGTGAAAGCGCATGTGGGCGCGGCGGCGGGCTTCGTCGACGCAGGCCACCACGCGGGTGCCGGGCGCCAAGGCCAGCTCGTCTGCGCCTTCGGCCAGAACGTGGGCAATGGCACCCGGGCGCTCTTTGTGTTTGCGTGTGTCGGTGATGCCCAGCACCGCGCCGCTGGCCAACGTCAACGTGCCGGTGTCACCCGCCTGGCCACCGCCCAGCGGGTAGAACACGGTGCGGTCCAGCACCACGCCGTGCTCGTCTACGGCCAGCACGGTGGCTTCGCACTGCAGCAGCGTGGCGTCTTCGCGGAAGAGTTCTTCGGTCATGGTGGCGGCGGCGTTGGGCCTGGGTTGAAGCTGCACAGGACCACCGGGCCCTTGGGGGTGTGCAGTGTGGCAACCAAGGCCGGTTGGGCAGCGTGAGCAGCGCTTGCAAGGTCGGCGATTTCGACCGGTTCGGCGGATTCGACGGGTTCGAAGTGAGGCAGCACCTGCACCCCCGGCAGCCGCAGCACCTGGCGCGCGCGGTCGCTGATGCCACGCAGCGTCAAGGACGTCAGGGTCACACCCGAATCAGGCATGCGCTCGGTCGGGTGCGGGCCTTTCCACTGAATCAGCGTGGGCAGGGCACCGCCACAGTCCAGGCGGCCGTCGTCGGCCACCAGGATTTCCCAGGACAGCGTGCCGCCCGGTGTTTCGCGGCTGGCAGCCACCGGGTTGCCGGGCTTGAGCCCCACCGTGATCAGGCCCCAGCGGTGCATGTCCAGCATGGTCGAACGGGCCACCAGGTGGATCAGTTGCGGGCCGTCCTGCAGCCGCTTTTGCAGCGCCGGGTCGTCCAGACCAAACCAACGCGCGCGCTGGGGCGGCGCGGCTTCGGGGTCGATCGCGATGATTTCCAGGTAAGCCCCGGGATAGGCCGGCGTGGCCACCTTCAACAGGCGGTTGTGGGTGCCCATCAAGGGGTGTTGGCCACCGGGCCCGAGCGTGACACCCAGCGTGGCCTCGCACCAGGCCACGCCCTGGCTCAAGCTGGCCGCAGCAACGATCAGGTGATCCAGGACAACGCTCACGGAATGCTCATGCGTTGGGTGTGTTGAAGCTGAACGTCAAGGTGGAGGTCGACCGACTGTACCCAGCCCGCATCGACGCTCACAAGTTGACCGTACCTTCGACACAGGCCACCACATCACCACCGATCCAGATGTCGGCGCCCACCTGCTCAACATAAACGCGGCCATCGCGCTGCAAGGCGTGGCCTTGTGCGGCCACGTATTGCATGGGCGCCAACCCAGCGCCGATCAGCCACTGCGCCAGACTGGCGTTCAGGCTGCCGGTCACCGGGTCTTCATAGACACCCAGCCCGGGCACGAAGGCGCGCACCTCGAACTGTGTTGCCGAGCCCGGCGCCTGCGCGCCCACCACGCCCAACTTCACATTGCCCAGCCCCGCCCAGTCGGGCTGCAGCGCGCGCACCTGGGCGCCGCTGCGCAACATCACCGCACACCAGCCGGGGCCGTTGTCCTCCCACTGGTGGTGCAGCACGTCAGCGGCGTCAACGCGCAAACAGCGCACGATGCGCGCCAGCAGCTCCGCTTCCAGCGGCCCGGTGCGGCGCAGCGGCGGTGCGGCAAAGGCCAGACGGGCTGCACTTTGACGGATGCGCACCAGACCTACCTCACACTCTTGCACCACCAGGCCGGCCTGCTGCGGCACACCCCCATCGGTCAGCCAGGCGTGGCAGCTGCCCAGCGTGGGGTGACCGGCAAAGGGCAGCTCTTGCTGCGGCGTGAAGATGCGCACGCGGTAGTCGGCGCCGCGCTGCGTGGGCGGCAGCAGGAAGGTGGTTTCCGACAGGTTGGTCCAGCGCGCAAACGCGGCCATGGTGTCGTCGCTCAGGCCCTGGGCGCTGTGCACCACGGCCAAGGGGTTGCCTTGGAGCGGCACGGCGCTGAAGACGTCGAGCTGGTGGAAGCGGCGTTGCATGGTGGTGGTTCTCGCTGGCTGTCTTGCTGTCTTGCGGATCAGGTCAGGCTGCCCTGAGCACGCTGGCCAGCGCCGCCACGCCCTGGGTGATGAGCTCGGGCGCCACGGTGACAAAGCTCAGGCGCAAGGTGTTGGCGTGGCCCCCATGCGGATAAAAGGTGTTGCCCGGCACATAGGCCATGCCAGCTGCCACGGCCTTGGGCAGCAACGCGGTGGCGTCGATGTGGGCCGGCAGGTCCAGCCAGAAGAACATGCCGCCCACCGGCTTGTGCCAATGGCAACCGGGCGGCATGTGCGCCAACAGCGCGGCTTGCATGGCGTCGCGCTGGGCTTTGTAGCGGGCCCGGATGGTGGGCACGTGGTCACGCAAGAAGCCGTTCTTGATGACCTCATAGACCACGCGTTGGTTGAAGCCCGGCGTGTGCAGGTCGGCGGCCTGCTTGGCCTGCAGCAGCTTGGGGTAGAGCACCGGCGGCGCCACCACGTAGCCCAGGCGCAGGCCCGGGGCCAGCACCTTGGAAAACGAGCCCAGGTAGATGGCGCCACCGCCGTCGCCCACACCCGCGCTGGCCGACAGCGGCGGCGGTGGCGGCTGGTCGAACCACAGGTCGCCGTAGGGGTTGTCTTCGACGATGGGCAGGCCGAGCTCCTGCGCCTTTTCCACCAGGGCCAGGCGACGCTCGGCGGGCACGCAGCGGCCGGTCGGGTTCTGGTAGTGGGGCAGCAGGTAGACAAA
>JANMHH010000365.1:0-3682 GCA_031375065.1 Rubrivivax sp. | reverse complement strand
GCAGGGCATCGACCCCACGCAACGGGGCCCGCAGATCATGCTTTCGCGCAGCGCCCCGGCCTTCATGGTCGAGTTGTTTGCGCAAGAAGTGCCCGAGATCGAACAACGCCTGCTCGAAATCAAGAGCTGCGCCCGCGACGCTGGCAGCCGCGCCAAGATCGCCGTCATCTCGCATGACCGCCGGGTCGACCCCATCGGCACCTGCGTGGGCGTTCGCGGTTCGCGGGTCAACGCCGTCACCAACGAACTGGCTGGCGAGCGTGTGGACATCGTGCTGTGGTCGGAAGACCCCGCTCAGTTTGTCATCGGTGCCTTGGCTCCGGCCAACGTGCAAAGCATCATGGTCGATGAAGAGCGCCACGCCATGGACGTGGTGGTGGACGAAGAAAACCTGGCCATCGCCATCGGTCGGGGCGGTCAGAACGTGCGCCTGGCGGCCGAGCTGACCGGCTGGCGCATCAACATCATGACCGCCGAAGAGTCGCAGGCCAAGCAGGCCACCGAAAGCGATTCGGTGCGCGCCTTGTTTGTCGACAAGCTCGACGTCGATGCCGAGGTGGCCGACATCCTGATCGCCGAAGGCTTCTCCAGCCTGGAAGAGGTGGCCTACGTGCCGCTGAGCGAGATGCTGGAAATCGAATCCTTCGATGAAGACACCGTCAACGAGCTGCGCACGCGTGCCAAAGACGCACTGCTGACGATGGAAATTGAGAAAGAAGAACAGGTCGAAGAGGTGTCACAGCACCTGCGCGACCTGGAAGGTTTGACGCCTGAACTGATTGCGCAATTGGCGCAAGGCGGCGTTCATACCCGCGACGACCTGGCCGACTTGGCGGTGGACGAACTCACCGACATGACCGGCATCGAAGAAGAGCGCGCCAAGACGCTGATCATGAAGGCCCGCGAACACTGGTTCACCGCCTGAGCCACCTGCTCGCCCACCGCCTTCAGCACCAGAAACACCCGAGGAAACCGAACCCATGGCCGTGATGACCGTCGCCCTGTTTGCCGCGCAACTTGGTCGCCCGACCACGGCGCTGCTTGAGCAGCTGCAATCGGCCGGTGTGACCAAGCAGTCGCCCGACGACGCGCTGACCGAGTCCGACAAGGAGCGCTTGCTGGACTACCTGCGCACCGCCCACGGCACCGCACCAGCGGCCGAGCGCAAGAAGATCACGTTGACCAAGAAGACGTCAACCGAGATCAAGCAAGCCGACTCCAGTGGTCGTGCCCGCACCATTCAGGTGGAGGTGCGCAAGAAGCGCGTGTTCGTCAAGCGCGACGGCGCGCCAGCGGGTGAAGAAGCGGCTGTCACCAGCGCCGAAGAACTGGATCTGCAGCGCCGCGAAGAAGAGGCTCAGGCCCAGGCGGCGGCCATCCGTCTGCAAGAAGAAGAGCTGGCCGAATCGCGCCGCCAGCGCGAAGAGCAGGAGCGTGTCGCACGCGAAGCCACCGAAGCCGCCGCCGCTGCAGCCGCCGAAACGGCAGCCCAGGCCGCCGCCGCTGTGGCAACACAGGCTGCCGCTCAAGCCGCTGCCGCATCTGCCGCAGCCGCGACCGCCGCCGCCTTGAACAAGGCCAGCAAACGGGCACCTGGCAAAGCCGCCGCCGCTGCACCCGCGCCGGCGCCTGCCCCGGTGGCCGAAGTTGCGCCACCGCCGGCACCTGTGGTCGAAGAGCCACCCAAGCCGGTGGAGCCCGCCAAGCCGGTTCTGCGCGTTGTCAAGGCCGCGGACAAAGCCGCCGAAGAGGCTGCCAAGTCCGACGACCTGGCCCGCCGCCGCAAGGCCGCCGAAGCCGAGGCCGCCGCCATTCGGGCGATGATGAACGCGCCCAAGAAGGTGATGCTGGCCAAGAAGCCGGAAGAACCGAAGCCGGCCGAGCCCGCCAAAGAAGCCATCAAGGGCACCATCCACAAGCCCAAGGCTGTGCCGGGTGCGCCCGGTGCCACCACCGTGGCCAAACCCGGTGAAAAGAAACAGATCAAGTCGGAAAAGCTGTCGTCCAGCTGGGCCGACGACGCGGCCAAGAAGCGCGCCGCCGTCAAGGGCCGCACCGACAGCGGCGCCGGCCGTCCGGGCTGGCGTGCTCCGCGCGGTGGTGGTCGCCGTGGCGACCGTGGCGACGAGGGCTCCAGTTCCTTTGCGCAGCCAGCCGAGCAGGTGGTGCAAGAAGTGCACGTGCCCGAAACCATCTCGGTGGCCGATCTGGCGCACAAGATGAGCGTCAAGGCATCCGAGGTCATCAAGCAGTTGATGAAGCTGGGCCAGATGGTCAGCATCAACCAGCAGCTGGACCAGGAAACGGCCATGATCGTGGTCGAAGAAATGGGCCACAAGGCGCTGGCCGCCAAGCTCGACGACCCCGAAGCCTTCACCGAAGAAGAAAACGCGCACCTGGACGCCGAGCTGTTGCCGCGCGCGCCGGTGGTCACTGTCATGGGTCACGTCGACCACGGCAAGACGTCCCTGCTGGACCACATCCGCAGGGCCCGCGTAGCGGCCGGCGAACATGGCGGCATCACGCAGCACATTGGTGCGTACCACGTGGAAACCCCGCGCGGCATGATCACCTTCCTGGACACCCCAGGCCACGCCGCCTTCACGGCGATGCGGGCCCGTGGCGCCAAGGCCACCGACATCGTGATCCTGGTGGTGGCGGCCGACGACGGTGTGATGCCGCAGACCAAGGAAGCCATTGCCCATGCCAAGGCCGCCGGTGTGCCGATCGTCGTGGCCATGAACAAGATCGACAAGCCCGATGCCAACCTGGAACGCGTCAAGAGCGAGCTGGTGGCCGAAGGCGTGATCCCGGAAGACTTTGGCGGTGACGCACCTTTCGTGGGTGTGTCGGCCAAGGTCGGCACCGGCATCGACACGCTGCTCGAACAGGTGTTGCTGCAAGCTGAAGTATTGGAGTTGCGGGCCCCCACGGCCGCCGCCGCCAAGGGCCTGGTGATTGAAGCCCGCCTGGACAAGGGCCGCGGCCCGGTGGCCACCGTGCTGGTGCAAACCGGCACCCTGCGCAAGGGTGATGTGGTGCTGGCCGGCAGCAGCTATGGCCGCGTGCGCGCCATGCTGGACGAAGACGACAAGGCCATCGAAGAGGCCGGTCCTTCCATCCCGGTTGAAATCCAGGGCCTGACCGAAGTGCCGCAAGCCGGTGACGAGTTCATGGTCCTGGCCGACGAGCGCCGGGCCCGCGAAATCGCCACCTTCCGCCAGGGCAAGTACCGCGAGGTCACGCTCAACAGGCGCCAGGCCGCCAAGCTCGAAGGCATGTTCGAGAACATGGGCGAAGGCCAGGCGCAAACGCTGTCCCTCATCGTCAAGTCCGACGTGCAGGGTTCGCAGGAAGCCTTGGCGCAAAGCCTCACCAAGCTCAGCACGCCCGAAGTGCGGGTGCAGATCGTGCACGCTGCGGTCGGTGGCATCAGCGAGAGCGACGTCAACCTGGCGATTGCCAGCAAGGCCGTCATCATCGGCTTCAACGTGCGCGCCGACATGGGTGCACGCAAGCTGGCCGAAGGCAACGGCGTCGATCTGAAGTACTACAACATCATTTATGACGCTGTGGACGAGATCAAGGCGGCGATGGGCGGCATGCTGGCACCCGAGCAGCGTGAAGAGGTCATCGGCACGGCCGAGATCCGCACCGTCTTCGTGGCCAGCAAGATCGGCAC
>JANMHH010000357.1:0-12754 GCA_031375065.1 Rubrivivax sp. | reverse complement strand
CATAGTGGATAGACGAGGGCAATGGGTACCGGGCGCAGCGAAGTATTAGGAGGAGGGACCGGCGAAGCCGGGCCCGGGGGACATGAGCGGAGCCCGGTACCCGTTGCCCTCGTCTCGCCACGGACCGTCAAGCGAGCGACTGCAATGCGCCGCAAGCCGACGAGGCGTAGCAACCGTGATTGATGCGAATGAACGCAAATCGGTATCAGAGATCAGCGACGGGCTGCAGGCCCGCCAGCGGGGCCTGCTGGCTTGGCAAGCTTGGTCAGTGAGCCGTGCCGAGGCGGTGTCGGCCAGTCGGCGGCTGGCAGCTGCAACAAACCCGGTGAGACATGCGCCAGCGCGTTGATCCAGCCGCCGTGGCTCACCAATTGGCAAGCGCCTGGCGGCAGGCTGGCGCACCAAGCGTGCACCCGCTTTGCCAGTTGCGCCAGGCTTTCGCCGCCACCCGGTGCATGGTGCAGCAGGTCGTCTTGCCAGGCCTGCACCTCGCCCCAAGAGATCTGTGACCACGGCAGGCCGTCCCAAGCCCCAAAGTCCAGCTCGGCCAAGCGGGCGTCCACCTGAACCCGCCAGCCCCAGCGCCGCAACCACTGCCCCACGTCACGCGAGCGCTGCAGCGGTGAGACCCAGATGGTGTGCGGCAGCTGGTGGCGGCGTGCCACCTGCCGAATGCGGTGTGCCAAGCGCTTGGCCTTTCGTGGGTCCACCGCCAGGTCGGTGCGGCCGATGCAACGCCCGCGGGCACCGCGGGCGGGTGGATGACGCCAGCACCACAGGTCCACGCTGTTTCAGCCCGAAGACAGCACGGCCAGCACCGACAAGTACGCCGCCAACTCACAGAGCTGCTGTGTCGCGCCCAAGGCATCGCCGGTGTAACCGCCCAATCGACGCTGCAGCCAGTGCGCCATCCACAGCGTGACGATCACGCACGACACTGCGGCCGCTGCCAGCGCCATGGCGGGCATGTAAAGCGCGGCCACCCCAGCAGCCAGACCCGCCCACACCAGAGCCACCAGCAAGCCCAGGCCATCCACTTGTTGCGCCATCGGCTTGGCCTTGGCGTGTTCCGCGTCACCGCCATAGGGCAGCCAACGCAAGAGCACCACCGTGGCGGTGCGCGACCAGGTGTGCGCCAGCGGCAGCATCACCAACGTGGCCGCCAAGTCGCGCGTGGCCAGTGCATGCAAAGCCGCTGCCTTCAGCGCGAGCACCAGCAGCAGGCCCACCGCGCCATAAGTGCCCAGACGCGAGTCTTTCATGATCAGCAGTGCGCGCTCGCGGGTGACCGCACCACCCAGGCCGTCACAGGTGTCGGCCAGGCCGTCTTCGTGAAAGGCACCGGTGATCCAGATGGTGAAGGCCATGCTCATCAGCACGGCCACGGGCGCTGGCCAGACATGGGCCGCCAGCCACAGCACCAGCGCGGCCAAGCTGCCCAGCAGCAACCCCACGCCCGCAAAGTGGCGGGCGCTGGCGTGCAGCCATTCGTCTTGCCAGCCCACCCAGGTGGGCACCGGCACGCGGGTCAGGAACTGCAACGCCACCAGGAACAGGCGCAGCTCATGCAGCATGGGTGGGCCGATCAGGGGCGTGATGGGGGCTTGGCGCACCGGTGGCTTCTGAGCGGGTCGAAACACCCGCACTGTCAAAACTGGCCATCTGCGCCAGCAGCAGTTCGGCCGACTTCAGCAGCGGCCAAGCCAGTGCAGCACCCGACCCTTCGCCCAGGCGCAGGCCCAGGTCCACCAGCGGCTGCACGCCCAGTTGCTGCAGCCAGCGCGCGTGCCCGTTTTCTGCAGAGCCATGGGCAAAGACACAGCGCTGCAGCACCAGCGGCTGCAAGGCCACCGCCACAGCCACCGCAGCGGTGGTGATGAAACCGTCGACCACGATCAGGCGCCGCGCTTCGGCCGCCTGCAACACCGTACCCACCATGGTGGCGATCTCCAGGCCACCCAAAGCGGCCAGCAACTGCAGCGGTGTTTTGGCGGCGACATGGTGGTCAAGCGCGCCCTGAAGCACACGCAGCTTGCGCTGCAGGCCCGCATCGTCCAGGCCCGTGCCACGGCCGGCGCATTGCGGCAAAGGCAGGCCCGTCAGGCGGCACATCAACATCGCCGCTGCAGACGTGTTGGCAATGCCCATCTCGCCCAGCAACAGCACATTGCCGGGCAAGGCTTGCAACAGGCGCCGGCCCGCCGCCAGCGCGGCCGCACATTCGGCCACGGACATCGCTTCACCCTGGCTGGCATCCGCTGTGCCGGCCCGCACCTTGGCCACCACCAGCCCGGGCTGGGGTGCCAAATCAGCAGCCACGCCGCAATCCACCACCGTCAGCGCTAGGCCGTGTTGGCGGGCCAGCACCGACACCGCTGCGCCACCGGCCAGCATGTTGGCCACCATCTGCACCGTCACCGCCTGCGGGTAGGCACTGACCCCTTGCGCGGCAATGCCGTGGTCGGCTGCAAACACCACCAGTTGCGGCTGCAGCAGCTGCGGTGTGGTGCTGCCCTGCACCAGGGCCATCTGCAGTGCCAACGCTTCCAGGCGGCCCAAGGCGCCCAGCGGTTTGGTCAGGTGGTCGATGCGGTGCTGCACCTGGGCGGCCAGGGCGGGGTTGTCCAGCAGGTCGATGATGTTCAGGTGCTTGTCCACTTGCTTGTCCATGTGTTTGTCCATGTCTTTGTCCATCTGCTCTGGCTGCTTCACCGGTTTTGCAAAACCCAAGCCGCAAACAGCGCGTGCATCTGCTCCAGACCATCGGTCAGGGCCGCCGGGCCGGGCTGCAGGATGTCGCAGGACTTGATCTCATGCAGCTGAGCAAACCGCACTGCAGGTACGTCGGCCCAACCTTCACGCGCGGCCACCTTCTCGGGCCTGAATTTCTTGCCGCACCAGGACCCCAGAATCAGATCAGGCGCGCGGCGCGCCGGCTCCAGCACATCGGCCAGCACCCGGTCGCGGCCCAGGCTCATCACAGCGCGCTCCGGAAACACATCGTCCCCACCCGCCACCGTGATCAGTTCGCTGACCCATTGGATGGCGCTGATCATGGGGTCGTCCCACTCCTCAAAGTAGACCCGCGGGCGGCGTGGCCACTGTGCCGCCACGGCCGCCATGTCGGCATGGCGGGCCTGGCAGGGCGCGATCCAGGCTTCGGCGCGCGCTTGCGCGCCCACCAGGCCGGCCACCAGACGCAGCGTGGCAAAGATCTCGGCCACGCTGCGCTGGTTGGTGATGAAGACGTTGAGGCCCGCGCGGATGAGCTTGTCGGCCAGCGCGGCCTGCATGTCGCTGAAACCGATCACCAGGTCGGGCTTCAGCGCCACGATCTTGTCGATCTTGCCGTCCAGAAAAGCGCTGACCCGCGGTTTTTCTTGCCGAGCGCGGCGCGGCCGCACGGTATAGCCGCTGATGCCGACGATGCGTTCTTCTTCGCCCAGCAGGTAGAGCCACTCGGTGGTCTCTTCGGTCAGGCAGACGATGCGTTGCGGGCCATAGGTGCTCATGGTTTCATTGTCCAAGCAATCGGGCCAGCAGCGTTGCGTCCAGGTGCGCTTCCACCAGGTCGGCCAGGGTGTCGAAAGCGCGCTCCAGGGTCGGCACGGTGGTGCCAAACAAGGCCTGCATCACCGCCGGTGATTCGAACAGCCCATGGGCATAGACCCCCAGCACATTGGCCTGCTGCCAGCCGATCGCTTGGCCGCTGTCGTCGTGCAGCACGGCACAGCCTTCATCGGCCACGGTCTGCCCGCAGCGGATTTCGTAGGCCGCGGCTGACAGGCCGGCCCATGCACCCCAGGCGCCGTGAGGGGCAGCAAAGCGCACGGGCGCAGCGCGCAAACGCTTGAGCGCGCCAAACCGGGTCGTCAGTGGCAGCAGACCCAGGCCCGGCAGCTGCTGCACCGCCTCGCCATCGTGACCGTCGGGGTCATGCAAGCTGCGGCCCAACATCTGCAAGCCACCGCACACGCCCAACACCGCACCGCCAGCCTGGGCATGGGCCTGGATCACCGTGTCCATGCCCTGCTGGCGCAGCCAGGCCAGGTCGCCGCTGACTTGCTTGCTGCCGGGCAGAACGATCCAATCCGCACCGGCCAGCTGGGCCGCGGTTCGGGCCCAAACCAGGTGCAGACCGGGCACCTGGGCGAGCGGCAAAAACTCGTCCAGGTTGCTGATGTGGGGCGGCGCCAGCACGGCCACGCGCAAGCGCAGGGCACCGCTGGCCCCGGCCGAGCCGGCAGCACGGTCGTCGAACAGCCCATCTTCTTCTGGTAACCCATGGTCGCGGCGCAACGGGATCACGCCGGCCAGCGGCACGCCCGTCAGCTGCTGCAACTGTTGCGGCCCCGGCGCCAGCAGGGCCGCGTCGCCGCGAAAGCGGTTGAACACAAAGCCCTGCAGCAGGCCGCGCAGGTCGTCGGGCAGCAGCGCCCAGGTGCCGAAACAGTGGGCAAACGAGCCACCGCGGTCGATGTCGCTGACCAGCAGTGCCGCCGCCGGGCCCGCGGCTTGCGCCCATCGTGCGGTGCCCAGGTTGACGTAGTCCTGCGGCGCCAGGTTGACCTCGGCCGGTGAACCGGCGCCCTCGACCACGATCAAGTCGTTGGCCGCCGCCAAACGCTGGAAGCTGGTCTGCGCGCTCACCGCCAGCAACGCGCTGCGTTCGCGCCACGGCAGGCTTGAGAGCGCGGCGTTGACCAAGCCGTGCACCACCACCTGGCTGGCGGTGTCGCGCTCAGGCTTGAGCAACACCGGGTTCATGTCGGTGTGCGGCATGACGCCGGCGGCCAGGGCCTGGAAATACTGGGCCGAGCCGATTTCGCCCAGCGCTGCGCCGTCTTGCGGCTCGCCCATGCCCGCACGCGACACGACGCGCGCGTTGTTGCTCATGTTCTGCGCCTTGAACGGCGCCACCTGGATGCCACGTCGCAAGGCCACGCGGCACAGGGCCGTGGCCAGCCAGCTCTTGCCTGCGCCGCTGGTGGTGCCCCAGACGATCAGTGTGCGTGTCATCCCGTGCCCCGCTTCAAACGCGCCAGGCCATGGCTGCGGCCAAGCCGAGCACCGTGGTTGCGGCGCTGCACCAGGCCACCGCTGCGGTGCTGCGCAGCGCTGCGACCACGTCGCCTGCCACGGGCGAAGGCGCGGCCCCGTTCAAGGTGTACACCCCCGGCTTGCGCAGGCGAACACCCAGGCGCAGGGCCAGGGCGCCCATCGGCCAACCGCCATTCGGCGACGGTGTCTGGCGCGCTTGCGCTGGCAGCTGCGGCCAGCGCCGCCAAGGCGCCAGTGCCAGGCCGGTGAAACGGGCCGGCAGCCAAGACAAGACATCGTCGGCCCGCGCAGCCCACTTGCCGGCCCACTCCCAGCGCCCCCGGTAGCCCCACATCGCGTCGGCGGTGTTGGCGTAGCGGTACAGCACCGCGCCGGGCAAGCCCGCCACCAGCAGCCACATCAAAGGCGCGACCACCGAGTCGTTGAGGTTTTCCGACAAGGTCTCCAACGCGGTCTCACGCAGCTGCTCGGCGTCCAGACCGCTCACGTCGCGGCTGCACAAGCGAGCCATGCGGGCGCGGGCGGGCTGCAGGTCTTGCGGCGACGCCAGCAGCGCCGCCTCCACCGCCGCCACTTCGTCGCGCAGCATGCGCCAGGCCAGCATGGGCTTGATGGCCAAGGCCAGCGCCGGCACGCCCAGCCACCACGGTGCCCGCAGCGCCCAGGCCTGCCATTGCCAGGCCGCAACGACGCACAGCGCAGCACCCACGCACCAGGCCGCAGCGCCTGCCAGCGCGGCGCTGAGCGGCTGCAGCCGCAGCAAACCGCGGCCAACAGGCCCCAGCACCCGCCCCAGCCAGGCCACGGGATGCACGGCGTTGGGTGGCTCGCCCCAAACCGCATCCCAGCCCCAGGCCACCAGCAGCGCCAGTGGCAGTGCCCAAGTCAGTGGGGTGTCGACGAGCATGGGTCAAGCTGGCGCTTCAGTCTTCGATACCGCGCTGCGCCGGCACACCCGCTTTGAAGTGGTGTTTGACCATCGTCATTTCGGTCACCGTGTCAGCCAAGGCCACCAGTTCTTCGGGCGCGTCACGGCCGGTCAGCACCACGTGCACGTGCGACGGTCGGTCACGCAGCGCTTGCAGCACTGGCTGCAAAGGCAGCCAGCCGTAGCGCAGCGGGTAGGTGACTTCGTCCAGCACCACCAGGAAGTGCTCGCCGGCAGCGATGGTGGCCGCGGCGCGGGCCCAGCCGTCACGGGCAAGTTGGGCCGAGTGCTCCAGGTCCTGGCTCTTCCAGCTGAAGCCATCGCCGAGCCCTTCAATGGGCACACCCAGTTGCTCGAACATGCGGTGTTCGCCAAAGCGGGCGCTGGGCACCTTCATGAATTGGTAGATCTTCACGGCCTTGCCCCGACCCTGCGCGCGCAGCGCCAGGCCAAAGGCGGCCGTGCTCTTGCCCTTGCCGTGGCCGGTGTGCACGATCAGCAAACCGCGGCGTTCACCTTCGGCTTTGGGCGGGTAGCGGTTGCTGGGCGGTTGGATGATGTCCATGGTGGGTGGTACGCAGCGTGGTGTGGTGGATGAAGCCTGCGCGGTTGCTCTGGGCAGACACCGCGTTCGGCGCTGCCGTGCAGGCGCCGCAGTCAGGACGCCGGAACAGCAACCCAGCGCCGGCCGCTGCTGGTGGTGACCGCTTCGATGCTGAAGGCATGCTCGAAAACCTGCACCAGCGCGTCGCGCAGCGTGGCGTCATCGGGCGCACCGTCGGCCACCAGGCGGCCTTGCGCCATCACCAGCACGCGGTCGGCCATCAGGGCCAGTGTCAGGTCGTGCAGCACGGCCAGCACGGCAACGCCAGCACGCGCACGCGCTGCCAGGCTGCGCACCACGGCGCGTTGGTGCGGCGCGTCCAGGTGGGTGGTCGGCTCGTCCAGCAACAGCAGCGGGGCTTCCACCGCCAGCGCCCGGGCCAGCAGCACACGCTGGCGCTCGCCGCCTGACAGTTGATGGAGTCGGCGGCCGGCAAAAGCCGTGGCTTCGGTCTCGGCCATGGCGCGGTCAACCGCAGCTTCATCATCCCGCGTTGGCGTGCCCAGCAGGCCATGGCGCGGCAAGCGACCCAGGCGGACCACGTCGCGCGCCGCGATGTCACCCTCGGCTTCGCCCTGTTGCGACAACCAGGCCAGCGCGCAGGCCCGCGCCCTCGGCTGCATCTGCTGCACAGGCTGGCCTTGCAGCTGCACGACACCGGTGTCGGCTTGGCGCAACCCTGCCAACAGCGACAGCAGCGTGCTCTTGCCAGCGCCATTGGGGCCCACCAGCGCGGCCCACTGGCTGGCGTGCACGGTCAGCGAGACGCGGTCGACCGCCTGTCGCGAGCCCAGTCGCAAGCTGACGTTGTCCGCCAGCAAGGCAGCGCTGTGGGGCTGGGTGGTCATCACCCAGCACCACGCCGGCGCAACAGCGCCAGCAGGTAGAGGCCGCCCAACACCGCCGTCAGCAGACCCACCGGGAGTTCCTGCGGCACGATGAGCGCACGCGCCGCCACATCAGCCGCCAGCAGCAGCACCGCGCCGGCCATGGCCGACAGCAGCAGCAAGGGGCCATGGGTGACCACCACCAAACGGCGCACGATGTGCGGTGCGGCCAGCCCCACAAAAGCCACCAACCCGGCTTGCGCCACCGCCGTGCCGGTGGCCAGCGCCATCAGCACCACCAGCAGCAGCCGAAGCCTGGGCAGGTCCAGCCCCAGGCTGATGGCGCTGGACTCACCCAGCACCAGCGCGTCCAGCGCCCGCGCAAAGCGCACGGCCAGCGGCAGCACCAAGGCCAAGACGCCGGCCAGCAGGCCCACGCTGGTCCAGCTCAGAAACGACGTGGTGCCGAGCAAAAAAATCTGCTTGCCACGCAAGGCCTCGGGCGAGGTCAAGGTGACCAGTTCACCGACCGACGACAGCAAGATCCCCACCACCACGCCCGCCAGCAGCAGCACCATCGGCCGGCCCGTGCCGCGGGCCAGGGTCAAGGTCAAGGCCACGCCCAACAAGGCGCCGATGAAGGCTGCACCCGACAAGCCCAGACGCAGCAGCACGTCTGCGCTGCCCAGGCCGAAACGTTGCCCGAGCAAGCCACCCGCGGCCAGCACCAACACCACACCCAAACCGGCACCGGCCGCTGAGCCCAACAAATAAGGGTCGGCCAAGGGATTGCGAAAGAGCCCTTGAGCCAGCGCGCCAGCCAAGCCCAGCAAGGCGCCCGTCAACAGCGCACCCACGGTGCGTGGTGCGCGGATCGCCGAGACCAAGTGCCACTCGTGCCACCAAGCCCAGGACCAGCCTTCGCTGCCCGCAGCCAAACCCAGCCAGGCCAACAGGCCGCCCAGCCCGCACAAGCCCGCAGCCACGGCCCAGGGCGACAACTCCGGTCCCGACGCAGGGGCCAGCACCGCCGGCGGCGAAGAGAAGATCATCGTGTCAGCGACTGGCAGCGGGACCGGCCGCGGGCGGTACCAATCCCACCAGGCAGTCGGCCATGATTTCAGCCGCTTCGGCCAAGCGCGGCCCCGGGCGTACCAGGGCGTCCCAGCGCGCGCTGTCAAAGCCGCAGTGGCGTTGCTGGCGCAGTGCGTGCAAGGCGCTCCAACCGGGGCGGGCGGGCATCTCGGCCACCGCAGCGGCCGTGGCCATGATCAGGTCGGGCTGGGCGCGCACCACGAACTCGGGGTTGAGCTTGGGAAAGGGCCCCAACGCTGCGGGCACCACGTTGCCCAGCCCCAGCCGACCCAAGGTTTCGCCAATGAACGAAACCTCGCCTGCTGCATAGGGTGCCGAGGCCACTTCAAAGTAGACCTTTTTACCGCGCAGTGACAGCGGCACGCGGGCAGCGGCGGTGGCGATACGGGCTTGCATGCCCTGCCACAGCGCCACACCTGCGCTGGCATCACCCAGAGCCTGGGCCACCTTGCCCAGCACACGTTCGGTGTCTTGCAGGCTCTTGGGCTCCAGCACCACCACACGCAGCCCCAAGCCCTCCAGGCGATCGATGGCCCGCGAAGACCCGGCTGCCAGTACCAGGTCGGGTTTGAGGGCGACGATGCGTTCGATCTGCGTGTCCTCCAAGCCGCCCAGTTTGGGCAAGGCCAGCACGCTGGCAGGCCAGTTCGAAAACCGATCGGTGCCCACCAGCCGCCCACAGGCCTGAAGCGCACAAACACTTTCGGTCAGCGATGGCAGCAAGGACACGATGCGTTGCGGCGGCGCCGGCAGTTCGATGCGGCGGCCGCGGTCGTCTTCGACCGTGATGCGGGCCATGGCCGTGCCAGCGGCGCACAGGCCAGACAGCAACGCCGCGGGCAAGGCCAAGCGCCGCCAAAAGCCACCGCGCAAGCTCATCGCGCCGGCCCCTTCACCGCCAGTTCGCAACCCGCCACCATCAGGGTCACCCGCTGGCAACAGGACGCCACCCGCTGGTGCAATTGACCCAGCGCGTCCAGGAACCGTCGCGTGTCAGAACCCAAGGGGGTCACGCCCAAGCCAATTTCATTGGAAACCAGCACCACGGGCCCCGGCGCCACCAGCAGCGCGTCGGTCAGGGCGGCCATCGCACCTTGAACCTCTGCACCGCTGGCCGGCGGGCCGGCCAGCGGCAGCAGCATTTGCGTCAACCACAGCGTCAGGCAGTCCACCACCAGCAAGCGATCTGCCTGCCCTTGCTCGAGCAAGGCCGGCACCAACCCTGCACCGTGCAACTCCAGGCAGGCCATGGCCGGCAGCTGTTGCGCCCGGCTGGCCCGATGCAAGGCGATGCGCCGGGCCATTTCGGAGTCACCCGCGCTCGCCGTGGCGATCAAGGTCGCTTGGCGGCCTGGCTCACAGAGCCAAGCCGCTGCCCGGGCTTGCGCAGCAGCCGACTTGCCGCTTTTGACGCCGCCCAAGATGAACTCATGCATGGCCAGCCTTCAGCGAAACGCGTAGCGCAATGAGACAAAACCTTCACGCCCCGGCTGGTTGTAGCCCAACACGGTTTCATAGGCTTTGTCAGCCACGTTGTTGAGCTTCACGCCCAGTTTCAGGTCAGGGCTGAGGGCCCATTCGGCGCGCAGATCGAGCGTGCCATAACCGGCCAAGCGCGTGGTGTTGGCAGCATTGTCAAAGCGGTGCGAAAACCCCGCCGCCGTGGCACCCACCGACCACGCGCCGCCACGCCAGTCGGCACCCAGGCGGGCCGCCTGTTTGGCCCGTCGCGCCAGCTGCTTGCCGAAGTTGGCGTTGCCCACCGTGGCGTTGACGGGGTCGATGCTGTCGAGCGACGCCGTCACGTCCAGCGCGCGCCAGCGGCCTTCATAGGCCAAGGTGACGCCGGTGATCTCCACCCTGGGCAGGTTGACCGGCGCCGGGCCGCTGCTGATGAAGCCGCGGTAGTTGTAGTCGTAGTAGGCCGCCCGCACGCTGTGCGCGTCGCCGGTCCAACGCACGCCGACTTCGCCGTGCTTGCCTTCTTCCGGCAACAAATTGGGGTTGCCGAAGTTGGGGAAATAAAGCTGGTTGAAGCTGGGCAGCGTCTGGCTGGTGCCATAGCTGGCGGTGGCGCGCCACGCTGGCGAGAAGTTGTAGCCGTAGCCCAGTGCGCCCGTGGTCACGCTGCCAAACTGCGAATTGCTGTCGCGCCGCAGGCTGGCCTGCCAGAGGTGGCCTTGTGCAGAACCGCTCAAGCCCAATGCGGCCGCGTTGATGTCGCGGTCGGACAGCGCAAAGGGCTGGCCCGGTCGGCTGACCCGTTCGGTGGTGCTTTCCAGCGAGGCCAGCACCGTGCCCAGCGGCGAGGCCACGGTGTTTTCCCACGTCACCTGACCCGTCTTGGACTGGATCACGCCCAGGGACGAAAACGGGCTGGCGCTGGCCAGCGTGTCGTAGCCATCCACGGCATCCGACACCACCAGCCGCGTCGTCCAGGCTGGCAAGACCTTGCCTTGCAGCGACAAGGCCAGCAAGCGGTTTTCCAACTCGGCACGCGCATCGGCACCGGGGCCGTCGTCCAGCTTGGTCACGCTCTTGGATTGCAGCGACGTGAGCTCCAGCCGCCAGTCCTTGGCCGCTTGCCAACCCAGGCGAACGCTGGCGCCACCCTGGCGCACGCCGTCGCGGTCGTCGTTGAAGTTGCCGAACGGCACGTTGGCGTTGGTGGCTGAAAAACCTTGTGTGGTGGTGTGTTCGATCTGCACCACGGCATCCACCACGCCGTTGCCAAAACCCACCCCGCCCGAGGCGTGGCCGTAGCGGTTAGAACCCGCAACGAGTTTGGCGTTGCCAACCAGACCGGTTTGCGCCTTGCGCGTGAAGACCTGGATCACGCCGCCAAACGCGCCGTTGCCGTACAGCGAGGACATGGGCCCGCGCACGACCTCGATGCGGTCGATGGCTTCCATCGGCAGGTTGTCCAGCGAGGGTGTTCCCAGCGTGGCCGAACGCACGTTGACACCGTCCACCAGCAGCAGGGTGTGGCGCGCCTCCAGGCCACGGATGAAGACCGACGACGACTTGCCCAGGCCACCATTGCTGCTGAACTGCAGCCCGGCCACGCTGGACAGCACTTCAGCCAACGTGCGGCCCTGCATGCGGTCAAGCATGGTGCGGTCGATGACGGTGACGTCAGCCACCACGTCATTGACCCGGGTCAACACACGCGTGGCGGTGATGGTGACGGCGTCTTGCGCCAGGGTAGGCGCAGCAAACGCCAGCACAGAGAGAACAACAGCAGCCGGCACAACGGCGCGGCGAAAATCAAGTGAGTGGATCAAAACAGCCCCTTGACCACACGCCCCGTGCGGCACAGCGTCAACAAACGCCGGGTCAGGCTGAACAAGCGCAGGCGCGGTGACACGGCACGTTGGGTGCCATCGCCACTGCACATGCACCGCCCTCCGCGACACCGGCTCAAATCACACCAGGCCGGTATCCGGGCTTGCGAGTGCTGACCGGTGTCGTTGAAGACACCGGTCAGAGGCGGGCCGCGCCTTCCCGGTCCCTCCATTGGGACCAGTGGCTGTCATGCGGCTCGCTCCTCGCTGACCGTTGCGGGGGCAGCGCCGGAATGGCAGCGGTTCTTCACCGCCGCGCACCGGCTTCCCGTTTAACCCGCAGCCCTCGATCCGGGATGCGGGCACCTTGTGCAAGCGAGGTGATCGTACCTCAGACATCACAGCCACCGCTGGCGCAGACGGGGTGATGCACCTGCGCTGCGCCGGCTCCGCATCGGTTGTCGAAGGCGCATGAAGGATCAGGCGGCCGAGCTCGGCCGATATACTCACCTTTTCCACCTCAGCACTGCCAAAAACAGCGCGTGCTGCATGCAATGACCAAGTTCGTGTTTGTCACAGGCGGTGTGGTGTCCTCGCTCGGCAAGGGCATCGCCGCCGCGTCTCTGGCCGCCATCCTTGAATCGCGCGGCCTCAAGGTCACCCTCGTCAAGCTCGATCCCTACCTCAACGTGGACCCGGGCACGATGAGCCCCTTCCAGCACGGCGAGGTTTTTGTCACCGACGATGGTGCAGAAACCGACCTCGACCTGGGCCACTACGAGCGCTTCATCACCACCAAGATGAAGCGCAGCAACAACTTCACTGCCGGGCAGATCTACAAGACGGTGCTCGAAAAAGAGCGCCGTGGTGATTACCTGGGCAAGACGGTGCAGGTCATCCCGCATGTGACCGGTGAAATCCAGGAGTTCATCAAGCGCGGCGCGGTCGATGTCGA
>JANMHH010000338.1:0-44649 GCA_031375065.1 Rubrivivax sp. | reverse complement strand
GTAGGCCTTGGCTTCGCCGCCAAACTTGGCCGCCAGGATCGTCGTGATCGCCGCCGTCAGCGTCGTCTTGCCGTGGTCCACGTGGCCAATCGTGCCCACGTTCACGTGCGGCTTGGTCCGTTCAAATTTACCTTTTGCCATCTTGAAAGCTCCTGGCTGACAAATTCAGATGTGAGATCAAAAACACTTGAAGAACTTTGGTGCCCATGGCGCGGATCGAACGCGCGACCTCCCCCTTACCAAGGGGGTGCTCTACCACTGAGCCACATGGGCATCGTCACGGGTTTGTCGGTGAAACGCAGGCACCACCGACAAGCCCGTAACGACACAGGTCAACTAACACAACAGACCCTGATCTTCCTTGGAGCGGGAGACGGGAATCGAACCCGTGTCATTAGCTTGGAAGGCTAAGGTTCTGCCATTGAACTACTCCCGCCAGGCCCTCCCCGATTCAGCCTTGCTTGCTGGCATGCCATGCACGCCGCTGAAACCAAGGCAGCCTTGGGGACTCTTTGGTGGAGGAGGGTGGATTCGAACCACCGTAGGCGTAAGCCAACAGATTTACAGTCTGCCCCCTTTAGCCACTCGGGCACCCCTCCGAAGAGCCCGTGACTATAGCACGGGCCGGGCTCATGTCAGCTTCCAGTTGATGGCCCCACGCCCGCGGGAAGCCAAGAACCGATTGGCCAGACCAAAGTGGCCGCAGCCCATGAACGGGACTGGCGGTCGCAGCGCGGCCAACGGCGACGGGTGGTTGCTTCTCAAGACGAGGTGTTGACCGGCAGGCACAGCCACAGGAACCCGCGCCTGGGCGTGAGCACCCCACAGCATGAAGACCTTGGACTCAGGGCTTGCCAACAATGTCTGACATATCGCGTCAGTGAGCACGTGCCAACCTAACTTGGCGTGTGAACCCGGTTGAGCGTCTTCGACGGTCAGCGTGGTGTTCAGCAGCAGCACGCCTTCGGCGGCCCAGGTCAACAACGACCCCTGAGCCGGCGCAAGCAAGCCCAGGTCTCGTTGCAGTTCCTTGAAGATGTTGCGCAGGCTCGGCGGCACCTTCTGGCTCACGGGGACCGAAAACGCCAAGCCTTCGGCCTGACCCGCACCGTGGTACGGATCCTGCCCCAGGATGACCACTCGCGTTGACGCCAGCGGCGTAAGCGACAAGGCACGAAAGACCTGCGCCGGATACACCGTAGCCCCTGCCGCCAGCCGCGCATCCACCGCTGACAGCGTGGTTTGGCCGGCCGCACTGGCGCGCCAGGCGCCCATCACGGGGGCCCAGTCACCCAGGTCGACGTCAAGCTGGGCACCCACGGGCGCCACCAGGCGATTCAATCGAAGAGTGCCGCCAGGGCGGCACCGGGGTCGGCAGCGCGCATGAAGGCTTCACCGACCAGAAAACTGTGAACGCCGGCGGTGCGCATGCGCACCACATCCGCGCGCTGCAAGATGCCCGACTCGGTGACCAACAGTCGGTCTGCGGGAACCCTGGGCAAGAGCGCCAGCGTGGTGTCCAGGGTGACCTCAAAGGTCTTCAGGTTGCGGTTGTTGATGCCCAGCAAAGGCGTTTTCAGGCGCAGCGCGCGGTCCAGTTCGGCACCGTCGTGCACCTCGACCAGAACCGCCATGCCCAGGCCCAGTGCGCAGGCCTCCAGGTCGTGCATCTGGGCGTCGTACAGACACGCGGCGATCAGCAGGATGCAGTCGGCACCCAGCGCCCGTGCTTCCACCACCTGGTACTCATCGACCATGAAGTCCTTGCGCAGGACAGGCAGCTCGCAAGCCGCCCGGGCCTGTTTCAGGTAGCTGGCGTGGCCTTGAAAAAAGGGCTCGTCGGTCAGCACACTCAAGCAGGCCGCGCCGGCTGCAGCGTAGCTGGCGGCGATGTCGGCAGGTACAAAGTGCCCGCGCAGCACGCCTTTGCTGGGACTGGCCTTCTTGACTTCGGCAATCACCGCGGCCCGGCCGGCAGCCAGGCGGTCACGCAGGGCGGTCTCGAAGCCGCGCACCGGCCCCTGGGCCTCGGCCTCTTCGCGCCAGCTGGCCAAACTGCGACGCGACCGCCCGGCCGCGACTTCTTCGTGCTTGACCGCCACGATGCGATCGAGGATGTCGCTCACTGAAGGGCCCTCTGCGTAACACGGTGAACGTTCAGCGCCGGGAAACGGCCCAACGTGCGCACGGGCTCGCCTTCGCGCTGCGCACTGCGGTACTCGCCCTTGCGGCTGCTCAGCGCGTTCATGCCACTCAGCCCGCCTTGAACCGGTTGCTGACGCTGACAAACTGGCTGAGCTTGGCCATGGCCTTGCCCGACGCCACCGCCTCACGCGCCCGCTTGACCCCTTCGGTGATGCTGGCCGCTACACCGGCGCAATAAAGCGCAGCGCCCGCGTTCAGCAGCACGACATCGCGGATGGGGCCATCTTCGTTGGCCAGGGCGCGCTGGATGCACTGCACCGACTCTTCCTTGTTGGCCACTTTGAGCACCCGGCTGTCATAGACCGGCAAGCCAAAGTCGCTGGGGTGCACCACGTACTCGCGCACCTCGCCGTTGTGAAGTTCGCCGACCGCGCTTTCACCCGAAAGCGACAACTCGTCCATGCCATTCATGCCGTAGACCACCATCACATGCTCGCTGCCCAGGCGCTGCAGCACGCGCACCAGGATGCCCACCAGGTCGGGATGGAAGACGCCCAGCAATTGGTTGGGCGCGCCGGCCGGGTTGGTCAAGGGCCCCAGGATGTTGAAGATGGTGCGCACGCCCAGCTCTTTGCGCACCGGTGCAGCGTGTTTCATCGCCGCATGGTGATTGGGTGCAAACATGTAGGCCACGCCGGTTTCTTGCAGGCACAGTGACACCTGCTCCGGCGTCAGCATGATGTTGGCGCCCAGCGCTTCCATCACGTCGGCCGAGCCACTGGTGGAAGAAACGCTGCGCCCCGCGTGCTTGGCCACCCGGGCACCCGCCGCTGCTGCAACAAAGACCGAGGCGGTGCTGATGTTGAAGGTGTGCGAGCTGTCGCCGCCGGTGCCGACGATGTCCACCAGATGCTGGCGGTCCGCCACGTTCACTGGCGTGGCAAATTCGCGCATCACCTGGGCCGCAGCAGCAATCTCGCCAACGGTTTCTTTCTTGACCCGCAAACCCATGGCAAACGCGGCAATCATCACCGGCGACATCTCGCCGCTCATGATGCGGCGCATCAGCGCCAGCATCTCGTCATGAAAAATCTCGCGGTGCTCGATGACGCGGGTCAGGGCTTCGGTGTTGGTGATGGACATGACGGCTCCCATGGCTCCTAAAGTGCGGTGCGCAAAACGGTGATGGCGCGCTGGATGTCGGCAGCCGACACATCCAGGTGGGTGACAAATCGAAGGCGATACAAACCGGTGCACAAAACGCCAGCGGCCCGCAGGCGGTCGACCACACCGGCCGCCTTCTCTGGTGCCAAGTCGACAAACAGGATGTTGGTCTGCGGCGCTTGAACCGTCACACCAGGCAAGCCTTGCAAGCCCTCAGCCAACAGACGCGCATGCCGGTGGTCTTCGGCCAGACGCTCGACATGGTGGTCCAGCGCATGCAAGGCGGCCGCCGCCAACACACCCGCCTGGCGCATGCCACCGCCCAGCATCTTGCGCACGCGGTGAGCGCGGGCGATCAACGCCTTGGAACCCACCAAGGCTGAACCCACAGGCGCACCCAGCCCCTTGCTGAAGCAGACCGAGACGCTGTCGAAATGCCGCGCAATGTCTTGCACCGGCGTGCCGCTGGCCACCACCGCATTGAACAGGCGGGCGCCATCGAGGTGGGTGGCCAGGCCCTTGCGATGGGCCAAGGCCGTGGCCGCTTCGATGTAGGCCTGCGGCAGCACCTGGCCACCCCAGGTGTTTTCCAGGGTCAACAAGCGGCTCTTGGCGAAGTGCGCGTCATCGGGCTTGATGGCCGCTTCGATGTCCTGCAGCAAGATCGAGCCGTCGGCCTGCTGCTGCAGGGGCTGCGGCTGGATGCTGCCCAGCACCGCCGCGCCACCGCCTTCCCAGCGGTAGGTGTGCGCCATCTGGCCCACGATGTACTCGTCGCCACGCTGGCAATGGGCCATCAGGCCGCACAGATTGCTTTGCGTGCCGGTGGGCACAAACAGCGCCGCCTCCTTGCCCAGCAGCTGCGCGATGCGCTCCTGCAGGGCGTTGACGGTGGGATCGTCGCCAAACACGTCATCGCCCAACTCGGCTGCTGCCATCGCGGCCTTCATGGCCGCGGTGGGTTGGGTCACGGTGTCGCTGCGCAGGTCGATGGGCTTCATTGCACACGCTCCAGGAAGTTCTTCAGCATCGCATGGCCATGCTCGCTGAGGATGGACTCGGGGTGAAACTGCACCCCCTCCACCGCCAGCGAGCGGTGGCGCAGGCCCATGATCTCGCCATCTTCCGACGTGGCCGTCACCAGCAGATCGGGCGGCAGCGAGGCCCGCTCGACCGCCAGCGAGTGGTAACGGATGACGCTGAACTGCGCCGGCAGGCCATGAAACACGCCTTGCTGATCGGTGCGGATGGTGCTGGCCTTGCCATGCATCTGCACCTGCGCGCGCACCACCTTGCCACCCAGCGCTGCACCAATGGCCTGGTGGCCCAGACACACGCCCAACAGGGGCAGCTTGCCGGCAAAGTGGCGAATGGCTTCGACGCAGATGCCTGCTTCGGCTGGCGAGCAGGGGCCGGGCGACAGCACCAGGTGATCGGGCTTGAGCTCGGCCATGCCTTGCACCGTGATCTGGTCGTTGCGAAAGACCCGCACGTCCTGCCCCAGCTCGCCAAAGTACTGCACCAGGTTGAAGGTGAAGCTGTCGTAGTTGTCGATCATCAACAACATGCTCAGAACCCCTCTTCGACGAGTTCGGCCGCACGAATCAACGCCCGCGCCTTGTGCTCGGTCTCCTTCCATTCCATTTCGGGAATGGAGTCGGCCACCACACCGGCCGCCGCCTGCACGTACAGCGTGTTGTCCTTGACGATGCCGGTGCGGATCGCGATGGCCACGTCCATGTCACCGGCAAAGCTGAGGTAACCACAGGCACCGCCATAGATGCCGCGCTTGACCGGCTCCAACTCGTCGATCAGTTCCATGGCGCGGATCTTCGGTGCGCCGGTCAGCGTGCCTGCGGGGAAGGTGGCGCGCAGCACGTCCAGGTTGCCCACACCGGGCAACAGCCGCCCTTCGACGTTGCTGACGATGTGCATCACGTGCGAGTAGCGCTCGATGACAAAGGCGTCGGTGACCTTGACGCTGCCGATCTGCGCGATGCGGCCGATGTCGTTGCGCGCCAGGTCGATCAGCATCAGGTGCTCGGCGCGCTCCTTGGGGTCGCTCGACAGTTCTTGCTCCAGCGCCTTGTCCAGTTCGGGCGTGGCGCCACGCGGGCGTGTGCCGGCCAGCGGACGGATGGTGACTTTGGCGCCTTCGCTTGTTTGCTCTTGCCGCACCAGGATCTCGGGCGAGGCGCCGACAATCTGAAAGTCACCCATGTCATAGAAGTACATGTAGGGCGACGGGTTCAGCGAACGCAGCGCGCGGTACAGGCTGAGCGGGCTCTCGGTGTAACGCTTCTTCAGCCGCTGGCCAATCTGCACCTGCATCATGTCGCCCGCGGCGATGTACTCCTTGCTCTTGACCACGGCCGCAATGTAGGCGGCCTTGTCGAACTCACGCTCCACCGCATAGGACGGCCCGCGTTTGACGGCCGGCGCGGTGACGCTGTAGCGCAACTTGTCGGCCAGCTCTGCCAGCCGTTTTTTGCCGTTGAAGTAGGCCTCGGGTTTGGCCGGGTCGGCGTAGACGATGAGGTACAGGCGTCCCGACAGGTTGTCGATCACAGCCAGCTCTTCACACTGCAGCAGCATGATGTCGGGCGTGTCGATGCCACCCGTCTTCCAGGTCTGCGCCAGCTTGGGCTCGATGTAGCGCACGGCGTCGTAGCCAAAGTAGCCGGCCAGGCCGCCGCAAAAGCGCGGCATGCCCGGGCGCAGCGCCACCTTGAAGCGCTTTTGATAAGCCTCGACAAAGTCCAGCGGGTTGCCTTCGGAGGTCTCGACCACCTGGCCATCGGTGAGCACTTCGGTCTTGAAACCATGGGCCCGCAACATCGTCTTGGCCGGCAGGCCGATGAAGCTGTAGCGGCCGAAGCGCTCGCCGCCGACCACGCTTTCCAGCAAGAAGCTGTGTTTGGCGCCGCCCGCCAGCTTGAGGTAAAGCGACAGCGGCGTTTCCAGGTCGGCAAACGCTTCCGCGATCAGTGGAATGCGGTTGTAGCCTTGAGCGGCCAGGCTTTGAAATTCAAGTTCAGTGATCACGACTCACACCTCTACACACTTGGCCTTGGGTCCCCGTCCATGTGGGTTCCGTTCAGCTGGACTCTTGCGATGGGGTACAGGCCCCGATGAAACGACCGCGAACGCGGTCAGACGCAGTGGTGCGAGCGGCGCCAGGGCCAGGCTCCCCGGGCGCAAGGGCCGGGCCGGCAGGCAGCGGTGAGGTGTAAAGGTGAGCCATTCACCACAATAGTTTAGCAGCGCTCTCTACGCAAAACGGCCCTGGCCTGCCAGACTTTGGGTTTGCGCCGTTGCGCCTGGAGCCCCCCTTGAACACGTTCCACTCCAAAGTTCGCCGCGCCTTGTTGCTCAGCGTTTGTTGCGGTCCTGCGTGGGCCATGGCCCAAACGGTTGATGTTGCAGGCGTCAAGTACCTGCCTACGGCGCAAGTGGGCGGTCAGAACCTGGTGCTCAATGGGGCCGGCGTTCGCTACAAGTTTGTCATCAAGGTCTACGCCGCCGGCCTCTACCTCACTTCCAAGGCAAGCACGTCAGAAGCGGTGCTGGCAGCGCCTGGCCCCAAGCGGCTGCACGTGGTGATGTTGCGTGACATCGACGCCAACGAATTGGGGCGCCTTTTCACGCGTGGCATGCAGGACAACGCGCCCAAAGAGGAGTTCAGCAAGTCCATTCCGGGCACGCTTCGCATGGCCGACATCTTCTCTGCGCGCAAGAAGCTGGCCGCGGGAGACAGCTTCTCGGTCGATTGGGTGCCTGGCGTGGGCACCACCGTGCTGGTCAACGGCAATGCGCAAGGCGAGCCCGTGAAAGAACCCGAGTTCTTCACAGCGCTGGCGCGCATCTGGTTGGGCGGCAAACCAGCTGACGAGGGCTTGAAAGCCGCGTTGCTGGGCCGCCCCGCCAGCAACGCGGGTGGATCACCGGGCCAACAGTAAGCTGGGCAGAAGACCAGGCAGCTCCGTCAAGCTGTCGACGACGGCGTCTGCGCCTGCGTCCAACACAGACTGGCCGTGGTTGTAGCCATAGCTGACCAGGACCACCGGGCAGCCGGCAGCGCGGGCGGCGGCCGCGTCGTTGCTGCTGTCGCCCACCATCAAAGTGCGCGCTGGCAAGGTGGCCAGCGCCTTGCAGGTCTCCAGCAAGGGCAAAGGATCGGGCTTCTTGCGCGCAAAGGCGTCGCCGCCGAAGGCGTGTTCGAAGTACGCGTCCAGGCCCTTTTGCGCCAGCAACGGTCGCGCAAAGGCGGTGGGCTTGTTGGTCAGGCAGGCCAGTCGAAGGCCCAGCGCGCGCAAGGCCTGCAATCCCTGGACAACGCCGGCATAGACCTGCGAATGCTGCCCATTGATGGCCAGGTAGTGGTGCTGGTAGCGGGCCCAGGCTTGTTCGTGCAAGTGGGCCGGCGCTCCGGCGTGCTTCAAGACCTGGGTGATCAGGTGCTCGGAGCCCTTGCCGATGGTGTTGAGGATGAATTCGCGGCTGACCGGCGCGTAGCCCAGATCGCCCAAGGTCAAGCGCAGCGCGGCGTCAAAGTCGCCCACGGTATCGACCATCGTTCCGTCCAGGTCGACGATGGCGGCGTCAAAAGAGTGGGTTGTTTGTAGCGGCATCGGCCGATTATGCGAAGGTCGGTCGGGTCAGCCCAACGCACGGTGAAAATACGGTGATGGCACAGCTGATCTTTGTCTTTGGAACGCTCAAGGAAGGCTTCTGCAACTTCCACGTCAACCGCGGGCGGCGCGTCGGCGGCGCCTTTGTGACCGTGGAGCCGCACGGGCTGTACATCCTGGGGCCGCGGCACCTGCCTTGGCTGGTGCGACAGCCCGGGTTGGGGCAACCCGTGGTGGGACAACTGTTTGAAGTGGACGACGCCACCCTGGCACACATGGACCGCCTTGAACGCGTCACCGAGCCCCTGTGGTACCGCCGTGAGCAGCTGGCCGTGCGGCCCAGAGAAGGCGGCTCAATGCTGACGGTCTGGGTCTACATGGGCAGCCTCGAACGACTGGCGGTGGAAACCATCCACGCAGGGCCGGTGCCCGAGTACACCGCTGACTTGGCAGCGGCCTACCCTTTGGGCCTCTTGACCTGAGCTGCACGGCGCTGGGGCTGCGTGTACTTGGCCAACCAGGCCGCGAATTCCTGGTACCAGAGCACACTGTTGCGCGGCTTGAGCACCCAGTGGTTTTCATCGGGGAACCACAGCAACCGGGCGTCCACGCCGCGCGCTTTCAGCGTGTTGTAGTAGGCCAGGCCGTTGCAGTCCGGCACCCGGTAGTCCTTGGCACCGTGGATCACCAACGTGGGCGTGTTCATCTTCGATGCATTGGCGTGCGGGCTTTGCGCCAGCACCCGGTTCATGTCTTCCCAATAGTTGGCTGACAGGTCCTTGGGGCGCACAGGGTAGCTGTCGGCCGAAAAGGTGGACACCCGGTCGAACACCCCCGCGTGGCAGATGTAGGCCTGGTAGCGCCCCACGGGCACATGGCCATTCATCCAGGCGACCAAAAACCCGCCGTAACTGCCCCCGGTGGCACAGACCCGGGCTGCATCGGCCCAGGGCTGACGCAACAACCAGTCGGTGGCGGCCTCGATGTCCTGCAGCTCCAACTCACCCTGGCGTCCGATCAAGCTGTGCCGGAAGGCCCAGCCAAAGCCGCTGGAGCCGTGGAAATTGACCTGCGCGATGACGTGGCCCGCCGCGGCAAAGACATGCGGGTTCCAGCGCCAGCCAAAGGTGTCGCCCGCCGCTGCGAAGGGGCCGCCGTGGATGACGTGGGTAACCGGGTGCTTGCGCCGGGCATCGAAGTTCGGCGGGAAGGTCAGCCACATCTGCACGTCCTGGCCTAACGCACCCTTGAAGGTGACTTCTTGCACCGCGCCGAGTTGCACGCCCGCCAACACCTCATCGTTGAAGCGCTCCAGGCGCATCGCTGGGGCCGGGGCCCGCAAAGACAGCACGCGGACCGGGTGCAGCGCACTGTCGGCTGCCAGCACGGTGAGGTCGGCGCCGACATCAAAGCCCTGTACCGAACCCTGGCTGTAGACCGCTTTCACAGCCCCGCCGTTCACGTCGCAGCGCCACAACGGCGTGCGCCCTTGGTGGTCGGCGGTGAAGTACAGCGCCTGGCCATCGGCGGACCACCGCAAAGCCGAGCCCACCGCGCCGTCCCACGCTTTGCTCAGCACACGCCATTTGCCGGTGCCCAGATCCTGCACCGCGGGCTGGTTGAACGCCGTGTGAACCTGGCCAACCTGGGCTGCGCTGAAAGCCAGAAGGCGGCCGTCGGGGCTGTAGCTGGGTGCGCCAAAGTCCCACCCCACCTGGTCCCGCTGCGCAACCAAGCGGCGCCCGCGCAAGGTCAATTCGGTGATGGCACTGCGGTTGCCCAAGCGCTGGACCGGGGCTGGGTCGTGGGCAAAGGCCAGGCGATCACCGCCTGGGTGAACGGCGAAGCTGGAATGGCCCTCGGCGGCGCGATCCAGCTGACACGGTGTGCCTTCAAAAAGGTCGGTCACACGGCCACTCGAAATGTCCAGCAGCAGCAGGTGCAGCACCCGGTCTTGCGGGATGTTGTGGTCCCAGTAGCGGTAGAAGGCTTCGCTGGTGGCATAGCCGGTTTCTTTGCGCTCGGTCCAAGCCTTGTGTTGCCGGTTCTGGGCCGCTGCGCCCTTCAGGTTTGACCAGACCCAGGCACTGAAAAGCAGCCGTTTTCCGTCGGGCATCCACCGGTAGGCCTGCACCCCCGGTGCGAAGTTGCTGACCCGGCGGGCCTCTCCGCCGTCAGGGGAAATCAGGTAGAGCTGGGCGCTGCTGTCGCGCTTGCCGTCGTTGTCGCGCCGCGCGACAAAGGCAATCTGGTCACCTGCAGGTGACCAAGAAGCCTGGCCGTCCTGGTCACCACAACGCGTCAGCTGGCGCGGCTCGCCACCCAGCGTGGACAAGAGCCACAGCGACGTGCTGCCGCTGTTCTTGTCCATGTCGTAGCGGGTCACCGAGCAAACGGCCCGGGCGCCGTCGGGCGCCAGCGCCAAACCACCGACCCGGCTGAGTTTCCAAAGGGTCAGGGCATCCAGGGTGCGGGGAATCGGTTTCATGCCCGCTAGTGTCGCCGCTGGCAACCGAGCCCTGTTTCAAACCGAAGCCCAGACGACCCACCACCCAGAAGGGTGGGTGCCGGCTGGATCAACTCAGTCTTCGGTTACTGACATCACCCCAGCCAGAAACGGCCGTGGCAGGTCGGCAAGGGCGGTCGCCGAAGAACGCGCTCAGGCGGCAGCCTTGAGCACCTTCTTGTGCGCCCGCGCCTGTGCGCGCTTGTCGCGCGTGGTGGCGATTTCGTAGGCCTCCACAGCCTCCTTGCGCATTTCAATGGCGCGCTTCAGGGCCGCCTTGAAACGGGTGGGCGTGTAGGTGTTTTCGGTGCCGATGTAGATGCTGCGGCGCTGCGGCGACTGGCCAAAGCGTGGGATCAACACCGCCAGGCTGCAGTCGCGCAAAGCGCTGCCGCGGCGCTGCCGCACGATCGGGCCCGAGATGCCCACCGGCAGGTCGTTGCTCTTGTTGGCGCTGGGCCCCCGCTGCAACAACGACGGCGCCGGCAGGGTCGCAATGCGCTTCAACAGCTCTTTGGTGGCCAGGCGCAAAGATTCTGCCGCTCCGCTGCCGTCGTTGGTGTGATCGGAGTAGAGTTTGGTGCCACCGTAGCGCAACTGCCAGCCGTGGGTGGCCTTGTGATCGATGCGCTGGACGCTTTGGGGCACTTCGAAGACTTGCCCGCTGAAGATGGTCACGGTGCGGAATTTCATGCGTCGCCTCTGGCTGTTTGGACGTCGCTCCCTGCGCTGGTCAAAACGGTGGGCTCTGCGGCCACTCGTTGTCTGCACCCTGGACTGTAGTGCAATCGGACGGCAAAGTCTCGCCCCACGGGACGTGACGGCAGCGGGTTGACAATCCACCGATGCTGCTCGACGAACTTGACCGCCGCCTGCTGGCGCTGCTGCAGGCCAACGCCCGCACCAGCGCGGCCGATCTGGCCCGCCAACTGGGTGTGGCGCGCACCACGGTGCTGGCCCGTTTGACGCGCCTCGAAAAAAATTCCGTCATCATGGGCTACACCGTGCGCTGCCGCACAGACGAGGGCGACCGCGGCGTGCAGGCCTACGTGGGCATCACCACCGAACCCAAGGCCGCGCGCCTGGTTACCGCCCGCCTGGCCACGCTGCCCGAACTGCGCCAGTTGTGTTCGGTGAGCGGCGAGTTCGACTACCTGGCGTTGCTGCGCGCCGAATCCACCACGCGGCTGGACGCCTTGCTGGACGAAATCGGCGCCTTTGAAGGTGTGCTCAAGACCACCACCAGCGTGGTGCTGGCGCGGCGCATCGACCGCCTTTGAACGGGCCTGCCTTCAGGCCAGTTCGCGCCGCATGGCGTTGATGACCGAGCGGTAGTCGGCGGCACCAAAAATGGCGCTGCCGGCCACAAAGGTGTCGGCACCGGCGTCGGCCACGCGGCGGATGTTGTCGACCTTGATGCCGCCGTCCACTTCCAGGCGAATGTCGCGCCCGCTGTGGTCGATCAACTTGCGCGCTTGTTCCACCTTGCGCAGGGCGCTGTCGATGAAGCTCTGGCCACCAAAGCCGGGGTTGACGCTCATGATCAGGATCAGGTCGACCTTGTCGATGACCCACTCCAGCACGTTCAACGGTTCGGCCGGGTTGAACACCAGGCCGGCTTGCTTGCCTTCGGCCTTGATGAGTTGCAGCGTGCGGTCCACATGCATGCTGGCATCCGGGTGGAAACTGACCAGGTCGGCGCCGGCCTTGCAAAAAGCCTGGGCCAACGTGTCCACCGGCTGCACCATCAGGTGCACATCGATGGGCACCGTGCTGTGGGCGCGCAGTGCCTGGCAGACCATCGGGCCGAAGGTCAGGTTGGGCACATAGTGGTTGTCCATCACGTCGAAGTGAATCCAGTCGGCGCCGGCTTCGATGACCTGACGCACTTCTTCACCCAAGCGGGCAAAGTCGGCCGACAAAATGCTAGGGGCGATGCGGTATGTGCTCATGAGGGTCATTCTAGAAGTGGTGCCTAGAATCCCCCGTATGGCCAAGCCCGAGTTCACCTGCGAGGTGCGCGTGCAGTATCTGCCCGACCAGTCGCAACCCCCTGAAGGCCCTTACGCCTTTGCCTATACCGTCAGCATCCGCAACAGCGGCGACATCACGGCGCAACTGGTGGCGCGCCACTGGGTGGTGACCAACGCCCAGGGTGACCGCGAAGACGTGCGTGGCCTGGCCGTGATCGGGCACCAGCCCTTGCTCAAGCCTGGCGAAACCTTTGAGTACAGCAGCTGGACGCGCATCGACACGCCGGTGGGCCACATGCAGGGCACCTTCTTTTGCATGACCGAAGAAGCCTATCCGTTTGACGCTACCGTACCCGAGTTCGCATTGATCTACCCAGGCGCGCTGCACTGACGTGACGGTGCCGAACAAGACCTGGGACTTGACGGCGCTGATCAACTCGGCCGACCCGCGTTCGAGTCAGGCCGAACGGCACCTCTGGATGGTTCGATTGATGGAGTGGCTGCGCCATGCGCCCAGCCACGACGCAACGGCTCCCAGTGATGAGGCCCGAGCCCGCACGCCGCTGCCGGCCGTGCGACTGAAGCACCTGCTCAACCAGATCGAGCGCCACGACCCGCTGCGCCAGCGTGTGCAGGGCCTGACAGAGGCTTTCTGGGCGGACATCGATGCCTCGGCGCTGTACGCCGATCTGGGCTTCGGTGTGCGGCGCTCCTTTGCCAGCGAGCTCTTGGCGCGGGTCCAGGCCAGGATCTTGCCCAGCACCCCCGACACCCGCGACCTGGCTCAGCTGTTCGGGCTGCTCTTCGAGCCGCAAGACGCCCCCTGGTTGCAGGCCCTCGACGGCGCCACCCTGGCCCGGGTGGTCGGCCTGTTCGGTCCGCCAGCCGCCACACCCAGGACCGCGCTGCTCGATGCCATCACGATGCTGGTCAGCGCGGTGCATGCGGGCGGCTACGCGCCGGCTTTGCGCCACCGCATGGACCCTGCCTTGGTGCAGACCGAGCCGTTTCGCCAGATCGCGCCAGCAGCCGCTGGCTTGCGCCTGGCGGTGCTGGAAGACCGGCATGCCGACGCGCTGAAGGAAGCGCTTTACCTCAGAGCCCTGCTCGACGCCTGCCGCCAGGCCGCGGCCAGCGTGATGCCGCACCTGGAAACCTATGGTGTCTCGGTCAACATCGTCTACGACCTGGACCAACTGGTCGGCCGCACCCACCGGATTGAGCAGCTGGTGAATTGCGTCCTGACACCCGAGCCCGTCAACGAAGGCATGCGCCTGTTGCTGGAACTGCTGCAGGCCATGCAGCAAAGACGCAGCGTGCGGGCGCTCTTTGCCAACCACTACTCGATGCTGGCGCGCCAGGTCGCCGAGCGCAGCGCCGAAACCGGCGAGCACTACATCACCCGCGACCGCCTGGAGTACCGCACCATGCTGGGCCGGGCCTGTGGCGGCGGCGCGGTGATTGCCGGCACCACCTTCGTCAAGTTCGCCGTCATGGCGCTGGGCATGACGGCCTTCTGGACCGGCTTCTGGTCGGGCGTCAACTACGCGCTCAGTTTTGTCATCGTGATGCTGTTGCATTGGACCGTGGCCACCAAACAGCCGGCCATGACCGCACCAGCGATGGCGGCTGCCCTGCCCAGCGGACGCGCCAGCAGCGACGAGGAGCTGGCGTCTTTTGTCGACAAGGTGGCACAGCTGATTCGTTCGCAGACCGCAGGCATCCTGGGCAATCTGATGGTCTGCGGGCCGCTGGTGCTGGCCATCCAGTGGCTGGCCATCGCGCTGTCGGGCCAGCCTTTGGTGAGCAAGGCCGATGCCCAGTACATCTTGCAAAGCGTCACGCTGCTGGGCCCGGTGGCGCTGTTTGCGGCCTTCACCGGGGTGCTGCTGTTTGTCAGTTCCTTGATCGCCGGGTGGGCCGAAAACTGGTTTGTCTACCACCGGCTGGACAGCGCCATCGCCTGGAACCCGCGCATCGTGGCGCGTTTGGGCGCAGCGCGGGCACGCCGCTGGGCCAGTTGGTGGCGCGCCAACATCTCTGGTGTGGCCTCCAACGTTTCCCTGGGCATGATGTTGGGCCTGGTGCCGCCGGTGGCCGCGTTTTTCGGCCTGCCGATCGATGTTCGGCACGTGACCCTGTCGACCGGCCAACTGGCCGCCGCGCTGGGCGCCCTGGGTTGGGACCTGCTGTTCGAGTCGGCCTTCTGGTGGTGTGTGGCGGGCATCGCCTGCACCGGCGTGCTCAACCTGGGCGTCAGCTTCTGGCTGGCCTTCAAGGTGGCGCTGCGGTCGCGTGGGGTCCAGGTGCAAGACCGCTCGCGCATCACGGCCGCCATCGGGCGGCGCCTGCGCACCGATCCGCTGAGTTTTCTCAAGCCGCCGTCGACCTGAAACCCGGCGCCATGCCGTGGCGCTCGGCGTGCAGCGCGTCACGGCTTGGGTGGTGAATCGTCGCGGTCGCCCTTGCGACGACCCGAAAACATCGTCCACCAGACGATGAACAGCAACAGCCCCAAAGCCGCCAGCGCTTCCAGAATCAGCAACCACATCGGTGTTTCACCTTCACGTTGACCGGGCCCGTGGCCACAGCAGGTTGAGCGCCAGACCCGACAGCACCAGCGCGGCGGCGGTCAGCTTCCAGGCTGGCAAGGACTCGGACAAGAACCAGGCCGATGCGCCCATGCCAAACACCGGCACCAACAACGCCAGGGGCGCAATGGTCGCCGCCGGGTGACGCGCCATCAACCAGCCCCAAGCGGCATAGCCAAACAGAGAGTTGCCCAGCGCCTGCCAGACCACCGCCGCCCACACCGTGGCGTCGGCGGCCATCAAACCCTGCGCCATGCGGGTCGGGCCTTCAAAAAACAGCGACAGGCCCAGCAGAGGCGGCAAGGCAAACAGGCTGGACCAGACCACCACGCCCAGCATCTGCACCCGCCCCATGCTGCGCGCCACCTGGTTGCCGCCGGCCCAGCACAAGGCGCCCGTCAGGACCATGGCCAAGCCGGTGAGCGAGATGTCGCCGCCGGTGTTCATGGCAATCACCGCGATGCCGGCCGTGGCCATCAGCAGGGCCACCCACTGGTGCGACCGCACCCGCTCACCGTCGGCGGCCATGGCCAGACCGATCGTGAAAAAGACCTGGGTCTGGACCACCAGGGATGCCAGACCCGGCGCGATAAAGCCGTCGAGTGCCAGGTAAAGCAAGCCGAACTGACCACTGCCGATCAGCACGCCGTAGGCCGCCAGCTTGCGCCATGGCACGGCGGGCCGCGGCAAGAACAGGGCCGCCGGCACAAAGACCAAGCTGAAGCGCAACACACCCAACAGCAGCGGCGGCAGGGTGGGCAGGGCCAGCTTGATGACCACGAAGTTGGTGCCCCACACCGCCACCACCATCAATGCCAACAGAAAGTGACGAAGGGGCAGGCGCCCGCCGGCCGCTGTCAAGCCATACCCGTCATGCGGCCACCACCACCCGGTCACGGCCCTGGTCTTTGGCTTCTTGCAGCGCGCGCTCGGCCCGCGCCAGGGTCTGCAGCACCGATTCGCCCGCATGGTGCTCGGCCAGGCCGGCCGACAGGGTGATGCCCACCGCCGCGGTGCCGTGCAGGATGCGCAGCGCGCCCACCTTCTGGTGCAGCCGCTCCAGCCCGCCGCGCGCCAGGGCCGCACGGGTGTCGCCCATCATCAGCACAAACTCTTCGCCGCCCCAGCGGCTGAGCATGTCCGACACCCGCACATGGCGCTGGGCTTCCTGGGCCACCGCGCGCAGCACGGCGTCACCCACGGTGTAGCCATGGGTTTCGTTGACCGGCTTGAAGCGGTCGATGTCCAGCACCGCCAGACAAAAACTCTGCCCGCTTCGAATGCAGCGCTGGTGTTCCTGGTCCATCAGCTCTTGCATGTGGCGCTTGTTGATCAAACCGGTCAGCTCGTCACGCGTGGTGTGCTCGCGCAGGCGGGCCAGGGCTTGCGCCAGTTCGGCGCGCTGCAGTCGCGAGCGGTGCCGCATGCGCGACAGCCGACCGGCCAGCATCGAGGTGGCCGGCATCATGGTGGCCACCAACAGAAAGTGGCCCAGTTCCACCGCCATCGGGTAAGCGCGCGGATTCTGGGTGGCCATCAGCGCCATCACGGCACCGAAGAGCAGCACCGCGTAGACGCTGAGCCAGCGCATCTGGCGCGGTGACGCCACAAACATGCCAAACATCAAGACCACCATCACCACGGGAAACACCGCGCCGCGGCCGGGGCCCAGCAAGGCGTAGGCGGCTGCGCCACTGGTCAGGGCGAACAGCATCTGCGGCACGGTCAGCGCCGGGTCGCTCAACTTCAGCGACCAACCGCCTCGAATCAGTCCGAAGAAGCAGACCATGCCCAGCAGCGTGATCGCCGCCCACCACTGCACCGGCCCGGCCGGCGCCACGCCCACCCAGACAAAATAAAGCATGGCGGCTACGCCGGTGCCCATCACCAACATGGCCAGGCCCGCTTGGGCCAGACGGACACGCTGCACCGGTTCGGTGGTCAGCAGCAGATCGACAAATCGGTTCATGAACAGCAGAACTGAAGGCCCGTGGTGGCCGGGCCAGGCGGCCCGTCAACCGTGAGGGTAGCGCACCTGCGCAGCCAACGCCGCCAGGAGCCGCCCGGGGCCGCTGGGCTGCAAGAGCCCAGTCTCAACCCGCCGTGGCGCGCTTGGCTGGGTGGTTGTCACCTTGCAGGCATCAGGTGTTGCAGCGGCAACGCTGCGCCGGCCTTGACCTCACCCAGGCTGAAGCTGGTGTGCAGGTCCTTGACGTTGGGCAGCTTGAACAGCACGTCCATGGCCAGGCGCGAGAAGGCGTCCAGGTCGGTGGCCACCACGTGCAGCTCAAAGGTGCCCGCGCCGCTGATGTAGTGGCAGGCCACCACCTCGGGCCGTGCGCGAATGGCGTCTTCCAGCTCGCGGGTGCTTTCGCTGTTGTTGCGCTCGGCGTCCAGGCGCACAAAGGCCAGCACGCCCAGGCCGATCTTGCGCCGGTCGATCTCGGCGCGGTAGCCGGTGATGTAGCCCTGCTCTTCCAACCACTTGACGCGACGCCAGGTGGGGGCCGCGCTCAGGCCAATGCGGGAGGCCAACTCGGCGTTGGACAAGCGGGCATCGGCCTGCAGCGCCTGCAGGATGGCCAGGTCGTAGCGGTCGAGTGCCGAGCCATGGCGGTCGGCGGTGTCCGCGGTGGAGCCAGCAGCAGAGCCAGCGGTTGAACCCGCCGTGAGACCCGCGCCTGATGCGGTGGTTTTCCCCAATATCGGCTTCTTCAGCGTCATTCGTTGTGAATCTCGTAGTTTGGAGCAAGGACCTTGCGCAGAGCATGCCTGAACGGGCATCAAAAGAAAAGACATGCAGGGCCGCATTGCCTAAACTGCCGCCCAGCCCAGAGCCCTTACGCCCTGACGCCCCCAAGCCCATCCGCGCTCAAGCCCTTCAGCCCATCCGCGCCAGGAGTTGCCCCGACATGAACGCACCGTTGCCCGAGTCCGTCCGCAAGGCCCTGGAAACCGCCACCTTGGACGACAAGTACAGCCTGGGCGCCGGCCGTGCCTTCATGAGCGGTGTGCAAGCGCTGGTGCGCTTGCCGATGCTGCAGCGCCAGCGCGACCTGGTGGCCGGCCTGAACACCGGTGGTTTCATCAGCGGTTACCGCGGCAGCCCGCTGGGCGGCTACGACCAGGCGTTGTGGGCGGCCAAGAAGCACCTGGCCGACAACCACATCGTCTTTCAGCCCGGCGTCAACGAAGAGTTGGGCGCCACCGCGGTGTGGGGCACGCAGCAACTCGATCTCTATCCGCAAAGCAAAAAGTACGACGGCGTCTTTGGCATCTGGTACGGCAAGGGCCCGGGCGTGGACCGCTGCAGCGACGTCTTCAAACACGCCAACATGGCCGGCACGTCCAAGCACGGTGGTGTGATTGCCATCGCCGGCGACGACCACGTCAGCAAGAGCAGCACCGCGGCCCACCAAAGCGACCACATCTTCAAGGCCTGCGGCCTGCCGGTGTTTTTCCCCAGCAACGTGCAAGACATCCTGGACATGGGCCTGCACGCCTTTGCCATGAGCCGCTTCAGCGGCGTGTGGAGCGGCATGAAGACGATCCAGGAGGTGGTGGAAAGCAGCGCCAGCGTCAGCGTCGACCCCGACCGCGTGAAGATCATCCTGCCCGAGGACTTCGTGATGCCGCAGGGCGGTCTGCACATCCGCTGGCCCGACCAGCCGCTGGAGCAAGAAGCCCGGCTGATGGACTACAAGTGGTACGCGGCCCTGGCCTATGTGCGAGCCAACAAGCTCAACCACAACATCATATCCACGCCGCAGGATCGCTTCGGCATCATCGCCAGCGGCAAGGCCTTCAACGACACCCGCCAAGCGCTGAACGACCTGGGTCTGGACGACGACACCTGCCGAAACCTGGGCATCCGCCTGCACAAGGTCAACGTGGTGTGGCCGCTGGAAGCCACCATCACGCGCGACTTTGCGCAAGGCCTGCAGGAGATTCTGGTCGTCGAAGAAAAGCGCCAGGTCATCGAATACCAGCTCAAGGAAGAGCTCTACAACTGGCGCGCCGACGTGCGCCCCAACGTGCTGGGCAAGTTCGACGAGCAAGAAGGCGATGGCACGGGTGGCGAATGGAGCATGGCCAACCCCAGTCAGAACTGGTTGCTGCGCGCCAAGGCCGACCTGACGCCGGCCATCATCGCCAAGGCCATTGCCAAGCGCCTGAAGAAGCTGGGCGTGCCGGCCGACATCATCAGCCGCATGGACCAGCGCCTGGCCGTGCTGTCGGCGCGCGAGCAGCAGCTGATCGAGCTGAAGACCGACACCGGCGAACGCGCACCCTGGTTCTGCAGCGGCTGCCCGCACAACACCAGCACCCGCGTGCCCGAAGGCAGCCGCGCGCTGGCCGGCATCGGTTGCCACTACATGGCGGTGTGGATGGACCGCAGCACCACCACCTTCAGCCAGATGGGCGGCGAAGGCGTGGCCTGGGTGGGCCAGTCGCCTTTCACCACCGACCAGCACGTCTTTGCCAACCTGGGCGACGGCACCTACTTCCACAGCGGCATCCTGGCCATCCGCCAGAGCATCGCGGCTGGCGTGAACATCACCTACAAGGTGCTTTACAACGACGCGGTGGCGATGACCGGCGGCCAGCAGGTTGGCGAGCGCCCCGAAGGCCACAGCGTGATCCAGATCCACAAGAGCCTGCTCGCCGAAGGCGTGGCCAAGCTGATCATCGTCACCGACCAGCCCGAGAAGTACGACGGTCCGGGTTTGAAAGGACAGCTGGAGGCCGGTGTCACCGTGCACCACCGCGACGAGCTCGACTCGCTGCAGCGCCAGTTCCGCGAGATCAAGGGAACCACGGCCATCATCTACGACCAGACCTGCGCGACCGAAAAGCGGCGGCGCCGCAAGCGCGGCAAGATGGTCGACCCCGAGAAGCGGGTCGTCATCAACGAGCTGGTCTGCGAAGGCTGCGGCGACTGCAGCGTGCAAAGCAATTGCCTGAGCGTGGAGCCGATCGAGACAGAGTTCGGCCGCAAGCGCCGCATCAACCAGAACAGCTGCAACAAGGACTACTCCTGTGTGAAGGGCTTCTGCCCGAGCTTTGTCACCGTCGAAGGCGGCCAGCTGAAGAAGCCGAAGAAGGCCACCCGGGGTGACGTCACGGGCCTGCCGCCGATCCCCGAACCTGCCCTGCCGCTGGCCGAAAAGGCTTGGGGCATCGTGGTCGGTGGCGTGGGCGGAACGGGTGTCATCACGATCGGCCAGCTGCTGGGCATGGCCGCGCACCTGGAAGGCAAGGGCGTGGTCACGCAAGACGCCGGCGGCCTGGCACAAAAGGGCGGCGCCACCTGGAGCCACATCCAGATCGCCAACCGGCCCGAGGCCATCCACACCACCAAGGTCGACACCGCGCAGGCCGACCTGGTGATCGCCTGTGACAGCATCGTCGGCGCGGCCAAGTACACGCTGACCGTGATGCAGCAGGGGCGCACCTTCGTGGCCCTCAACACCCACGGCACACCCACTGCGGCCTTTGTGAAAAACGCCGACTGGAAGGCGCCCGGAGCCAACTGCGAAGCCGCCATCCGCGCCAGCGTGGGCGACGCGCTGGTGGGCGCCTTTGACGCCGAGCAGGTGGCCGTGCAGATGCTGGGCGACAGCATCTACACCAACCCGCTGATGATGGGCTACGCGTGGCAGATGGGGCGCATCCCCTTGAGCCTGGCGGCCATCACGCGCGCCATCGAGCTCAACGGCGTGCAGGTCGACAACAACAAGGCCGCGTTTGACTGGGGCCGTCGCTGCGCGCACGACCTGGCTGCCGTGCAAGCGCTGTTCAAGGCGCAGGCGGTGATCCAGTTTGTCAAGAAGCCGGGCCTGGCCGAGATGGTGGCCACCCGGGTGGACTTCCTGACCGGGTACCAGGACGCCGCCTACGCCAGCAGCTACAAGGCCTTTGTCGAAAAGGTGCAGGCTGCAGAAGCGCCGTTGGGTGGCACAGGCCTGAGCGAGGCGGTGGCCCGCTACCTGTTCAAGGTGATGGCCTACAAGGACGAGTACGAAGTGGCACGTCTGCACACCGACAAGGCCTTCACCGACAAGATTGCGGGCATGTTCGAGGGCGACTACAAGCTGGTGCACCACCTGGCGCCCCCGCTCACGGCAAAGAAGAACGACAAGGGCGAACTGCTCAAGCAGCCCTTTGGCCCGTGGATGCGCAGCGCCTTTGGCCTGCTGGCCAAGATGAAGGGCCTGCGCGGCGGAGCGCTGGACATTTTTGGCCGCACCGCAGAGCGCAAGGCGGAGCGCGCCTTGATCATCGAGTACCGCGCCTGCATTGAAGAACTGCTGCCCAAGCTGAACGCGGACAACCGCGCGTTGGCGGTGGACATCGCCCGTGTTCCTGAGGACATTCGAGGCTATGGCCACGTCAAGGAACGGCACCTGCTGGCCGCGCGCCCGAAGTGGGATGCCTTGATGCAGCGTTGGCGCACTGGCGCGCTGCAAAAAGCAGCGTGAGAATGGCCCCCGTCCCCACGTGACGGGAGCCTCACCATGACCTCAACGCCGCAACCCTCACCCCTTGCAACGGGGCAGCCGGCCGGTGGCCCGGCCCCTGCCGAAGCGCCACGCACCGTGATGGCTTGCTACCGGGCCAAGCCCGGCCAAGAGGCGGCGCTGCTGGCCTTGGTGCGCGACCACGTGCCGGCGCTGCGCCGCCTGGGCCTGGCCACCCAGCGCGAGCCCTACAGCCTGCGGGCTGCCGACGGCACCTTGGTGGAGGTGTTCGAATGGTCCTCCGCCAAAGCCATCGAAGCCGCGCACGAGCACCCGGAGGTGCACCGCATGTGGGCCGCCTTCGGCCAGGCCTGCACCTACGTCAAGCTGTCGCAGTTGGCGGAGGCACAAAACCTCTTCGCCGAGTTTGCGCCGCTGAATTCGTGAGCTGGCAGGCTCTGGCCGCCGCCCGGCGGCGCGATGCCAGCCGACGCGTGCCCTTTGTTGTTGATGGCCGCGCCGTCGGCTCGGTGGACCGCAATCACTTGCAAACCCTGGCCGCGTGGCCAACCTGGCTGCGTGTGGACGCCGAGCAAGTTGAACTCATGGCCCAGGACCGTGACGCCGCCTTGGCCACCATCAACGCCCGCTTGCGGGACCTGGGCTTGGTGCGCGCTTGGCGCGATGAGCTCTTTGCGCTTTTCGACCCCCAGACCGGCGAACGCCTGGCAAGCACCGAGCGCGCAGCCTGCCGCTTCTGGGGCACGCTGACCCTGGGCGCACACGCCAATGGCTATGTCGCCGACGCACAGGGCCGCCCCACCCATCTGTGGATTGCCCGCCGCTCGGCCAGCAAAGCCACCGACCCCGGCTTGTTGGACAACCTGATTGGCGGCGGGGTGGCCGACGGCCAGTCCCCCCGCCAGGCGCTGGTGCGCGAAGCCTGGGAAGAAGCGGGGCTCAGCCCCCAACAGGTTGAGCTGGCGCTGCCAGGCCGGGTGCTGCGCTTGCACCGCGACATCACCGAGGGCCTGCAACTCGAAGACCTGCACACCTTCGACATCCCGATGCCGGCCCATCTGCAGCCCGTCAACCAGGACGGCGAAGTGGCTGGCTTTGACTGCCTGCCCGTGCAGCAGGCGCTGCAAGCAGCGGCAGGCAGCGGCATGACGGTGGACGCCGCGCTGGTGACGCTGGACTTTGCGCTGCGCCACCGCCTGATGGAGCCCGCCACCGCCGACCTGCTGTCCCCGCTGTTGACACTGTTGACGCGCCGATCCTGAACAAGAACAGCGGTTTCGGTGCGCTCGGGCAAGCGACACGGGCTCACCACCGCCCAGGGCAGACCTGGCCACCGCCCACCGCCCGGGGTTTGCGTCCAAACCTGGACTTGCATTCGTAAGTCCTGTCGGCCTCTGTCAAAAAGCTTGAACGTCGCGGCCCTGACCTGGCCCCAACATCCAGCCCTTGTGAATGCACCCCCGATGAACCCCACCCGTTACAACCCCGTCAGCATGGCTTTGCATTGGCTCCTGGCCTTGCTGATCCTGGGCTCGCTGGCGGTGGGCCTGTACATGACCGGCCTGCCCTTTTCGCCGACCCGCTTGCGCCTGTACAACTGGCACAAGTGGGCTGGCGTGGTGATCCTGATCTTGTCGGCCGCACGACTGCTGTGGCGCCTGCGCCATCCACCACCGGCCGATCTGCCCATGCCGGCCTGGCAAAGCCGGGCGGCCCACGGCGCACACCTGGCGCTGTACATCCTGTTCTTTGCCGTGCCCTTGTCGGGCTGGGCCTACAGCTCGGCGGCTGGCTTCCCCATCGTGCTGTTTGGCGTTGTGCCGCTGCCCGATTGGGTGGCCGTGAACCGTGAGCTGTCCGAAAGCCTCAAGCCGCTGCACCACTGGCTGGCCTACTCTTTGGGTGGCGTGGTTTCGCTGCACGTGGCCGCTGCCCTCAAACACCACTTGATCGACCGCGACACGCTGCTGCAACGCATGCTGCCTTCACGTCGAACTCGCGTCAACCTTGAACCCACCGGACCCCGACCATGAGCTCTCGCCACCTTTTTGTTCTGACCCTGGCTGTGGCCATCCTGGGTGCCGCCTGGCAACCGGCCCTGGCCCAGCCCAAGCCTGCCCAGCTGGTGGCCGCCGGCAGTGAAATCGGCTTCACCACCAAGCAGATGGGCGTGCCGGTGGACGGCAAGTTCAGCAAGTTCAGCGCCCAGATCACGCTCGACCCCAAGAAGCCCGAGACCGGTTCGGTGGCTTTTTCGATCGACACCGGCAGCGCCCGCTTTGGCAGCGCCGAGCTCGACGCCGAGGTGCCCAAGGCGACCTGGCTGAACGTGCCCAAGTTTCCGCAGGCCACCTTCCAGTCCGGCGCCATCAAGGGTGCTGGCCCAGGCAAGTTCGACGTGGCGGGCAAGCTCAACATCAAAGGTTCGGTGCGCGACGTGGTGGTGCCGGTGCAGGTGACGCAGGCCGCGGGCAGCAGCACCGCCAGCGGCAGCTTCACGATCAAGCGCCTGGAGTTCAAGGTGGGCGAAGCCGAGTGGGCTGACACCTCGATGCTGGCCAATGACATCGTGGTGCGCTTCAAGCTGGTGCTCACCGGCCTGGCGCCGCTCTGAGCAACTTTCCCTTTTCATTTTCCGTTTTTCAACCGACCCTGGAGTCACCCATGAAGACCTTCGTTGCGGCTGCCGCATGCCTGCTCACCTTTGGCGCAGCACAAGCCCAGAGCGCCACCTACACCATCGAGCCCACCCACACCTTCGTCAGCTTTGAGATCAGCCACTTCGGCACCAGCACCAACCGCGGGCGCTGGGACAAAAAAGAAGGCACGGTCCAGTTCGACCGCGCAGCCAAGACCGGGCGGGTCGAACTGAGCATCGACATGGCCTCCATCAACACCGGCGTGGCACCCTTCGACGGCCATTTGAAGAGCAAGGACTTCTTCAACGTGGCCGAGCACCCGGTTGCCAAGTTCGTGGGTGACAGGTTCGTCTTTGCCGGCGACAAGGTCAGCGCGGTCGAAGGCACCCTCACGCTGCTGGGCAAAAGCCATCCCGTCACGCTCAAGGCCAACCTGTTCAATTGCTACACCAACCCGATCTTCAAGCGCGAGGTCTGTGGCGGCGACTTTGAGGCCACCATCCAGCGCAGCCAGTGGGGCATCGGCTACGGCATGCCGGCCGTGGCGCCCGACAACGTGCGCCTGGTGATTCAGGTCGAGGCGATCAAGCAGTAAGTTGCCCTCGACGACATGGCAGGTTGGCCCGGCTGTCTGGCCAACCTCACTTTGGGTCACCATCACGCCATGAAACTGACCGCCTTGTCGTTTGCCGCTCTCGCTTGTGTCGCAGCGGCCGTGCCGCCCGCGCAGGCGCAAACCTTGCCCGCCGGTCCTGCGACCTACCAGCTGGACCCGAACCACAGCTTTGTCACCTTTGAGGTGCTTCATTTCGGCACCTCAACCACCCGCGGGCGCTTCGGGCCCATCAGCGGCGAAGTCACACTGGACCGGGCACAACGGCGGGGCGAGGTTGCGCTGCGCATTCCAACCGCGCAGGTCGACACGGGAACACCGGTCTTCAACGCCCGGCTGCGCCAGAGCGATCTCTTGGCCAGCACCGACCATCCCGAAGCGTTCTTCGTGGCGCGTCAGTTTCGCTTTGAAGGCGAGGCGGTGGCCGAAGTCCGGGGCGAATTCACGTTGCGCGGTATCAGCCAGGCCCTGTCGCTCAAGGCACGCCGCTTTTCGTGCCGCGTGGAAAGCGCCAGCAACGACGAAATCTGCGGCGGTGACTTTGAAGGTCAGCTGCTGCGCAGCGACTTCGGCGCCACCTTCGGGCTTCCCTTGATCGGCAACCGCATCGGGCTCCTGGTCCAGGTCGAGGGGCGCCTGCGACGCTGATTGCCGCGACGGGGTTGCCGCCGCTTGCACCGCTGCGGTCGGCTGCTGCGAGGTCGCCGGTGAAAGACCTGCGCCGCACGAGGCCGATTGAGTCGGTTTCAGGTGAAACTGTTCTGACCGCCGATTCGGGTTAAACCGGGTTCCTGCGGCGGTTTTCGCAGCCAATAGTCAAAGGCGCAGCCGATGTCTGATCCGAACCGGCGCCACACCACCCCTCCCGGAGACAAGTCATGACCGAGTCCGCCAAAAAACCAGCCGCCTTGCGCCGCCAGTTCCTGAAGTCCGCCACTGCCGGCGCCGTCGGCGCCGGTGCCATGGTCGCACCGCACATCGCGATGGCGCAGACCACGTCGATGCGCTTCCAGAGCACCTGGCCAGCCAAGGACATCTTCCACGAATACGCCGGCGACTTTGCCAAGAAGGTCAACGACATGACCGGCGGCGAACTGAAGATTGAAGTGCTGCCTGCGGGTTCGGTGGTGCCGGCCTTTGGTCTGCTCGAGGCCGTGTCCAAGGGCACGCTGGACGGCGGCCACGGCGTGCTGGGCTACCACTACGGCAAACAAAACGCTTTGGCGCTGTGGAATTCAGGCCCCGCCTTCGGCATGGACGCCAACATGCTGCTGTCCTGGCACAAGTACGGCGGTGGCGCAGAGCTGCTGGCCAAGCTGTATGCCTCGATCGGCATCACCACGGTGCAGTCCTTCCTCTACGGCCCGATGGCCACCCAGCCGCTGGGCTGGTTCAAGAAGCCCATCACCAAGGCCGAAGACTTCAAGGGCTTGAAGTTCCGCACCAACGGCCTGGCGATTGACCTCTTCACCGCCATGGGCGCCGCGGTCAATGCTTTGCCTGGCGGCGAAATCGTGCCCGCCATGGACCGAGGCCTGCTGGACGGCGCCGAGTTCAACAACGCCAGTTCCGACCGCCTGTTGGGCTTTCCCGATGTGTCCAAGGTCTGCATGCTGCAGAGCTACCACCAAAGCGCCGAGACCTTCGAGATCATGTTCAACAAGCCCAAGTACGACGCCCTGCCGTCCAAGCTGAAGGCCATCATCGCTGGCGCCGTCGAAGCGGCCTCGGCCGACATGTCCTGGAAGGCCATCGACCGCTATTCCAAGGACTACATCGAGCTGCAGACCAAAGACAAGGTCAAGTTCTACAAGACCCCCGACGCGGTGCTGCAGACCCAGCTCAAGCTGTGGAGCGAGATCCTGGTCAAGAAGTCGGCTGAGAACCCCATCTTCAAGGAAGTCCTGGAGTCCCAGAAAGCGTTTGCCGAGCGCGCCGTGAAGTGGGACCAAGACACCTATGTCAGCCGTCGCATGGCGGTGAACCACTTCTTTGGCGCCAAGAGCTGAACCTGAAAAGGGCTGAAGAGCCTTTTGACGGCAGCGACCAGCCATCCGGGTCTTCCGGATGGCTGTTTTCTTTGGAGTGGACCGCGTCATGCAAAAACTGCTTTTGACCGTTGACAAGATCAGCACCTTCGCAGGCCAGGCGTTTGCCTGGCTGATCGTCTCGTTGACACTGCTGATCAGCTGGGAGGTGTTCTCGCGTTATGTGCTGGACAACCCGCACGCCTGGGCCTTCGACGTGATGATCATCATGTACGGAAGCCTGTTCATGATGGCGGGCGCCTATACGCTGTCCAAATGCGGGCATGTGCGCGGTGACGTGCTGTACGGCTTTTTCGAGCCCCGCACCCAGGCCACCATCGATCTGATCCTCTACATCGTCTTCTTCCTGCCGGGCGTCTTCGCCTTGACCTACGCCGGCTACTTTTTCGCCGCCGAGTCCTGGGCCATGAACGAGCACTCCAGCATCACGTCCAACGGTCCGCCGCTGTACCACTTCAAGACCGTGCTGCCTTTGGCCGGCGGCATCCTTTTTTTGCAGGGCTTGGTCGAAATCATCCGCTGCGTGATCTGCATCCAGAAAGGCGCATGGCCACCCCGTGAGCACGATGTCGAGGAAGTTGACGTTGGCAAGCTCAAGGAAATGGTTCACGTCAAGGACGACGACATCGACGCACTGGACCGCCTGGTGGTGCAGCAAGGAAGCAGCAAGTGAAGATCAAAAAAGAGCTTTGGTTCGGCTTCTCGCTGATGGCCATCATCGTCGCGACGGTGGCGACGTTCATGCCGTGGAGCCATTTTTTCGACGGCCAGCTGACCCGCCAGGACATGGGCTACCTGGGCCTGCTGATGTTGGCGTTGATCGTGGTGGCCATCATGCTGGGCTTTCCAACTGCCTTCACGCTGATGGGCATGGGCATGTTCTTCGCCTGGTTGGCCTACCGCAACAGCAACCCCGAATTGGCGACCCGCCAGGTGCTGGACCTGATGGTCCAGCGCGCCTACTCGGTGATGTCCAACGACGTGCTGATCGCCATTCCGCTGTTCGTGTTCATGGGCTACCTGGTCGAGCGGGCCAACCTGATCGAAAAGCTGTTCAAGAGCCTGCACCTGTCGCTGGCGCGTGTACCCGGCGCCTTGGCGGTGGCCACCATCGTCACCTGCGCCATCTTCGCCACGGCCACCGGCATCGTCGGGGCGGTGGTCACGCTGATGGGCCTGCTGGCCTTGCCGGCCATGCTGCGTGCGGGCTACGACATCAAGCTCGCGGCCGGTGCCATCACCGCAGGCGGGTGTCTGGGCATCCTCATTCCACCCTCGGTGTTGCTCATCGTCTATGGCGCCACGGCGGGTGTCTCGGTGGTCAAGCTGTACGCGGGCGCGCTTTTTCCGGGGATCATGCTGGCGGCGCTGTATGTCGGTTACGTGATCATCGTCGCCAAGTGGAAGCCGCATCTGGCGCCACCGCTGTCAGCGGCCGACCGCATGGTGCCGCTGCCAGCCCTGTCGCAAACACTCAGCGCGCGCAGCGACAACGCCCTGGCGGGCCTTTTTGCGGGCTTGCGGCTGCCCACCCTGGAGCGCGGCAAAGTGGCTTCGCAGCTGATGGTGGCGTTGCTGCCGGCTTTGAGCATCGCGGCTGTCCTGGCCGCGCTGTACCTGAGCGCCACTGCGCCTGCCGCGGTGGTTGACACCACCGGCCTGGAACAGGCCGGGGGCGCCATCGGTGCAGAAGAGAGCAAGCCGATGGCGTCTGCCGGATTGCAAGAACCACCCAAGGAATCGGGTGGACTGCAAGAACCGCCCGCAGCGGGCGGCGACCTGAAAGAACCGCCGGCTGAACTGGGGCAGAACGCAGCCGCAGGGTCGGCAACGGCTTCGGCACCGGTGGCCACCGCGGCCACACCCGCGACCACACCCGCAACCACACCCGCAACCACGACGGCAGCCACCGCGGCACCCGCTGAAACTGCGCCAGCGCCGCGTCTGCCCGTGCCCACCTGGTACTGGGTGGTCCTCGGCCTGGGCCTGAGCAGCCTGGGCCTGGTCAGCTGGTTGATGAGCTGGCAGCGACTTGAAGTCTTCAAGATGCTGCTGTCGTCGTTTTTCCCGCTGGCGGTGATGATCATGGCCGTGCTGGGTTCGATCGTCTTTGGTCTGGCCACACCCACCGAAGCGGCCGCCGTCGGTGCTTTTGGCGGCCTGGTTCTGGCCGGCGCCTATCGCTACGTGTCGGCGCGCAGCACCCACAGGTCCAATCCGGTGGCCAAGACGCTGGTCGACCTGGGTGGCATTCTGAAAGAGTCCTCTTTCCTCACCGCCAAGACCAGCGCCATGGTCTGCTGGTTGTTTGTCGGCTCGTCGATCTTTTCGGCCGCCTTTGCGTTGCTGGGCGGTCAGGAACTGATCGAAGCCTGGGTGTTGTCGCTGGGCCTGACCACGCTGCAGTTTTTGCTGCTCAGCCAGTTCATCATCTTCATCCTGGGCTGGCCACTGGAGTGGACCGAGATCATCGTGATCTTCATGCCCATCTTCATTCCGCTGCTGCCCAAGTTTGGCGTGGACCCGCTGTTCTTTGGCCTGCTGGTGGCGCTGAACCTGCAAACGGCCTTCCTCAGCCCGCCCGTGGCGATGGCCGCCTTCTATCTGAAGGGGGTCTCACCGAAGCATGTCACGCTGAACCAGATCTTCGCCGGCATGATGCCGTTCATGGGCATTCAGGTGCTCGCGCTGGCGCTGCTGTACATGTTTCCTGCGATTGGGATGTGGCTGCCGCAGGTGCTCTACAAGTAGGAGCCGGGCCGCCGGCTCGCTGGGGCGGACCGTCCGTACATGGACGTTGGCGGCTGCAGTCCGGCGTTCAGCCAGCTCGCAGCCGCCTCGGCATCTGCCCCAGGCAGCTGGTCGGGGCGCCAGGGACCGTGATCAGGCGAAAGAACGCCCGAAAGCAAACACCGAGTTCGGCGCCAAGGTTCGTGGCGGCTTGGCCGTGACCTGCGGGACCAGCGGGCGCCGGGTCGCCCGCGGCTCCACGTCCACACCGGCCGCCCGCTGCTCCTGCACCAGGCTGTGCAAACTGATGGAGGCCATGTGCTCCATCATCACGGCGTTGAGCCGATGCCACAGCGGTCTGGACAGGCCGAGGTTGCGCACCTCATCGCTGCTTTCGTTGGGAGTCTCATCCACCGCAGTGACGATCTGGGCCACCGAAATGTCCTCGGCAGGGCGCCCCAGGGTGTAGCCACCACCGGGTCCGCGCGTGCTTTCCACCATGCCGTGCTGGCGCAGGCGGCTGAAAAGCTGCTCGAGGTAGGACAAGGAAATCTGCTGCCGCTGGCTGATGGAGGCCAGTGCCACAGGTCCCGCCGACTCTCGCAAAGCCAGGTCGATCAAGGCATTGACAGCAAAACGGCCTTTGGTACTCATGCGCATGACACTCTCCAAAATGAGGGGTGAGGGATACAACAGGACGCAATGTAGGGACTTGTTCACTTCGCGTAAATTCGATAATTAATTCAATTTACTTCGTATAAAGCGCATCATAAACTTCAAGCACCTGCACTACTTCTGGGTCGCCGCCAGGGCCGGCGGGGTGGTGAAGGCCGGCGAGCAGCTGCACACCACGCCACAAACCCTGTCTGCCCAGATCAAGCTGCTCGAGTCGCGGCTGGGTCGAAACCTGTTTCGCAAAGCCGGGCGCAAGCTCGAGCTCACCGACGACGGCCGCGTGGCCATGCGCTATGCCGATGAGATCTTTGCGCTGGGCGGTGAGCTTGAAACGGCGCTGCGTGAGCGCCGCGGCCCCGGCGTTCAGGTGCAGGACTTTCGCGTGGGGATCGAGGATGCGGTGGCCAAGTCGGTGGCCTACCGACTGCTGGAACCGGCGCTGACTTTGGCCGAACCGGTTCGCCTGATCTGCAGCGAGGGCCAGTTTCCCGATCTCATGGCACAGCTGGCCTTGCACCGTGTGGACATGGTGATTTCGGACGAACCACTGACCAACCGACTCAGCGTCAAGGCTTTCAACCACAAGCTGGGCAGTTCGCCGATGAGTTTCTTTGCGGCGCCGGCGCTGGCTGCGCGCCTTCAAGGCGCATTTCCCGATTGCCTGAACGACGCACCGATGCTGGTGCCGGGCGGCAGTTCGTCGGTGCGGCCTCAGTTGGACTCCTGGCTGACCCGCCATCAATTGCACCCCCGCGTGGTGGGCGAGTTTTCAGACGGTGCCCTGATGCAGGCCTTCGGCCGCCATGGGGACGGCATCTTCCTGACACCGAGCGTGGTTGAAGACGAGACGGCGGCCCAGTACGGTGTTCAGGTGATCGGCCGCAGCGACGAATTGGTGGACGACTTCTACGCCATCTCGGTGGAGCGGCGCATCACGCACCCCGGCGTGGCGGCCATCACGCAGGTGGCCAGAAACGCCCTTTTCAGCGCTTCTCGGCCTTGAGCGGTGGAGCAAACGCGCCCGCGACTTCAAACGCCGGCGTCACAAAGCCACTGTCCCAGCGTGCCGGGTCATCCCGAATCAGGTGAGTTGGCGGGCCCGCTGTTCCAGCGCCACGCGGGTGCCCGACAACGCCACCAGCGTGTCGGTGATCAACAGCGTCGGGATGGCGCGGAGGTAGTCGTTGAAGCGCCCTTTGGCCTCGAACCGGTTTCGAAACTCCGACTCAAAGAAGCGCTCGCCCAGCCGCGGAACGATCCCCCCGCCGACGTAGACCCCGCGGCGCGCACCCAAAAGCAGCGCCACGTTGCCGGCGAAACTGCCAAGCAGCGCACAAAAAACATCCAGCGTCCGACTGCAATCGGCATCTTGCCCCGTCAGGCCACGTTCCACGATGACCTCTGCCGCCAGCAGCGGTGGCGCCACCCGGCCCAGCACCCGCGACACCGCTCGGTGAAGCACCGGCAACCCGATGCCCGACAACAAACGCTCGGCCGACACGTGCGCAAAGTCCAGCCGTACGGCCTGCAGCAGCGCCGCTTCAAAGTCATCTGCGGCGGACAGGCTCGCATGCCCACCCTCACCCGGCACGGCCACCCAGCCGCCCCCTGCTGCAACGATGCCTGCGACACCCAGACCCGTGCCGGGCCCGATCACCGCCATGGCACCCGTCTGGGCGGGTGGGGCAACCGGCCCGATGCGGCGGACCTGGTCCTCTCGAAGGTGCGGCAGCGACAAGGCCAGAGCCTCGAAGTCGTTCAAGATCAGCAACTCGTTCAAGCCCAGCGCCTGCCGCGTGGCCTCACGCGAAAAGCTCCAGCCGTTGTTGGTGAAGTTGATCTGATCGGTGCCCACCGCCGTGGCCACTGCAAACGCGGCTGCGTGCGGGGATTGATAGGCGGAGCCCAGGCTGGCGCTCAACCGGCCCAGGTAGGCGCTGGCCGCCTCGACAAGCCCGGCATGGCCTGCGGTCGGCAAGGTGTGAACATGCTGGACATCGGGTGCGTCACCCGCCACCCAACCAAAACGGGCGTTGGTGCCACCGATGTCGGCCAGCAGCCAGGGCCGCAAAAGTTCTGTCCCGAGCGGCACCTGGGGTGCCAAAGCGCAACGCGTGTCGTTCATCGCAGCCCGCCCAGCAGCGGGGAATCCTGTGTCATCGAAAGCCTCTGGCCAAGCTGTTTGCCCACGGCATGGCCGGTGGCCAGACCGACTTGCCGCTGGCGAACGGTAGCAAAACTACAAGCCCGGGACAAGAGAAAGACCTGCATGCCTCCATTCAGCTTTCGCTTCGTGCCGCCGATGGCCTTCACTTCGTAGTCAAGCTACAACCAGCCGCCGCTGACCCCCGCCCCGGCGGACCCGCCACCTCAAGCACAATGGCGAACAGCGCACGAAGCACCATTCTGACCCGCCCGCGCCAAGCCGCCAGGACTCTGCCCATGACGCCATTCGACAGCCCGCGCCTGCTTGCCGACATCGGCGGCACGTTCGCCCGCTTCACGATTGAAACCGCGCCCGGTGTGTTCCAGCACATGGCGTCCCTGCGCTGCGCCGACCATGCCGACTTCGAAGCCGCTGTTTCCAGCTACCTGACGGGACTGCCAGAAGGCCGCGTGGGCCACATCGAGCACGCCGCCATCGCCATCGCCAACCCGGTCGAGGGCGACGACGTGCGCATGACCAATTACCACTGGAAGTTCAGCATCGAGCAAATGCGCCACCGCCTGAGCTTTGAGTCCTTGGTGGTGGTCAACGATTTCACCGCGCTGGCCATGTCGCTGCCGCGGCTGTCTGCGGGCCAACGCCGCCAAGTGGGCGGTGGCAGTCCGCGCGAAAACAGCGTCCTGGGCGTTTTGGGTGCAGGCACGGGCCTGGGCGTCAGCGGCCTGATCCCTGCCGCCGACGGTTGGGTGGCCTTGGGAACCGAAGGCGGACACACCAGTTTTTCGCCGCGCGACGACCGCGAAATCGCCATCCTGCGCTATGGCATGCAGCAGTACCCGCACCTGTCGCACGAACGCCTGCTATCGGGCCCGGGCATTGAACTGATTCACCGCGCGCTGCGCTCCGAGGCCGGCCTGTCACCGGAAACGCTGGCTGCGCCTGAAATCACCCGCCGTGCGCTGGCCGGCCAGGACCGCTGTTGCGTTGAAGCGCTCGAGGCCTTTTGCGCCATGCTGGGCACCGCCGCCAGCAACCTGGCCGTGACCTTTGGCGCCCTGTCGGGGGTCTACGTCGGCGGCGGCATCGTGCCGCGCCTGGGCACTTTTTTCGACCGTTCGCCTTTTCGGGCGCGCTTTGAAGACAAGGGCCGCTTCACGGACTACGTCAAGGGCATTCCCACCTACGTCATCACCGCCGAACACGCCACCTTCACTGGCGTGTCGGCCATCCTGGCTGGGCAATTGCGCAGCCTCAAGACCGACCAGGGCTCGGCATTGCTCAGTCAGATCCAGCGCTCACTCGAAGGTTTGTCGCCCGCCGAGCGTCGGGTGGCCGACCACGTGCTCGCTCACCCTCGCTCAGCCCTGGGCGACCCCATCGCCGAGATTGCTCGCGCGGCGCAAGTCAGCCAGCCCACGGTGATCCGCTTTTGTCGCAGCCTGGGCTGCGAAGGCCTGAGCGACTTCAAACTGCGCCTGGCTTCAGGCCTGTCGGCCACCGTGCCACTGACGCACACCCAGGTCACCGGCCAGGACAGCATGCTGGAGCTCGGTGTCAAGGTGCTGGGCAACACCGCCAGCGCCATTTTGCAGGTGCGTGACCAGCTCAACCGCGACGCCCTGGCGCGTGCCATCGACCTGCTGGCCGCGGCCGAGCGCATCGACTTCTTTGCCGTCGGCCACTACCGCGTGGTGGCCGACGACGCGCAGTTCAAGTTCTTGCGTTTCGGCGTGCCCAGCGCCAGCTACACCGAGCCCCGTTTGCAGGTCCTGGCGGCCAACCTGCTCAGGCCCACCGAAGTGGTGGTCATCATCAGCAGCAGCGGTCACATCAACGACCTGCTGGCCGTGGCCGATGCGGCTCGCGCCCGCGGCGCCGCCATCGTGGCCATCACCGCCAGCCAAAGCCCGCTGGCCCGCAAGGCCGATGTGGCCCTGATCATCGACCACGTCGAAGACGTGACCACCCAGGTGCCCATGGTCAGCCGCATCCTGCATCTTCTGGTGATCGACATTCTGGCCGTCGGTGTGGCCATGAAAAAGGGCGAATCGGGCGTGGCGCCGCTGGCGCAAGCCGCTGCAGCAGGGCTGGATGAAGACCCCACCCAGACGCCGCCGACGGCCAAAGCCAAACCGGCAGGATTGGGCATCAGCGCGGCCGGCCCGCTGGCCCAGCTCACGTCCCACAGCCGATAGAATTCAGCTCCTTCCCAAGGAGCGTTGCGACAGGCGGCCGAACCGGCCCACCTGCCAGGCTTGGGGCACCGCAGCCCACACGCGGTTTGCAACGGCGCTCACTCCCATTGCTGGAGCTGAGCCTTGACTGCCGCCAACCACCCTGTCCAACCCATGCGCCTGTCGGGCCTGGAGCCCGTCCACATCAGCGCCGGTTCGCTGTTTGTCAACATCGGCGAACGCACCAACGTCACCGGCAGCAAGGCCTTTGCGCGCATGATTTTGGAGGGTCGCTTTGAGGACGCGCTGGCCGTGGCCCGCCAGCAGGTGGAAAACGGCGCCCAGATCATCGACATCAACATGGACGAGGCCATGCTGGACAGCGCCGCGGCCATGGAACGTTTTCTGAAGCTGATTGCCGGCGAGCCCGAGATTGCCCGCGTGCCGATCATGATCGACAGCAGCAAGTGGAGCGTGATCGAAACCGGCTTGAAGTGCATTCAGGGCAAGGGCATCGTCAACAGCATTTCGCTGAAGGAAGGCGTTGCCGAATTCAAGCGCCAGGCCACCTTGGTACGCCGCTATGGCGCGGCCGCGGTGGTGATGGCCTTCGACGAAAAGGGCCAGGCCGACACCTTCGAGCGCAAGACGCAGATTTGCGAACGGGCCTACCGCATCCTGGTCGACGAGGTGGGTTTTCCGGCCGAAGACATCATCTTCGACCCCAACATCTTTGCCATTGCCACCGGCATCGAGGAACACAACAACTACGCCGTTGACTTCATCGAGGCCACGCGCTGGATCAAGGCCCACCTGCCCGGCGCCAAGGTCAGTGGCGGCGTTTCCAACGTGTCGTTCAGCTTCCGTGGCAACGACCCGGTGCGCGAGGCCATTCACACCGTCTTCCTGTACCACGCGATCCAGGCCGGGCTGGACATGGGCATCGTCAACGCCGGCATGGTGGGCCTGTACGACGACCTCGAGCCCACCTTGCGCGAACGGGTTGAAGACGTGGTGCTCAACCGCCGCGCCGACTCGGGCGAGCGGCTGGTGGAAGTGGCCGAGACGGCCAAGGGCATGGCCATCGACGACACCGCCAAATTGGCCTGGCGCGCGGGTGATGTGCATGCCCGGCTGAGCCACGCGCTGGTGCACGGCATCACCGAGTTCATCACCCAGGACACCGAAGAAGCTTGGGCAGCCATCCGGGCCACCGGCGGACGCCCGCTGCACGTGATCGAAGGCCCCTTGATGGCCGGCATGAACGTGGTCGGCGACCTCTTTGGCCAAGGCAAGATGTTCCTGCCGCAGGTGGTCAAGAGCGCGCGCGTGATGAAAAGCGCGGTGGCCCACCTGCTGCCCTACATCGAAGAAGAAAAGAAGCTCTTGATTGCCGGCGGCGGCGAAGCCAAGGCCAAGGGCAAGATCGTCATCGCCACGGTCAAGGGCGACGTGCACGACATCGGCAAGAACATCGTCACCGTCGTCTTGCAATGCAACAACTTCGAAGTCGTGAACATGGGCGTGATGGTGCCGTGCCAGGACATCCTGGCCAAAGCCAAGCTCGAAGGCGCCGACATCATCGGCCTGAGCGGCCTGATCACGCCCAGCCTGGAAGAGATGCAACACGTGGCCGGCGAAATGCAGCGCGACGATTACTTCCGCAGCCGCCAGACACCGCTGCTGATTGGCGGTGCCACCTGCAGCCGCGTCCACACCGCCGTGAAGATTGCGCCGCATTACGACGGCCCGGTGGTCTATGTGCCCGACGCCTCGCGCAGCGTGGGCGTGTGCAGTGACTTGCTGTCGGATGAACGCGCCGCCAAGTACATCGAAGAACTGCGGCTGGACTACGACCGCGTGCGCGAGCAGCATGCCAACAAGAAGGCCACACCGCTGGTGACCTTGGCCGCGGCACGCGCCAACAAGGAGGCGGTGGATTGGGCCGGCTACACACCACCCAAGCCGCGCTTCATTGGTCGGCGCGTGTTCAAGAACTACGACCTGGCCGAGCTGGCGGCCTGCATCGACTGGGGCCCGTTTTTTCAGACCTGGGACCTGGCGGGCAAGTTCCCCGACATCCTGCGCGACGAGGTCGTGGGCAGCGAAGCCCAGCGTGTGTTCAGCGACGGCAAGCGGCTGCTGCAGCGGCTGATCGAAGGCCGCTGGCTGCAGGCCAACGGCGTGATCGCACTGCTGCCGGCCGCGACGGTGGACGACGACACGATCGAGGTCTACACCGACGAATCGCGCACCGAAGTGGCGCTGCGCTGGAACCCCTTGCGTCTGCAGACCGAGCGCCCGGTGGTCGAAGGGGTCAAGCGCCCCAACCGCAGCCTCGCCGACTTCATCGCGCCCAAGGCTGCGCCCGGCACGAATGACGCACCGCTGGACTACATCGGCCTCTTTGCCGTGACCGCCGGCATCGGCGCTGAAAAGCGCGACAAGATCTTCACCGATGACCACGACGACTACAGCGCGATCATGCTCAAGGCCCTGGCCGACCGCCTGGCCGAAGCCTTTGCCGAGCGCCTGCACCAACGGGTGCGCACCGAGCTTTGGGGCTACGCACCCGAAGAAAAGCTGAGCGCCCCGGAGTTGATCGCCGAGCAGTACCGCGGCATCCGCCCTGCGCCCGGTTATCCCGCCTGCCCCGACCACAGCGTCAAGGCCGACATGTTCAAGGTGCTGGCCGCTGGCGACATCGGCATGGCCCTGACCGAGAGCATGGCCATGACGCCGGCAGCCAGCGTCAGCGGCTTCTACATGGCCCACCCCCAGGCGCAGTATTTCAACGTAGGCCGCATTGGCAGCGACCAGCTGCAGGACTGGGCCGAGCGCCAACGCATGTCGATGCATGACGCGCAGCGTTGCCTGGCCCCGGTGCTGCAGTAGCGGGTTGCCGGAGGGCTGTGGACCCCTTGATTGGGGGCCGGGTTCGCGTACGTTGGGGTTTCAGTCGCATCCATGCGTAAGGAAGGGCCGCACAAGGCCCTTTCTCGCTAAAGATCGTGCCGGGCCGGTCGATCACCTTCGATAGCCAAGACCCTGCGCGCGGTGAGCCGCTGCCCAGCGCCGCCCTTTCTCATTCCAGGAGCCCAGCCGTGACCCTCTTGCCCAACCGGCGCCTTGCCTGCGCCTTGATGCTGACCGCCCTGCTGGCCGCCTGCGGCGGTGGCGGTGACAGCGCCCCAGCCCCGGTCGCCCCTGCTCCGCCGCCCGCACCGGTGGTCGAAAAGCCAGCCACCCGGGCTGAAGCCGCCCGCTTTCTGACCCAGGCCACCTTCGGCCCGACGGACGCCGAGGTCGACCGCGTCATGGCCGTGGGCTACGCCGCCTGGATCGACGAGCAGTTCGCCTTGCCCGCGGTCTCGCACCGCACGCACCTGGATGTGCGCGACGCCGAGATCAGGGCCGCCAACGCCAACAACAGCGCCGGCCAGGACCAGGTCTTCGAAACCTTCTGGAAACAAGCCCTCACCGGCCCCGACCAGCTGCGCCAGCGCAGCGTGTTTGCGCTGTCGCAGATCTTCGTCATCAGCATGGTTGACAGCGGTGTGGCCGACAACCCGCGCGCCGTGGCGGCCTGGCTGGACATGCTGGGCGACAAGGGCCTGGGCAATTACCGCGATCTTCTGGAAAACGTGTCGCGCCATCCGATGATGGGCGTCTACCTGTCCCATCTGCGCAATCAAAAAGCCGACAGCCGCTCCGGCCGCGTCCCCGACGAAAACTATTCACGCGAGGTCATGCAGCTCTTCTCAATTGGCCTAGTCGAGCTCAATGACGACGGCAGCGCGCGCACCACGGGTGGCAGCCCGGTCGACACCTACACGCCGGCCGACATCTCAGGCCTGGCCAAGGTTTTCACCGGCTGGAGCTGGGCCTGCCCCGACTGGCCCGACAACAACTGCTTTTCCAGTGGCAGCAACAACGGCAACTTGGACCCGGACCGCAGCTTCAAACCGATGCTGGGCTATGCGCAGTACCACAGCACCGAGGAAAAGCGATTCCTCAGCGCCACCATCGCCGCCCAATCCCTCAGCGACCCTGCGGGCAGCCTGCGCACGGCGCTGGACACCCTGGCCGCCCACCCCAATGTGGGGCCCTTCATCGGCCGCCAGCTGATCCAGCGCCTGGTGACCAGCAACCCCAGCCCGACCTACGTGACGGCGGTTTCCCGAGCCTGGGCCAACAACGGCTCGGGGGTGCGGGGCGACATGAAAGCCGTGATCAAGGCGGTGCTGATGCACCCGGAGGCACGGGCGCGTTCGGACACCTCGGGCAAGGTGCGCGAACCGGTGCTCAAGCTGTCGGCCTACATGCGCGCCTTCCCGCACAGCAGCGACACCGGCTATTTCCGGGTCGGCAACACCGACAACCCGGGCACCGCGCTGGGCCAGAGCCCCATGCGCTCGCCCTCGGTGTTCAACTTCTACCGGCCCGGCTACGTGGCACCAGGCACCGGCGCGGCGTCGCGCAGCCTGCAGTCACCTGAAATGCAGATTGCCCATGAGACCACCGCAGCGGGCTATGTGAACTACATGCGCGACAACATCGCCAGCGGCGTCGGCTCGTTCAACGGAACGGTGGGCACCGTGGTGCGAAACCGCCGTGACCTGCAAGCCAATCTGAGCGCCGAACTGGCACTGACCGGTGACCCCGCGGCCTTGGTCGACCAGGTGCTGGGCAAGCTGACCTATGGCAACACCAGTGCGGCGCTGCGCACCGAGGTCATCAACGCGGTGACGAGCATCACCCTCCCCGCCCTGACCAGCAACGGCAGCAACCAAGCCACGGTGGACGCCGCCAAACGCTCACGCGTCAACGCCGCGCTGTTGTTGGTGGTGGCGTCGCCCGAATACCAAGTGCAGCAGTGAGCCCGCGCCAAAGGAAACCCTCATGAACAAGCCTTCTTACCTCCAGCAGCGCGGCCTGCCTGCGCAGCAACTCGACGTTTCACGCCGCCTTTTCATGCGCCACGCCTCGGCCATGGGTGTGCTGGCCGGCGCCGGCGCCCCGCTCGCCTTGAACCTGCTGGCCGCCGGCACGGCTGCCGCGCAAACCGCAGGCGACTACAAGGCCCTGGTCTGCATCTTCCTGTTTGGTGGCAACGACGCCTACAACATGGTGCTGTCGACCGAAGGGGCCAATGGCGCAGCCGCTGCCACCGCCAGCAGCAGCTGGGACGCTTATGTGGCCACGCGCAACCAGGCACCCGACTCCATCGCCTTGCTGGCCCCGGGCGTTGCGGCGCTGGGCAGCGCGGCCGTGGGTTCACCGGCCCGGCTGGGCGGCGTGCTGCCGATCAGTCCGCTGACCACCACGGGTGCCAACGCAGGCCGCAGCTTTGCCCTGCACCCGGTGATGGGCAGCCTGCGCACGATGTTCGACACCGACCGCCGCCTGGCCATCCTGCCCAACATCGGTCCGCTGATCGGGCCCACCACCAAGACCCAGTACGGTCAGCGCAGCCACCCCAAACCGGCCAGCCTGTTTTCGCACAACGACCAGCAAAACACCTGGCAGGCTTTGGCGCCCGAAGGCGCCACGCGCGGCTGGGGCGGGCGCATGGGCGACATCGTGGCTTCGATGAACACCCGCAGCGTCTTCACGTCGGTCTCGGCTTCGGGCAACGCGATCTGGCTGGCCGGGCAAAACGTTCAGCAGTACCAGGTGGGCACAGGCGGCGCCATCCGCCTGGGGGCTGACAACAACGGCAATGTCTACGGCTCGGCTTCGGTGGCGGCCGCGCTCAACCGCGTGGTGCGCGGTGGCCGCAGCAGCAACGTCTTCGAGGGCGACCTGGCCGCCGTATCGGGGCGGTCGATCGACGCCGAAAGCACCCTTCGCACCGCCCTGACCGCCGCCAGCGACCCGCTGTTTGGCACCGCGCCCGCCAGTGGCAGCTACAACGCCAACAACGACCCCAAGCTGCAGTACGACAACCCGCTGACCGGTGCCAAGGCCGCCAACAACCTGGCGCAGCAGCTGCAGGTGGTGGCCCGCATGATCCAGGCCGGCATGAACGGCGCCACCGGCGCGCGCCGCCAGGTGTTTTTTGTCAGCATGGGTGGCTTTGACACCCATGACCTGCAAAACCGCAACCAGGCCGACCTGATGGCCAGGCTGTCGCACGCCATGAACTACTTCGACACCACGCTGGGCGGGCTGAACGCGCGCAACGCGGTCACCACCTTCACGGCCAGCGACTTTGGCCGCACCTTCACCAGCAATGGCGACGGCACCGACCACGGCTGGGGCAGCCACCACTTTGTGATGGGTGGCGCGGTCAAGGGCGGCGACCTCTACGGCACCTTTCCCCAGCTGGCACGCAAGAACAGCAACAACAACAACTTCGACGGCAGCCCCAACCAGCTGGGCAATGGCGCGCTGTTGCCCACCACCTCGGTGGACCAGCTGGGCGCCACGCTGGGCCGCTGGTTCGGCCTGAGCGACACGCAAATTGCCGACATCTTTCCCAACCTGGCCGGCTTCAACCTGATCGAACGCAACCTGGGCTTCATGAACGCTTGATGCGGGCTTGACTGCCGCTTGACCCTTGCTTGACAGGGGCGTGGCCCAGCCGGCGGGCTTGGCTATCATCCGCGGCCCCGTCACGTTCATGAACCCGCCCGCCGCCCCCGCCAGCCTCAACAACGCCCAGATGCAGGCGGTGCACCACCTGGAAGGGCCGTGCCTGGTGCTGGCCGGCGCCGGATCGGGCAAAACGCGCGTCATCGTGCACAAGATCGCGCGGCTGCTGCAGCACGGGCTGGGGCCGAAGCAGATTGCGGCCATCACCTTCACCAATAAGGCGGCGCAGGAAATGCGCGAGCGTGCCAAGGCACTGGTCGGGCCGCGTGCCGCCAAGGACCTGGCGGTCAGCACCTTTCACTCGCTGGGCGTGCGCATGCTGCGCGCCGACGGCACGCGGGTGGGGCTCAAACCCAACTTCAGCATCCTGGACAGCGACGACGTGCTGGGCGTCATCCGCGAAGCCGGTGGCTGCACCGACAATGCGTTGGCCCGCCGCTGGCAGTGGACCATCAGCCTGTGGAAAAACCAGGGACTGGACGCCGACGGTGCCGACGCTGCCGCGGCCAACGACGACGAACGGGTGGCCGCCCGCGTGATGCGCCTGTACCAGGAGCGGCTGCAAGCTTTTCAGGCGGTGGACTTCGACGACCTGATCAAGCTGCCGCTGGTGATGTTGCAGCGCGACGATGAGGCGCGCGCCAAGTGGCAAGCGCAGTTCCACCACATCCTGGTCGACGAAGTGCAGGACACCAACGCCGTGCAGTACGAACTGCTCAAGGCCCTGACCGGAAGCCGCGAAGATTTCACCGCGGTGGGCGACGACGACCAAAGCATCTACGGCTGGCGCGGCGCCACGATTGAAAACCTGAAACGCCTGCCGCAGGACTACCCGGCACTGAAGGTCATCGCGCTGGAGCAGAACTACCGCAGCACTGGCAACATCCTGCGTGCCGCCAACGCGGTGATCGCTGGCAACCCCAAGATCTTCGAGAAGAAGCTGTGGTCCGACTTGGGCGAAGGTGACCCGATCCGCCTGCTGGAGTGCGACGGCGAAGAACACGAAGCCGAACGTACGGTGGCCCGCATTCAAAGCCTGCGTTCAGGCCATGCTGGCGGCGCCGGCAGCAGCGGCGCGGCGCTGAAGTTCAGCGACTTTGCGGTGCTTTACCGCGCCAACCACCAGGCCCGGGTCTTTGAACAAAAACTGCGCGCAGCGCAGATTCCCTACAAGGTCAGCGGCGGCCAGAGCTACTTCGACCGCGCCGAGATCAAGGACCTCTGCGCCTGGCTGCGGTTGCTGGTCAACAACGACGACGACCCGGCCTTTCTGCGCGCGGTGACCACGCCCAAACGCGGCATCGGCCACCAGACGCTGGCGTCGCTGGGCGAGTTTGCCAACACCTGGAAGGTCAGCCTCTTCGACGCGCTGTTCTCGCCCAACCTGTCCAGCCTGCTCAAGGGCAAGGCGGTGGACGCGCTGCACGAGTTTGGCCGCACCGTCAACGCCCTGCAAGAGCGGGCCGCCCACACCACCGGCGCTGCAGACGCCAAGGCGATGTTGCTGGCCTGGCTGAAGGACATCGGCTACGAACAACACCTGTTCGACGACAGCGAAGGCGAAAAGCTGGCCGCCGCGCGCTGGGCCAACGTGCTAGACTTCTTGGACTGGATGGCGCGCCGCTGCGGTGGCGAAATCACCCAAGACGGCGGCACCTTCGAGAGCGAGCGCCAAAGTGTGTTGCAGGTGGCCCAGACCATCAGCGTCATCATCAGCCTGGCCGAACGCGGTGAAGAGCAGGACGTTGTCACGCTGAGCACGCTGCACGCAGCCAAGGGCCTGGAATGGCCGCACGAGATGCTGGTGGGCATCAACGAAGGTCTGCTGCCCTTCAAGAGCGGTGACGAAGAGATGAGCAGCGAGCGCCTGGAAGAAGAACGCCGCCTGATGTATGTGGGCATCACCCGGGCTCGGCACACCTTGGCCGTCAGCACGCTGCGCCGACGCAAGAAGGGCCGCGACACGGTGATGGGCGTGCCCAGCCGCTTCATCGCAGAGATGAAGCTGGACGAGGCCAAGACGCAGGAAGACCCGCGCCAGCGCCTGAAACGGCTGCGCGACGCGATGGCGGCCAAGGTCGCGGCCGCGCCCACGACGGGCGCTTGATGACCATGGCGAGCATTCGAAACATCGGCGTTCTGGCCGCTGCGCTGGTAACAAGCGCGTTGTTGGCCATCGCGTCCGCACCATGGGCCTTGAACCAACCGGCGCTGAACTTCGTCTTCAAGCCACTGGCCACGCTGATCGTGATGGCCTACGCCTGGCCACGCGGGCACGACACCTCCGTGGTGCGGCGCTGGGTCTTGACGGGGCTGTGCTTCTCGCTGGCCGGTGACGTTTTTTTGATGTGGCCCCAGCAAGGCTTCTTGCCCGGGCTGGTGAGCTTCCTGTTGGCGCACCTGGCCTATCTGCTGGCTTTCACCCGCACAGCGCGCTTCGCTGCCACACCGTGGGTGTTTGCGGCCTATGGCGCTTTGGCGGTGCTGATCCTTTCGCAACTGTGGCCCGGCGTGCCTGGCGCCCTGCGCATCCCCGTCGTGGCCTACGTGCTGGCCTTGGCCAGCATGGCGGCACAAGCGGCGGTGGTCTGGCGCGCCAAAGCAGACAGAGGATCGGTACTGGCCTGGGGCGGGCTGCTGTTCATGAGCAGCGACGCGCTGTTGGCCACCAACAAGTTTGGCGCTGGGCTGCCGATGGCCAGCTTATGGATCTTGACCACCTACTGGGCAGCACAGTGGTGCATCGCGTCGTGGTTAGGGCCAGCTTCAAGCCCGGCAGGCGAAAGAAAGATAAATCATTTAGATCGTTAGTGGTGTGTGCCTGAAGTCGCTGAACCTCTCGGTGAAAGGCCCCTGTTGGCCATGAGCGGTTCTTCGTGCTGAAGGTTGACTGCCCTCGAAGGGTCGCGGCAGGCGGCGCCCGGTGGAGGCGTTCCTCGGTGCGCCACCGCCAGTGCCAGAGCGGGCGACTGGGGTGCCCTGTGGAGCGAAGTAAAGGGGGAATTCGCCAGTCGAAGACTGGCGAAGGAGGACATGAGCGGAACAGGGTACCCCAGTCGCCTGCGACCGCCACGCCCTGGACAACCGAAATGGGTCGCGAAGAGCCCGCCCGCCCGACCGCCAGCAGTCATCCTGACTCGCCGGCGACAAAAACGCCTGTCGATGGACAAGTACCGACCAGACCGACGCACCGCAGCCGGTGCGTCACACACGGGGGCGTTGGGCGGGCGAGCCCCAAGACTGCAGCGGCTGCCCTTCAAACCCCGCCCCGCCTTCAAGAAGGCAAGAAGTCCACCGGCCAGGTCACCACCATCACGTCCACGTCCTTGGCGCCAAAGTCGAAGCTGCGGATGCGCGCCAGCAGCCTTTTTTCCAGCTCTTCGGCCTTCAGCTCACTGGAGACGATGCGCAAGCCGGTGACTTCGCCGCTGGGTGCGATCTTCAGCTCCAGCACCACCTTGCCCTGCAGCGCCGGGTCGTCGCGCAGCGCGCGGTTGTAGATGGCGTAGATGGC
>JANMHH010000324.1:0-6215 GCA_031375065.1 Rubrivivax sp. | reverse complement strand
CCGCTGGCGGTGGCCACGGCGCCGCTGCCGCCTTCGAGTGCCGCCAAACGTTCTTCGAGAACAGCGTTGGTCGGGTTGCTGATGCGGCTGTAGACGTGGCCCGAGCGTTCCAGGTTGAACAGGCTGGCGGCGTGTTCGCTGTTTTGGAAGACAAAGCTGGTGCTCAGGTGGATGGGCACCGCGCGCGCGCCGGTGGCCGGGTCGGGCGCTGCGCCGGCGTGCAGCGCCAGGGTGTCGAAGCCGGGGTCGGAAGCGCCTGCCATCGGGGGTCTCAAGGCTGTGGTGACAGCTTCATTGTGGGCTATATTGCCTGCGCTTCGTCCTGCACTGCAGCTGCTTCTGGGACCGCGCTGTGCAGGGCCAGAGCTTCCGTCGCGGTGCCATTCGAAGTGCCCGCAACCGTGTCGACAGAAGGACCGCCATGAAAGTCACCGACATCCTGCGCGTCAAGGGCAACACGCTCTTCACGGTGCCGCCCGACCAGCCCCTGATTCAGGCGGTCAACACCATGGCCGAACTCGACATCGGCTCGCTGCCGGTCATGGAGCACGGCGACTTGGTGGGCATGTTGACTTTTCGTGAGGTCATCGGTGCCGTGGTGGCCAACGGTGGCACCATTGGCACGCGCACGGTGCGTTCGGTGATGGACGACGCGCCGCTGACCTGCACCCCCGAGACCGAAATCGACGAAGTGCGCCGCATGATGCTGATGCGCCATGCGCGCTACATGCCGGTGCTGGACAAGCGCACGCTGATGGGTGTGATCTCGTTTTACGACGTGGCCAAAACCGTGGTCGACGCGCAGGATTTCGAGAACCGCATGCTCAAGGCCTACATCCGTGACTGGCCGGCCGAGGGAACGCCGGTGCCGGGCAGCTGAAGTCGCACTGGCGCAACCGGTCGTCATGGCGTCGCGGCGCATTCCAGTCACCACCAAGCCGCCGAATAGAATCGCCCCATGGCAGGCAGCTCCTTCGGCGAACTCTTTTGCGTCACCAACTTTGGCGAAAGCCACGGCCCCGCCATTGGCTGCGTGATCGACGGCTGCCCACCGGGCCTGGCGCTGTGCGAGGCCGACATCCAGCGCGACCTGGACCGCCGCCGCCCCGGCACCAGCCGCCACGTGACCCAGCGCAACGAACCCGATGCGGTGGAAATCCTGTCGGGTGTGTGTGAAGGCCTGACCACCGGCACGCCGATCTGTCTGCTGATCAAGAACACCGACCAGCGCAGCAAGGACTACGGCAACATCCTGGACACCTTCCGCCCAGGCCATGCCGACTACACCTATTGGCGCAAATACGGCCTGCGTGACCCGCGTGGTGGTGGCCGCTCTTCGGCCCGGCTCACCGCGCCCATGGTGGCGGCCGGCGCGGTGGCCAAGAAGTGGCTGCTGCGGCAGCACGGCACCACTTTCGTGGGCTGGATGAGTGCGCTGGGCGAGATATCGATCCCGTTTGTGGACGAAGCGCAAATTCCGCTGAACCCGTTTTTTTCGCCCAACGCGGCACTGGTGCCGCAACTCGAAGCGCACATGGACGCGCTGCGCAAGGCCGGGGACAGCTGTGGCGCCCGCATCGAGGTGCGCGCCCGTGGCGTGCCGGTCGGCCTGGGCGAGCCGCTGTTTGACAAGCTCGACGCCGACATCGCCTACGCCATGATGGGCATCAACGCCGTCAAGGGCGTGGAAATCGGCAGCGGCTTTGGCGTGGTGGCGCAGCGTGGCAGCGAACACGGTGACGAGCTGACGCCGGGCGGCTTTGCCAGCAACCACAGCGGCGGTGTGCTGGGCGGCATCAGCACCGGGCAGGACCTGGTGGTCAGCATCGCCATCAAGCCCACCAGCAGCATCCGCACGCCCAAGGCCAGCATCAACCGCCAGGGCCAGCCCACCGTGGTTGAAACCCTGGGCCGGCACGACCCCTGCGTGGGCATCCGCGCCACGCCCATCGCCGAGGCCATGCTGGCACTGGTGCTGATGGACCACGCCTTGCGGCATCGTGCGCAGTGCGGTGACGTGCGGTTGGCCGTGCCGGCGGTGGCGGCCAGCAACAAGGCCCCATGACGGTTGTGCCTGCTGCGCCGGTGGCCCCACCCGCGCCGCAACCACCGTCGTCGCCGCCCCCCCCACCACCACTGCTGGGCCGCTTTGGTGCGCTGACCTTCACCTACTTTGCTGCGGTCGGCCTGTTCAACCCCTACGCGCCGCTGTGGTTTCAAAGCCTGGGATTTTCAACCCTGGCCATTGGCGTGATTGCGTCGCTGCAGAGTTGGACGCGGGTGGTGGCACCCTATGCCTGGAGCTGGGGTGGCGACCACAGCGGTCGGCGGGTCGAACTGATTCGACTGGCGGGCATCGGCGCACTGCTGGCCGCGCTGGCGCTGCTGGCGGTGCCTTCACTGCCGCCGCTGGACAGCGGCCAGCTCCTGCTGCTGGTGTCGCTGATCACGGTCTTGCTGTTTGTGGCCAACAGCGGTGTCGTGCCGCTGTACGAGGCCCTGCTGGCCCACCTGCTGCAAACGCCCGAGGGCGGCATGGACGCCAAACGCTACGGCCGCGTGCGGGTCTGGGGCTCGGTCGGCTTCATGGCCGCGGTCACGCTGTTCGGGGTTTTGCTGGAACGCTTTGGGATTGGCGTCTTCCCGGCCTTTGTTGCGGCCATGAACCTGTTGCTGCTGGCAGCGGCCTTCAGATTGCCCGCCACCCGAGAAGACGCCGTGCACGGCGAAGCTGCGCCGGCCGCGTTGCCGGTGCTCAAGCGGCCCGACGTGGCCTGGTTTTTTGCCTCGATTTTTTTCACCGTGCTGGCCCACACCAGCCTGTATGCCTTCTTTTCGTTGTACCTGGTGTCACTGGGCTACGGCAAGTCGGCGGTGGGTGCGCTGTGGGCGGTGAGTGTGGTGGTCGAGATCGTCTTCTTCTGGACCCAGGGCCGCTGGTTCCCGCGCCTGACACCGCACCGCTGGCTGCAGGTGGTGGCGCTGGTGACCGCCGCTCGCTTTGTGGCCACCGCCTGGGGCGGGGCCTGGGCACCGGTGCTGCTGCTGGCGCAGTTGACCCATGCCGTGACCTTTGCCGCCCACCACGCGGCTTGCATCAGCCTGATCCAGCGCTACTTTCCTGACCGGCTGCGCGGCCGCGGGCAAGCGCTGTACACCACGCTGGGCTATGGGCTGTCGGGTGTGCTGGGTGGCGTCGGCGGCGGCTGGGTCATTTCCCATTGGGGTTTCGCCAGCGTGTTCTGGGCTGCTGCGCTGTGCGGCGTGCTGGCCTGGTGCTGCGCCTGGCAATCGGCTCGCACTCACGCGACGGGTTGATGCGGGGACCCGGCGCGTTGGCCTGAGCCGGCCCGCGGCGGGTGTGGTGGGTCACCCGGCCTTCAGGCCGAACGGCAGCGGCCGATAACGAAGCAAGCCCGAGCCTGCTGTGCTCGGCCACCTGCTGCCCGCAACCGATCGATGGCCCCGCCACCCGCCGCAACGTCCGAAGTCCTGCATCCCTGGGCTGCTGCGACTGCGCGCCAGGCCGATGCACGGGCGGTCCAGCGGGTTCGCCTGGGCATGTACCTGGCGTTCTTGGCGGTCGCGCTGGCGGTCGTGGTGCAAGGCACCTTGACCTTGCGGCTGGAATCGGTGCGCTCGGTGGATGCAGAACTGCTCGACCGCGCAGGCGCACAGCGAAAGTGGGTCCAGGAGCTGGGGCTTCAGGCCGCGCAGCTGGCGGCTGAGGCCGGGCTGCAGAACGACACCGGGCCCGCATGGCAGCAGCGCCAGATGGGCCTGGCCAACACGCTGGCTGGTTTTTATGCCTGGTCGCTGGAGTTCGAAGACCTGCTGATTCGCCAGGACCGCCGCTCGGGCATGGCCGCCGAACCGGTGGAGGCGGCGCTGCAAGCCTGGCAGGCGGCCCGCGAGCGCCTCTGGTACCGGGCTGAATTGATGCTGAGTCTGGACCGCGCGGCCGAGCCCACTGTTGCCGAGGTGCGGGCCGCCGCGCGGGCGGTGTTGGCCGAAATCGGTCCTTCGGCAGCCCAGGCCGAGCGCCTGGTGAAGGGCCTGCGGCAGGCGGCCGAGCAGCGCGCAGCACAGTTGAACGGGCGCTTGCTGTGGGGCATGGCCGCTTTGTTGGTCTTGCTGGGTGTGCTGGCCTTGGCGGTGGTGGAGCCGGCTGCACAGGCCGTGCGCCAACACATTGCACGGCGCGAGCAGGAATCCAGCGCGGTGCAACGCCTGGCACTGGTGGCTGAACACACCAAGGCGGTGGTTCTGATCACCGACGCCGAAGATCGCATCGAGTGGGCCAACGACGCCTTCAGCCTGTTGATGGGTTGGCCGCTGGCCGAGGTCCTGGGGCAGCGTCCGGCCGACTTCATGGCCCCACGCGACGCTGACCCGTTGGCAACCTTGGGTCTGCGCGATGCCGTGGCGCGTGGCGTGGGCCTGCGCTGCGAGCTGCTGCGCTGCACACGCGACGGCCGTGCCGTCTGGCTCGACGTTGACCTGCGCCCGCTGCACAACGAGCAGGGTGTGCTGACGGGGTTCGTCAGCGTCTCGAACGACATCACCGAACGCCGCCAGTTGCAGGACCAGCTCAGCCTGAGTGCCCACACCGACCCGTTGACCCTACTGCCCAACCGCGTGGCGGTGATGCAGCGGCTGCAAAAGGCCATCGCGCACGCCAAACGCCACGCCGGTTACGGCTTTGCGGTGTTGTTCATGGACCTCGACCGCTTCAAGCAGGTCAACGACACGCTGGGCCACGCGGCCGGTGATGAACTGCTGCGCCAGGTCTCGCAGCGCCTGGTCAACGCCTTGCGACCCGGTGACGCCTTGGCCCGCTTGGAGCCGCAGGAAGACGCCGGGTCCGATGTGGCTGCGCGCATGGGTGGCGACGAGTTTGTGGTCGTGCTCGAAGGCGTCAACCACAGCGAAACTGTGACCGTGATTGCGCAGCGCGTGTTGCAAGAGCTGGGTGAGCCCTACGTCATTGACAGCACCCCCGTGCAGACGGGCGCCAGCATCGGGGTGGTCTTGCACCTGGCGCAGCCGGGCGTGGATCGGCCCTCGCCCAGCGCAGAAGACGTGTTGCGCAACGCCGACACGGCCATGTACGAAGCCAAGCGGGCCGGCCGCGGTCGTTGGGTGGTGTTTGACGACTCCATGCACGAACGCGTGGTGCGCACGCTGGGCATTGAAAAGGACCTGCGTCGCGCCCTCAAGAACGACGAGCTCTTTGTGGTCTACCAACCGGTGCTCAATCTGAAGGACCGCAGCCTGGCGGGCGTGGAGGCCCTGGTTCGCTGGCGCCACCCCGAGCGGGGCCTGGTCGCGCCCGTGGAATTCATTGGCGTGGCCGAGGAGTCGGGCCTCATTGACGGCATCGGCGTCGTCGTGCTTTCCAAGGCCTGCAGTCAGTTCATGCAGTGGAAGCGAACGCTGGGCGAACAGGCGCCGGCCATGCTGGCGGTCAACTTGTCGCGGGCCCAGCTCAAACGAACCGACGTGGTCGAAGAGCTGAGTCAAATCCTGGAGGCCTGCGACATGCAGCCGAGCTGGCTTCAGCTCGAAATCACGGAAAGCCTGGCGGGCCAGGATGAACAGGTGCAGGCCGTTCTGCGGCGGCTCAAGACGCTGGGCGTGAAGCTGGCGCTGGACGACTTTGGCACCGGCTACTCTTCGTTGGCCTGCCTGCACCAGTTGCCGGTGGACACGGTCAAGGTGGACCGAAGTTTTGTCATGCACGCGCAAACGGTGGAGTACCACCGGGTCTTGATCGAAGCCACCATCCGCGTGGCCCGCACGCTGGGCATGACCACCGTGGCCGAGGGCATCGAGACCGAAGGCCAGGCAGGCTTGATGCTGGAACTGGACTGTGACCGCGGGCAGGGTTACCTGTTCAGTCGGCCGCTCGAGGCCGCCGCACTGGAGGCCTGGGTGCGCGCTGAACTGCTGTCACACGCCTGACATCTTCAAGGGGCCGGCGACACCGCGTCCAGCGGCGGTGCGGGCCGTTGCGGTGGTCCGGATCCGGACTGTCCGGAGCGCCTGCAACTCGTCACACGGTTTCCGCGCTTCATCGCAACCCTGTCCACCGGGCAACGTGCTTGCCTACACTGCGGCTCGGCGCTGAACCCAGGTGGGGCAGGCTGAAGCAGGAGGGCTTCCTTCGTGAACCCAAAATGGATCGCTGGCGTTGCGGCGCTGGTCGTGGTGGG